>DATJSR010000053.1:0-9767 GCA_035504015.1 Steroidobacteraceae bacterium
CGGGATGCTGCAACAGCATCGGGGAGAAGACCGCGTCTTCGAGACCCGGGATGCTCGGCGGGCGCGGCCACACGCCAGCGGCATCGCTTGCCGATAGCATCTGATACGAGACCCTCCATCCCGCACCGTGCCGACGCACGCCGCGCTGTAGCTCGCTTTGCACCTCGCTCTTGAGGATCGCCCCCGCGACGAGACGCGTCCGCTCGCTGCGAACGAGGACCCGCGCATCCGTTGCGGTCCAGGCGAACGTGAGCCCGACGGAGCGCTCGGGAAAATCCCGCAGCTGCGCCGCGACCTGCGAATGATCCGCCGGCTGACCCCGCAGACGCAGCAGGTACGCGTAGTTCTCGCGTGCATCCTCGCGGAAGCCGAATTCCCGATCCATCGCGATCGCCGACGTGAGTGCCTCGAGCGCGGCGCCATGCTCTCCGAGCTGCTCATCGAGGGCGGCGACATTGAATTGCATCGCGGCCATCGAGTGATAATCGAGGCTGTCGCGATACAGCCCAACGGCGCTGGCAGCCGCGGCGACCGCCGCGCGCAGCTCGCGCGTCTGCGCCTGCCCGTCTGGGGCGCACGATGCGCTCAGGCGGTGGAGGCGATACTCGCCATCGACCAATCGCGCCCAGCCTCGCGGAAAGAGAACGTCGGTGCCGTGGCTGACACGCAGCGCCGCCAGTTGCGACTGTGCCTCGGCCAGGCGTCGCTCGCAGCTGCCCGATGCCGAGTCAGCAAGCAAGAACTCGGCGTAGTCGAGGCGTGCGGCGAGCGTGACGGGAGAGTTGACATCGGCCGCACTCAGCCGCAATACCGCGGCCGCGAGATCCGCTGCGCTGGGTGAGCGCTGCGCGGCTGCCGACGCCTCCACGGTGGTGCACGCCGACAGCACCACCGCAGCAGCCGCAAGCAACGGCGGCGCGCGCACACATGCCCACGGCAGCCTCCAGAGCAGCATGGCGCGGCACCTCGAGTCCGAGCTCAATTCTGCGGCAAGAGCCTTGACGAGGAGCCCGCGGACGGCCGCGCTTTGAGCCTGATTTTCACCGCGCCGCCGGCGCACGGCGTTGAGCCGTACTCGTAGGGCTCCGGCGGACAATAAATCTGCGGCTGCCACGACTGCGGCGACAGTTGGATGCAACCGGGGCCGCCGCAGATGCGCGCCTCAGGGCGAGGTCGCGTGCGGCCGTTGCTTTCAGCACGACGTGCGGCAGCTGCCGCACTTCCCGTTCGCGGGCCCACGATCAGATCTCCGGGGGCGCCGGCCGTACGACTGCCGGTGGCCGCAACACCGTAGATGGAGCGACTCCGGGGCAGAATTCCGTAGCTCGTGCCTGCGCGCCCACCGACGGCGCCGCCGCCGAAGGCGCCGGCATGCATGCCGCCACCGTGCATACCGACCCCGTTGGTGCCGCCGCCGCCCATGCCGTGTGCACCACCGAAGGCTCCACCGCCGCTCGGGGCTGGGCTCGCGGCAGGGCTACTGCTCGATGCGGTTGCCGGCGCGCTACCGCCGCTGGTGTTGCCGGCGGTACTGGCGGATGCCGCCGCACAGGCCAGAAGGGACGCCGTGAGGAGCGCCACACGCGTGTGCATAACAACCTCCGCGCGCCCGTGATGCTGGACGAGAAGTCGACCCGCAACCGCCTCGACCCGCAACGGCCACGAACGAACGGCTGCGCTCCAGGAAATGCTAATGCGCTTCTTCTGCCGATGGCGTTAACAGTGAATTAATGTTTGTTAACGTCTGCCACGATGGTGCATCGCGGCTCTGGCAGCAAGAAGGTGCGCTTCGCAGCGTCGCTTGCCAGTCGCTGCCTCGGGTACCAGCGAAAGAGCGTCTCGGCGAAGTCGTAGCGACGGAGCATCTCGAAGCCCATGCGCAGGTGCTCGCGGTGCGCGAATGCACCGAGCTCCATCTCGCCGCGCATGAAACGCTCGAGATCCGTGCAGGGCTCACTCATGGCCACGGACCTCCCTCAGCCGGTGGGAATCCTCGGCGGTCAGCTCGAGCGCGTAGACGCCCTTGAGCGCCTTGATCTTCTTGAGTGTCGCAGCCGAGAACGGCGCCTTACCCTCAAAAGCGTGCAACACGATCCCCTCGAGCAGGTCCCCGAGGGACAGATCCAACTCGCTCGCGAGTGCTTTCAGCACCTTCAGGAGCCGGCTCTCCAGGCGCACACCGGTCTGCACACGCGTGATCTCCTTCATGCCAGTATGGTACCATGGTAACAAGGTACCAACAAGCGGTTCCCTGGCCGGTGCTGGCGGCAGCGCGCCGCGGATCACGCTTCCCCCCACACCTCCCGGGCCACCTCGACGATGAGGGACAGCTTGGCGATCTCCTCATCGATCGTGAGCGGATTGCCGCGCTCGCCGCTTGCAAAGCCGCATTGCGGACTGAGCGCGAGCCGTTCGAGCGGACAGAAGCGCGCCGCGGCCTCGATGCGGCGCTTCAGCTCATCCTTGGACTCCAGCGCACCGCGCTTGGTGGTGACGAGCCCCAGGACCACCGTCTTGCCGGGTGGCACGAGGCGCAGCGGCGCAAAGCTCCCCGCGCGCTCGGAGTCGTATTCCAGGAAGTAGCCGTCGACATCGATGGCGTTGAAGAGAATCTCCGCCACCGGCTCGTAGCCGCCCTCCGCCATCCAGGCTCCCTCGAAGTTGCCGCGGCACAGATGCATGGCGATGACCATGTCGCGAGGGCGCGCACCGATGCAAGTGTTGATGAGGCTGGCATACTGGCCGGGGAGTCGCTCGGGATCCTCGCCCATGTCGCGCACCGCCGCACGTAGCTTCGGATCGCACAGGTATGCGAGATTTACCTCATCGATCTGCAGGTACCGCAGGCCCGCGCGAGCGAGATCGTCAATCTCCTGTGCATACGCCCGGCCGACATCGGCGTAGAACTCCTCGAGCTGCGGATAGGCCACTCGGTCGATCGCGCTGCGGCCGCCGCGAAAGTGCAGGATGGACGGTGATGGAACAGTCAGCTTGGGAGTCTGATGAGTGTGCGCTTTCAAGAACTTGAACGCCTCGACGCAGATCGGTGCCGGCCGCGATATCTTGCCGGTGACACGCGTCGCCGACGGGGAGCGCTCGATCGAGCCCGAGGCGGTATGAAAACTCACCTGCACCGGCGAGCGTGTCGTTTCCACATTCGCCAGTTGCGTGAGGAAGTCCATGTGCCACAAACCGCGCCGGAACTCACCATCCGTGATCGAGCGCAGACCCACTCCCTCCTGCACATCGATGACGGCGCGGATGGCGCGGTCCTCGACTTCGGTCAGTTCCTCTCGCGAGAGCCGGCCCTGGCGATGGGCGGCCCGCGCTTCGATCAGCAGCTGAGGGCGCAGCAGCGAGCCCACATGGTCGGCACGAAACGGTGGCCTTTGCAACATGGACTCGGCACTTCACCTGATCGGTGGGCGCCAGCATGGAATAGCCTCGGAGCCGACGCAAGTTGCCCCCGGGCCGAGAGCGGAGCGTCATGGAAACACCCCGAGCAGCGATGACATCGGCGGTCTCGGGCCGTGCGCGCCCGATCCAGATCGTCGTGCTCACGTTGTGCACGCTCATCAACCTCCTGGATGGCTATGACCTGCAGGCGGCGGCTTTCACCTCCACCGGCATCATGGCGGAGTGGGGCGTCGCGCCGGGCGCGATGGGACTCACCATCTTCAGCGCCGGCCTGCTGGGCGTGGGCCTGGGCTCCTTGCTGCTCGCGCCGATCGCCGATCGCAGCGGGCGGCGCCCCACGATCCTGCTCGGTCTGACGCTCATTACCGTGGCAATGCTCAGTATCTGGGTCGTGAGCCGACCCTACGAGCTGAGCCTGCTGCGGCTGCTCACCGGCCTCGGCATCGGCATCCTGCTGCCGACCCTGAATACGCTCGTCTGCGAATACACCCCGCTACGATGGCAAAGCCTCGCCGTCAGCATCTACGCCACCGGCTATCCGCTCGGTGCTTCACTGAGCGGCCTACTCGCCCCCTATCTCATCGAGCATGCGGGCTGGCGTGCCGTGTATGTCGTCGGCGGTCTCGCCTCGCTCATCCTGACGCTGGTGGTCATCGGCATGCTGCCGGAGTCACTGGAGTTTCTGCTCAATCTGCAGCCGCGCGGCGCGCTGGAGCGCGCGCGCCGCATCGCCGCCCGGCTGCAGGTAGCTCTGCCGCAGAGCCTGCCAGCGCGCCGCGCGGCGCTGCGCCCGAGCTTCCTCACGCCCTTTCACAAAGACTTCGCACGGCGCGCCACGCTCATCAGCGGCGCCTACTTGCTGCTCTGGCTCACGGAATTCTTCATCGTCTACTGGACCCCCACCATGCTCTCTCGCGAGGGATTCAGCCTGCGGGCATCCTCCCTCGGCGGCGCCATGATCACCTTCGGCGGCATGGCCGGCGCACTGCTCGTGGGGCTATTTGGCCTGCGCTTCGGCGTGGTCCGGGTGTGCGTCATCTTCCTGTCGGCAAGCTATCTCCTGACACTCGTGTTCGCGTTCACCACGCGCGAGACACCGATGATGATCGCGTGCGGCGTGCTCGGATTCGTGATGCTCGGCTCCACGGTGGGCTTGTACACGCTGGTCGCGCGAATCTTCCCGCTGCAGATACGTGCTAGGGGCACGGGAGTCGCGCTCGCCTGCGGACGGGCCGGGGCGGTGGTCGGGTCGACACTCGGCGGGTACCTGATCGGGTTGGGCTGGCCGCGAGCGATCTACGTCAGTATCCTCGGGCTGCCGGTAGTCGCCGCCGCGCTCGCGACCTATCCTCTGCGACATTTCATCAGCGGCAGCGATCGGTCCTGAGGAGGCAACATGTCGCGGCTCACCGTATCGGTGGCGATCGGGGATTACGACCGCCATCGTCCCCTGATCGCCGGGGACGTGCGTATCGACGGCGTCGCGCCTGTCTTCATGACGCTGCCTCCCGAGGAGATCTTCTTTCGCGCCATGCGCACGGAGGACTTCGACATCTGTGAGCTCTCGCTGTCGAGCTTCTGCGTACGCACCGCCCGGGGGGACAACTCCTACGTCGGCGTACCGGCGTTCGTCTCACGCGCCTTTCGCCACAACTGCATCTACGTGCGCACCGATCGCGTGAAAGAGCCGCAGGATCTTGCCGGCCGCACGATCGGCGTTCCCGAATATCAGTTGACGGCCAACGTGTGGGCACGTGCGATCCTGCAGGACGACTACGCAGTCAGTCCCTGCGATGTACGCTGGATCCGCGCAGGCATCGAAGAGCCGCACCGCCCCGAGAAGATCGCCATCGAGTTGCCGGCGAACGTGCACCTGGAGAACGGTCCGCCCGGAAAAAGCCTCTCGCAGCTGCTGCAAGAGGGAGCGATCGATGGCTTCATCGCGCCGCGACCGCCTCGGCTTGCCGGCTCGGAGAGCCTCCCCATCGGCTGGCTGTTTCCCGATCCGGTCGCCGCCGCGCAGGATTATTTCCGGCGTACCGGCATCTTCCCCATCATGCACCTGATCGGTGTGCGCCGTACCCTGGCCGAGCGGCATCCATGGCTGCCCGCAGCCGTGCTCAAAGCCTTCGAAGCATCGAAGGCGCTCGCGCTGGAGGCGCTCAGCGATACCTCTGCCGCGAAGGTGACGCTACCCTTCCTGGAAGAGCAGCTGCGTGCAGCCCGGGCTCTGTTGGGTCGCGACTACTGGCCGTACGGCGTCGCTGCCAACCGCCACCCGCTCGAGACCTTTCTCAGGCATCACCACCAGCAGGGCCTGTCCTCCAGACGGCTGACCGTGGAGGAGCTGTTCCATCCCGCCACGCTCGAGCGCTACTCGATCTAGCGCACGGCACCCGACCCCAGCCTCAGACCTCGGCTCGAGACGAGCTGCGTGCCCGACGCCAGCGTGAACACCATGGCGCCTCGATCCAGGCGCTCGGCGAAGCGCACTCTTCGCAGGTTGAGCAGCGTCGAGCGGCTGATGCGGGCGAAGTCGAGCGGTGCCAGCAGGCCGCTCAGGCGCTGCAACGTGTCGCGTCGCACGTACTCCTGCTCGCCGGCGTGAATCTTGACGTAGTTGCCGAATGCCTGAAGGTAATCGATCTCGGTGACCTCGATGAAATAAATGCGGCGGGCTTTCTCGCCCGTGAGCAGGGTGCCGTGAGGATCGGGCGGAATGCTGCCCGCTGGCGCCACGCGCAAGCCCGCCGGTGCTTCATTCTCTACGGGCATCGCATGGCTGGGCGCTCTTTGAGCCACTGCACATCGCCGCGCATCAAGCGAAGGGCGGCTGGTGTCGCTCGTGGCCCGATCCGCGCTGGCACAGGGCCTCGAGCTTCTCGAGCGCACCTGCCCAACCTGCGCCGTGGCTCGCGCGGGACTTCTCGTTCCTCAGGTGCGCATGCGTGAAGGTGAGCTCCGTTCCGATGTCGATGGGCTTGAGATCCATTTCGATCCGCGACAGGGCTCCCTGCTCCTCGGGCTCTCCACCCTCGGCCCAGCGCCAGCTCATGACCAAGCGCCGGTCCGGCACGATCTCGAGGTATTCGCCGGCGCTCTCGTGCTCGCTGCCATCGAGGGTGCGAAAGCGCACCCGGAAACAGCCGCCGACGCGCACGTCCGCTTCCGCGAGCAACACCGGGCCGCCATCGGGCCCCCACCACTCTGCGATGCCTTCAGGCGTGCTGAGCAGCGCAAAGACGATGGAGGGACGCGCTCTGATTCGCCTCACCAAAGTGACACTGCTCATCGCTCGTTTCCTCGATTCACACACCCGATCGCTGGGGGCCGCACGGCCCGTGGCCGCGAGCCCGCACGCCGAGGATGCGATCCCAGGGACAGCGTCTCATACTTCACCACTTGGTGAAGTTTTGTCAGCGCCGACACGAGCGCGACCTGCGCACCCTCATCCGCTACGACGAACATGACGCCGGCAGATCGACATCCGGCGATGAGCGGGATGGGCCGGGCCTGACATCATTCTAACGATGCAGCCGGCGCGCCTCCGACCACTGCCAGGACAGCAGCGGCGGCAAGCCGCAGAGCACCTCGCGCATGCGTTTCGCCATCGAGACCGACAGCGCCAACTCGCTGCTGAGTCCGAGTGCGTTTCCGAAGAGCACCAGCCCTGCTTCCTGCACTCCGACTCCGGCCGGCACGACGAACGCGACGTGACGGATCGCCTGCGTCATGCTCTCGAGCATGATCGCCGCCTTGGCGCTGACGGGATGCGCAAACAGGCGCAGCGCGAACCACACCTCGAAGGCACCGGAAGCAAAGGCGACGAACTGCAGAGCGCCCGCGGTGATCAGCGCCCCACTGCGCTGCAGGGTGTCGCGGATTTCACGATCGAGAGCGGCAGCCCCATCGGCGTGGGCGTTGATGCCGATGAGGGCGAACAGCAAGCCGTGCAAGCGCCCGAAGGGCGATCCATAGCGCAGCAGCAGTGCGCTCGAGACTGCGATTGCCAGGCTGACGATGAGCACGAACCGCATTCCGGCGTACCCTCGCCCCGCAATCCCCAAGTCAACGAGCAGATACAGTCCAAGCGCGGTAAAGGCGAACACCGTAAACAGTGTCAGCAATGTCTCGACGATGACCGTCGCCCCAGCCGGCGGCATGGGAAGGCCGCGCCAGCGCAGCAGGCGAACCCCCGCGAGACTGCCACCGATGCTCGCAACGGGCAGCAGGCGGTCGATCGCATCGCGCACGGTCGTCACCCAGAGCAGGTAACCCAGTCCGATGCGTCGCTCGCGATTGTACGGCCGTAGCAAGGTAAACCAGCCGACCCCGTACAGCACGAAGAAGACGGCGCGGTAAGGGATCAGCCACAGCAGTGGCCAGCCCGCCTGCACCAAGGTCCCGACCATGTCGCTGAAGTCCGCACGGATCGGCAGCATGATCAGGACGATCAAGCCCACGAGGCAGCCGACGTACGCCGCGATCTTCAAGTCTCACCGGGCCGCTGCGGCTCGGACATCATCCTCAGGACAGCAGGGACAGACCGCCATCGGAGCTCACATCGAACTCATGGCCGCGCCAGGTGACACGCGATGTGAAGAAGCAGCCCAGCCACGCGAGCCAGATCAACAGCTCGTGGGCTGGAAGGAGCCAGCAGTCTGCACCCAGGAGGCGCATCTGGGTCGGGCGCTGCCGGACGTGTAGCACGAGCCGCGCCAACACCGCCGTGCAGAACAGCGCCCACGCCGCCGAAGCGAACGCCGGCTCCGACGCCGCGAGCGCGATCCCGACGGCCGGCAACGTCAAGCCGAAGCTGAGAAAAAGCAGGCAGAAGCTGCGCGGCCGCAGCACGCGCAGCGTTTGCATCCAGCGCAGCTCGTGCCGGATGAGCGAGCCGGCATCCGGCTCGTCGTGTCCAGCCGTGAGCGGATAGGGCGACAGGACGATTCGCAGGCCCAGAGCGCGAACCAGCTCGCCCAGTCGAAAGTCGTCCGCCAGATGGTTGGCGATGGCGCGCAGGCCGCCGATCGCCTGCAGCGTATCGCGCCGGATGCAAATGGTTTGACCGGACGTGTAGCCGCGAAAGCCGAAGAGCCACGCGAGCAGCACGGCAGGCATGTACCACTCGTTGATGTACATCGCGCCGAGGCGCGACCACAGGCGCGCGGTGGGCACGTCCCGATATAGGCAGGTGACCGCACCCACCTCGCGATTTGCGAGTGGCGCAGTGACGGTGGCGAGGTAGTCCGGCCCCACCGATACATCGCTGTCCACCATCGTCAGCATGTCGTAGCGCGCGCACGTGAACATGTTGACGAGGTTGCTGACCTTGAGGTTGTGGCCGTGGGTCTGTGAGTTGACCACCACGTCGATTTGGCGCGCCGGGAACTCCTGCCGCAAGCGCTCGACGACCGCCAGCGCCGGATCGCCGGGATCGAGCACGCCATAGACGATCTGAAACTCCGGATAATCCTGAACGCACAGCGACCGCAGGTTCTCGTACAGCCCCGCTTCCCCGCCGCACAGGGGCTGCAGCACGGTCACGGGCGGCGCAGGCGAGACACGCGTTCCGGACCTCATGGTTTTCCAGACAAGGACGGCCACGCAGGCGAGCACCAGGTAGCCCGTTCCGAGCCCCAGGACCGCCAGGCCGATGATCGTCATGAGCGGATGATTCAAAGCTGACACCTCGTGCACGCCGGGGCGGCGCGCGATCGCGGCCGGGCTCGGCCGGTGGCCATGCGCTCTGCAACTGTGTACAGAATCTGGACGATGCGGTAGGTTGCGGCCAGATTCCTTCGGCAGCGCCCCCTGATGCCCCTCCTGCGCCACTGCCCGCTGATCGCACTCACGCTCCTGCTTGGCGCGCCGGCGGTCTTTGCGGCCCCGGACCCTGCCATCGTCCAGGTCGAAAGCTTGGACAACGCGCTACTGGATGCCATGAAGTCCGGGGCGACCGTCGGGATTGCGGAGCGCTCGCGCAAGCTGGCGCCGGTGATCGAGAGCGTCTTCGACTTGCGTGCCATGACCGCATTTGCGGTCGGCCCTTCCTGGGCCGGATTCTCCGCGGAACAGCAACAGGCGCTCGTCGCGGCCTTCACGCGTCTGACGGTCGCGAGCTACGCGAGCAATTTCCACTCGTACGGTGGAGAACGATTCGACGTGGACCCGACGGTCGTGGTACGCGGTGCCGATAGGATCGTGCAGACGCATCTCCAGACCCCCCAGAAAGCGCCAGTTAGCCTAGTCTACCGCATGCATGAGGTGGACGGCTCCTGGAAAATCATCGATGTCTACTACGGCGCCGTGAGCCAGCTCTCGATTCGGCGCTCCGACTTCGCCGCGTC
>DATJSR010000054.1:0-26971 GCA_035504015.1 Steroidobacteraceae bacterium
CCCCTCGCTGCGTGTGGCCCAGCTCAGCATGAGCTGCGCGGTGGCGGCGCGCAGGCGCGCGAGCAGCTGGCGCGATTGCTCGAGCAACAGTGTGGGCTGCAGGGCGCTCATGCCGGCGGCGCGCTGCAGGGCCAGAGGCACGAACGGCTCCACCCGCGGTGGGGGTGGCCAGGTCTCCGCCTGCAGTCCCGCGACCCAGATGCCGTCGTAGCGCACGATGGGATCGGCCAGCTGCGAGCTCAAGGTGACCGGCACATCGCTGCTGGCGGGCGCGAAGGCGACGCTGCTCAGCCAGCGACGTAGCGCCTGCGCGGCCGTCGCTGCGCGCGCGCGGCCCCACGGCGCACCGAGCCCCTGCCACTCGAGGAGCGCGAGTTGCCAGCGAGCCTGGCTCTGCTGCTCCTCACTGTCGAGGCTGCGGCTTCCGGGCCAGCCGAGCTCGGTGAGCGCGGCGGCGAAGGGGCGCGCCCAATGTCCGAGCGGGCGCTCGCTCGCACCGCGCAGCATCCCCGCCGCACGCTGCAAGCGGCCGCGCAGGGCACGCGCCACGGGCGCGAGCGCCGGCGGCGCGCCCGCCAGGCGGGTCGTCAGGCTCTCCAGGCTCACCTCCAGGGGCAAGGTGCGGCGCAGCCAGGTATCGAGGCGCGCCCGCTCCGCTTGCCCGGGGGTCTCCCAGAACCCATCCCGCAGCCACGCGCTGAGCTCGGCGGCCTCGAGCGTGCCCGTGAGCAGGCGCAGGCTGCGCAGCCCCGCGCGCACCAGGGGGTATTGGGCCAGGGGCACACCGCCTTCGATGGCAAGGCGCGCCCCGATGGCCGCCCTGCCGGTATCGAGCACCGCGTCCGGCTCGAGGACCTGGGTGAAGGCGCGCAGCACCGCCGCCTGCCGCCGCTCGAGCGCGGGCACGATCACGAGCAAGCGCCGCGCCGGATCGGCGAGCAACTGGCGCCGGCACCACTCGGCCGCGAGCTCGAGCTCCTCGATCTCATCGTGTGCGGGGACCGCGAAAGCCTCGCCAGGGGTGCCCGGCTCGGGCTCGGCAGGCCCTCCACGGCTCATGCCGCGGATGAGCGTGTGCCAGCCGGCCGGCAGCTCCGTGAAGCCTGCGAAGCTGGCAGGCTCGGCCGGCACTGAATCGCGAAGCACGAGGCTCAGGAAGCGGTGACTCGGCACGCACTGCCGCGCCGCGCAGCGCGCCTCGACCTCCTCGAGCACCGCCGCGAGCAACTCCGCTTCCGCGTGGCCGCCGCTGCGCAGCCCGGCGGGGGGCATCTGCCACTCATCGAGCAGCCTTGCGGCGCGGCGCAGCGCCGGCACCAGCGTGGGAGTGAAAGGGATGGCGCGCTGCTCGAGCACCTGGGCGGCAGCGCGCTGCCACAGCCACCACTCCTCGGCGGGCTCGGCTGCCCGCAGCCCGGAGTCGGCCCGCCCGAGGACGCGCTGTGCCTGTGCCTCGAGCCAGCCGCGCGCGGGCAATACCCGCGGGGCGCGCCAGCTGTGCTTCCCCGCCCGCAGGCACTGCCGCGCATACGCCAGACGCACGGCAGCAGCCCGCTGCGGGGTCGGCACCACGAGCGTGCCGCCACGCTCGAGGTCCCCGGTGAGTATCGATGAAAGGCTCTGAGTCAAATCAGTGTCTTAAACGATATTCCTCCAGAAATTCATAAGAGCAAGGCCGCGCGCTCAGGAGCGAAAGCGCTCGCTCGCCTGCACGACGTTCGCACGCTCGCCGGCGCGCGGTGCGGTGAGGTAGCCGTTGAGCACCTCCTCGATGCGCGCGAATACCACGCGCAGCAGTGCCGCATCGGGCAGGTTGGTGATGCGAAAGTGCGTTCGATAGGGCACGTTGAAGCTGACGCCCGGGGCGATGAGCACGTGGCGCTGCTCGAGCAGATCGAGGGCAAAGCGCTGGTCGTCAAAATCCGGCAGCTCGCGCGTGTCGACCTCGACAAAGGCATACATGGCACCGGGCGGGGGCGCCAGGCGCAGGAAGCGGCTGCGGGCGACGGCGGCGAGGATCTCACGACGGGACTCGTACAGCCGTCCACCCGGGGCAGTCAGCTCGCGCACGCTCTGATAGCCCCCGAGCGCGGTCTGTACCGCCCATTGGGCCGGCACGTTGCTGCACAGGCGCAGCGAGGAGAGCAGCTCCAGGCCGTGCAGGTACTCGCCGGCTGCGCGCAGGCGCCCCGAGAACACCGCCCAGCCGACCCGGTAGCCGCACGCGCGATAGACCTTGGACAGTCCCGAGAGTGTGCCGCAGAGCGTGTCGTGCACCAGGCTCGCCATCGGCACGAACTCGGCGCCCTCGTAGAGCATCTGGTCGTAGATCTCGTCGCTGAAGACGACGAGGCCGCGGGCCTCGGCGAGCCGGGCGAGCCGCTCGAGCACGGCGCGGGGGTACACCGCGCCCGTCGGATTGTTCGGGTTGATGACGACGAGGGCGCGCGTACGCGGGGTCACGAGCGCTGCGACCTCGTCCGGATCGGGAACGAAGCCGTTCTCGGGACGGCAGGGGTAATGCACGGCGCGACCGCGATTGAGGGTGACGGCCGCGGTCCACAGTGGATAGTCCGGGCTCGGCACCAGCACCTCGTCGCCCTCGTTGAGGAGCGCGCGCAGCGTCAGGTCGATGAGCTCGCTCACGCCGTTGCCGATGAAGACCTCCTCGGCCGTGACGCCGCTGATGCCGCGCGCCTGCTGCTGCATCACGATCGCCTCGCGCGCCGGAAAGATCCCCTTCTGATGGCAGTAGCCTTCCGCGTTGGCGAGGTTCTCGATCATCGCGAGGCGCATCGTCTCGGGCGTGCGAAAGCCGAAGGCGCCGGGATTGCCGATGTTCAGTGACACGATCTCGTAGCCCAGGCGCTCGAGCTCGTGCGCGCGCCGCGCGAGCCGTCCGCGGATCTCGTA
Source organism: Steroidobacteraceae bacterium (assembly GCA_035504015.1). Lineage (GTDB taxonomy): Bacteria > Pseudomonadota > Gammaproteobacteria > Steroidobacterales > Steroidobacteraceae > JASHUC01. Next base: position 2,914 of record DATJSR010000054.1, read on the forward strand.
GCGTACGTGGCGCAGTCCCTCGCTGGGCCGCAGGCTGGTTTCGGTGCTCATGCCTCGAGGATAGCGGGTCCGGCCGACAGCTGCATCCGCCCGCCGCGGGTCAATCGAGGACCTGTGACGCAGCCCGCGCCGGGGGCGGCTCCGTCCTCGTGAGCTCGGCCCAGCGATGGCAGGCGACATGATGCCCCGGTGCGATCATCTCCCAGGGCGGTACGTGCTCGGCACACACGGCGGCGGCGTGCGGGCAGCGGGTCCGAAAGACGCAGCCGCTCGGGGGATCCCACGCCGAGGGCGGCTCCCCGGGCAGCGCCTGCTCGAGCCGTGCGCGCTGGCGCTGCGGGTCCGGCACCGGCAGCGCCGCGAGCAGCGCGCGGCTGTAGGGATGGCGCGGCTCGGCGAACAGCGCCTCCACGGAGGCGAGCTCCATCGGCCGCCCCAGATACAGCACCAGCACCTGCTCGCACAGTTGCCGCACCACGGCCAGATCGTGGCTCACGAGCAGCAGCGCCGCGCCCGATTGCGCACGCAGCCGTCCGATGAGCTCGAGGATCTGCTCGCGCACCGTGAGATCGAGGCTGCTCACGGGCTCGTCCCCGAGCAGCAGCCGCGGCCCGAGGACCATCGCGCGCGCGATGGCGATGCGCTGACACTGACCTCCGGAGAGCTCGTGCGCAAAGCGCGCGGCCTCCGGCTCGCCGAGCCCCACCTGAGCGAGCATGCGGCGGGCCGCGCCGGCACGGGCCTCGGCATCGAGATCGTGCCGATGCAGCAGCAGCGGCTCCTCCACGAGCTCGAGCGCGGTCATGCGCGGATCGAGGCTGCCGGCGGGGTCTTGAAAGACCATCTGCATCTGCGCCCGCAGCGCGCGCCGCATGGCGCGCGTCAGCTGCGCCACGGGGCGGCCCTCCCACCGCAGCTCACCCTCGCTGAGCGGCAGCAGCTGCAGAATCGCACGCAACAGTGTCGACTTGCCGCTGCCCGACTCGCCCACGATTCCCAAAGACCCCCCCGCACGCAGCAGCAGTCCCACCCGATGCAGCACCGGGAGCGCGCGCCGCCGCACACCGCGCATCCGGTAGCGAACCGAGACCGCGCGCAGCTCGAGCAGTGCAGGCTCTGCCGGCGGCGAGGCCACCACGGCGCTACGCAGCGCCTGCGCCGCGGCCTGCGGCAGCGCGAGGGCGCTCGCGGCCGCAAGCAACGCACGCGTGTGCGCATGCACCGGTGCGCGAAACAGCTGCTCTGCGCTTGCCAGCTCGACCAGGGCACCCTGATGCATGACGGCCACGCGATCGGCGAGACCGGCGATCACGCCGAGATCGTGCGAGATGAGCACGATCGAGGTGCCGCGCACGCGGCGCAGCTCCGCCAGCAGCCCGAGGATCTGTGCCTGGATCGTGACATCGAGCGCCGTGGTCGGCTCATCGGCGATGAGCAGCGCGGGCTCGCAGGCGAGCGCGACCGCGAGCAGCGCTCTCTGGCGCATGCCCCCCGAGAGCTCGTGCGGGAACTGCCGCAGCCTGCGCGCGGCATCGCTCATGTGCACGCGCTCGAGCAGGCCGAGCGAGCGCTCGCGGGCGCTGCGCCAGCTTGCGCGCCCGTGACGCCGCAGTGTCTCGGCGAGCTGTGTGCCGATGCTGAGGTGCGGGGTGAGCGCGCTCGAGGGATCCTGGAATGCCATGGCGATGCGCGCGCCACGCAGCTCGCGCAGGCGGGCCCGCGGCAGGCCGCGCAGCGCCAGCCCCTCGAGATGCACGCTGCCACTCACCCGCGCGGCGGGCGGCAGCAGGCCCATGACCGCGAGAAAGGCCTGCGACTTGCCGGCGCCCGACTCACCGACGACCCCCAGGCACTCGCCTGCTGCGAGCGTCAGAGACAGCTCGCGCACGACGGTGCGCTCGGCAGCGCCTGCACCGTAGCGCACCGAGAGCCGCTCGAGGCTCAGCAACGGGGCGCCACCCGCGCGCTCACTCGGCTCGCGGATCGAGGGCATCGCGCAATGCATCCCCGAGCACACTCAGGCTCGCGAGCATCGTGAGCAGCACGGCTGCGGGCACCAGCAGCATCCACGGGGCCGACTCCATCTCGTTCGCGCCCGCCCGCACCAGGCTCCCGAGACTGGCGAGCGGCTCCTGCACGCCGAGGCCGAGAAAGCTGAGGAAGCTCTCGAAGAGCATGATCTGCGGGATCGTGAGCGCCGCGTAGGCGATCACCGCTCCGAGCACGTTGGGGACCACGTGGCGCGCGAGGATGTGCGGCGTGCGGGCGCCGCTCACGAGCGCCGCCAGCATGAAATCGCGCCGTCGCAGGGCAAGGGTCTGGCCGCGCACGATGCGCGCCAGGGTGAGCCAGCCGACGGCTCCCACGGCGAGCAGCAGCACGCCGGGGCTGCCGCGGCCGATCACACTCGTGAGCGCGATCACCAGAAAGAGCGTCGGCAGTGAGTTGAGCACATCGACCGTGCGCATCAGCACCGCATCCGTGCGACCCCCGACATAGCCGGCCATGGCGCCCCAGGCGATGCCGATGAGGACGCTGATGGCGCTCGCCGTGAGCCCGAGGAGCAGCGACAGCCGCGTGCCATAGGCGACGCGCACCAGGAGGTCGCGACCGAGCCGGTCGGTGCCGAGCCAGTGCCCGGCACTCCACGGCGGCGCCGCGAGATGCTGCCAGTCGAGTTGATCGTAGCGATAGGGACTGAGCGCCGGTGCGAGCACCGCCAGCAGCAGCAGCGTGAGCAGCAGCCCCGAGGCGCAGGCGGCCGCGCGGCTCGCGCGCAGCCGCCCCAGGGCGGCGCTCCACAGGCTGCGACGCAGAAGGACGGCCTCAATCATGACGCAGGCGCGGGTCGAGCCAGCCGTACAGCAGATCGGCGGCGAGGTTTGCGAGCAGCGTGAGGGTGCCGTAGAGGATCACCATCCCCATCACCAGCGGGTAATCGCGCGCGAGCGCACCCTCCACCAGATAGCGGCCGCTTCCCGGCAATGCAAACACCGTCTCCACCACCAGCGATCCGGTCACCACCGCGGCGGTTGCGGGTCCCAGGTAGCTCACGACGGGCAGCAGCGCCGGGGGCAGCGCATGGCGCAGCAGGATGTGCAGCTCCCCGAGTCCCTTGGCACGCGCCGTGCGCACGTAGTCCGAGCGCAGCTCCTGGCGCAGGCTGTCGCGCGTGAGACGCGCGACGTAGGCCGCGATCGGCAGCGCCAGCGTCACGAGCGGCAGCAGCAGGTGGCGCGCATCGGGCTGCCAGCCCGCCGCCGGCAGCCAACGCAGGTACACACCGAACACGAGCGCGAGCGCCGGACCGATGACGAAGCTCGGCAAGGCAACGCTCAAGATCGACCAGGCGCTGGTCACGTGCTCGATGAGCTTCGCACCCCGCAGCGCAGCCGCTGCGCCGGCCGCAACGCCCGTGAGAAGTGCGAGACCGAGTGCGCACGCACCGAGCGTGGCGCTGATCGGCAGGCCCTGCGCGATCAGTGCTGAGACCTGCACGTCGCGCAACCTCAGGGACGGGCCGAAGTCCCCGTGCACGATCCCGCGCACATAAAGTGCATACTGTACCGGAAGTGGCCGGTCGAGTCCGTACGCGGCCTGCAGATTGGCCTTGACTTGCGGCGGCAGCGCCTGCTCGGCATCGAAAGGTCCGCCGGGCGCGAGCCGCATGAGAAGGAATGACAGCGTGACGATGACGAGCAGGGTTGCCGGCATCACGGCACAGCGGCGCAGGATGTAGGTCAACATGTCAAGTCGCAGCCGACAGCACGCGAGCGCCGCCGCGCGGGCGGCGCGCACGCAACGGACACGCTTGCGCGCGCATCGCGGGTTGGACAGCAGCGCGCGCGCTTTCTAAACTTTCGCCTCCAATCATCAAGGACTCTCTCACACTCATGGAATCGACCCGCCCCATCCGTGCGCTCATTCGTGGCCTTGAGGCGCTTGCCGTGCTCAACCGCCGCGAAGGTGCGACGGTGTCCGAAGTAACCAGTGAGATCAAGCTTCCCCGCACCACCACCTATCGTATTCTGGAGACGCTGAGCCAGGCAGGCTATGTCTATCGCGACACGAACGACGATCGCTATCGCCTCACGGTGATGGTGCGCGGGCTCGCGGATGGCTTCGACGATGAGGCCTGGGTCACACAGATCGCCCGCCCGTGCATCAACGAGCTGTGCAAGGAGATCGTCTGGCCGGTCTCGCTGGCCTCACCCTCGGGCACCTCGATGCTGGTGCGCGACACCACCGATCACGCGAGTCCGCTCGCCGTCGAGCGGCTCTCGGCGGGCTATCGCATTCCGCTGCTCACCACCGCCTCCGGACGCGCCTACCTCGGCTTCTGCAGCCAGGAGCAGCGCGATTGCCTGCTCGACATCCTCAGCCGCTCCACGCGCGAGGAGGACCAGCTCGCCAAGAGCCGCGGGGAGCTGCAGCGCATCCTGGATGAGGCGCGCCAGCAGGGCTACGCCACCGCCTCGCGTACCCGGCGGGTCTCCGAGCAGGTGGCCATGGCCGTCCCGGTGCTCGTCGAGGATCGGGTCCTGGCGACGGTTGCGGTACGCTATGCAGCCTCGGCCGTACCCGCCAGAATGGCGGTGGAGCGCTTCGTACCGAGGCTGCGCGATACGGCGCAGAAGATCCGAGCCAGGTTCACCGAGCAGCAACGCAATCCACCACACCGCCCCGGGCGCATCGCGCCGTACGGCTGAGGAACCATGAAACGCATTCTCGTCGGCATCAAACGCGTCGTCGACTACAACGTCCGCATCCGCCTGAAGCCCGACGGCTCGGGCGTCGTCACGGACGGAGTCAAGATGAGCATCAATCCGTTCGACGAGATTGCGCTCGAGGAAGCCCTGCGCATCAAGGAGCGCGGCGCAGCCGATGAGATCGTGGTGGCGAGCATCGGCCCGAGCGAGTCGCAGCAGCAGCTGCGGACCGCGCTCGCGATGGGGGCCGACCGGGCGGTGCTGGTGGAGGTTGCGCCCGCCGCCGCCGCCCTCGAGCCGCTGGATGTGGCGCGTTGCCTGCTCAAGCTGATCGAACGCGACCAGCCTTACATCGTGCTCCTCGGCAAGCAGGCCATCGACGATGACAACAGTCAGACCGGCCCCATGCTCGCGGCGCTGTGGAATCGGCCGCAGGCGACCTTCGCTTCGAAGATCGAGCTCTCCGGGGAGACGGCGCGTGTCACGCGCGAGGTGGATGCCGGGCTCGAGACCCTGGAGGTGCAGCTGCCGGCGCTGTTCACCACGGACCTGCGGCTGAACGAGCCACGTTACGTGAAGCTGCCGGATATCATGAAAGCAAAGAAGAAGCCTCTCGAGACACTCACCCTCGAGGCGCTCGGGGTGAGCCCGGTCACGCGCCTGAAGCCCGTGCGCTTCGATCCGCCCCCGCAGCGCCAGAAGGGCGTGCGGGTCAAGGATGCGGCGGAGCTGGTGAGCGCTCTACGGCACAAGGGGCTCGTCTGATGGCTCAGGTACTGGTGGTGGCGGAGCACAATGGCAGCGCGCTCAACTCGAGCACCGCGCGCTGCGTCGCCTGCGCGCAGTCGGTCCCCGATGGCAAGATCACGATTCTCGTGTGCGCCGCCGAGGGGGCGGCCGTGGCGGCTCAGGCGGCGCGGCTTGCCGGTGTGCATCGCGTGCTGCGCGTGGACAACCCGGCCAATGCGCATGCGCTCGGCGCGGTGCTCGCGCCGCAGGTGGCCGCCGTTGCGGCCGATTTCACTCACGTGCTCGGGCCCTCGAACACCTTCGGCAAGGACCTGATGCCGCGCCTGGCGGCGCTGCTCGATGCGCCCCAGATCAGCGACATCATGGCGGTCGAGAGCGCCACGCGCTTTCGCCGCCCGGTGTACGCGGGTAACGCCATCCTCACGGTCGATGTGCTCGGCGGACGCAAGGTCGTGGGCACCGTGCGCACGGCTTCCTTCGCCGCGGTCGCCGAGCAGAGCGCGCCTGCGCCCATCGAGGCGGTCGGCGTCAACGTGCCGCTGCCCGATCACACGCGTTTCGTGGCCGTTTCGGCCCCGAAGAGCGATCGGCCGGAGCTGCAGACCGCGCGGCGGGTGGTCTCCGGCGGCCGTGCGCTCGGTAGTGCCGAGGCCTTCAAGCTCCTGTACTCACTCGCGGACAAGCTCGGCGCCGCGGTCGGCGCCTCACGCGCCGCCGTCGATTCGGGCTACGCGCCCAACGAGCTGCAGGTGGGCCAGACCGGCAAGATCATCGCCCCGGAGCTCTACGTCGCCGTCGGCATCTCGGGCGCCATCCAGCACCTCACCGGCATCAAGGACGCGCGCACGATCGTGGCGATCAACAAGGACGGCGAGGCCCCGATCTTCGAGGTGGCCGACTACGGGCTGGTGGGCGATCTGTTCGAGATCGTGCCGCAGATCGAGAAGCTGCTATAGATTCTGCAGCACGTGCTCGGCCGAGGAGACCTTGAACTCTCCGGGCTGCTCGACGTGGATCTTCTTGATCACTCCGTCGTCGACGACGATCGCAAAACGCTGACCGCGAGTGCCCATGCCGAAGCGGCTGCCATCCATGGTGAGCCCGAGGGCCTTCGAGTACTCCCCGTTGCCGTCGGCGAGCATGAGCACACTGTCGCCGACGTTCGAGTGCTTGCCCCACGCGCTCATCACAAACACATCGTTCACCGCCATGCAGGCGATGGTGTCGATCCCCTTGCCTTTGAGGGCAGCGGCCTGCTGCACGAAGCCTGGCAGGTGCTTGGCATCGCAGGTCGGCGTGAAGGCACCCGGCACCGAGAACAGCACCACCTTCTTGCCCTTGAAGAGCTCGCTCGTGCTCAGGTCCCGCGGACCCTCCTTCGTCATGGTCTTGAGCGTGCCTTGCGGCATGCGCTCGCCTACCTGAATTGCCATGGGGTCTCCGGGCGGGGCCGCGCGACTGGGAGCGTCAGCGGTTGGCGACGCGATTGGACTCGCGAGCGTGCAGCGCCCACAGATTGGCGAGTCGCTCGAGCGTGGGATCGCCCTTGACCTGCTTGAAGGTGGCGATGGCGTCATCCTTCTTGCCGGCCTTGAACTGTGCGATGCCGAGCAGCAGCCGAGCCTGAGGCTCGTCCTTGACGCCGCCCTTCATCAGGCCGTGCGCGATGAGCTCAGCGGCCTTGTCGTACTGCTGATAGCTCAGATAGCCGATGCCGACGCCGACATCCTTCTGTCCGGTAGCCGCCGCCTCAGCCTCCTTCTCCTGCTTGGGCAGGCCCGCCTGGTCGGTGGCGGCCGCCTTCTTCGCCGCCTCGAGCAGGCGCTGATTGCGGTCGCGCTCGCGCTGATCGGTGAAGACGTTCTTGGAGAACGCCCGCTCCAGGATGTGCTCGGCCTCACCGGGTGAGCCCTGCTCGAGCGCAAGCTGGGCCATCTCGGTGTACTCGTTGGGCTTGTTGATCGCGTCCACATCGCTCGCCAGGCGGTAGATGTCGAGCGTATCGCGGTCGCTCGCCTCGGCGGCCTTGTTCTGGAACAGCGAGAACACGAGGTTCTGCCAGTAGTCCGGCTTGGGGTAGTACTCGACCATGCGCTCGAGCGCACGCGTCTGGCAGGCGTTGTCGTCGAGCTTGACACAGGAGCTGAGGATGAGCTCGAGCTGCGGCTCCCGCGGAGTCTCCCCGCGCTTAATCTCGCCGTCGACCAGTTCGCGCGTGAACTTGAGCGTGCCCTTGTAGTCGCCCTTGATGTAGTACGCCTGCGCAACCGCGGTATCGATCTTGTCGTCCGCGTAGCCGTCCTTGATGGCGCGCTGGCCCAGCTCGATCACCTTGTCGTAGTCCTTGAGCTGGTAGTAGAGAGGCACCAGGTCCTTCATGCGCTTGGCGATCTCGGCCTGATCGAGATAGCCGTCGTTGATCTCCTTCTCCATGTACTTGGCAGTGCCCGCCAGGTCATTGGTGTGGAAGTCCACGAAGAAGAAGAAGTCGTACATGATGTGCTTGTCGTAGGGGGTCAGGTCCGGCTGGCCCTCGAGCGCCTGCAGCTTCTGCTTGGCGTCCTCCCACTTCTTGGCCTTGATGTCCTCCTGGATGGCCTTCAGCGCCTTGGCGCCCTTGGCGCTGTTCTTCTTCGACGGACCTTGCTCGTCCGCCGCGTGCGCCGCGTGCTGCGGCAGCAGGTTGATTGCGCCGCCGAGCGAGAGCGCGGCGAGAACTGCCATCGTGAGCTTGGGTAGAGTCTTCATAACGTCACTGACTGAACTGCCCGACATTGACAAAGCCTATCTTGACCATGTGGTTCCGCTGAGCGGCCGCGAGTACCTTGGCAACCGTGTCGTATCGGGCGTGCGGATCGGGCCGCAGGTGGATCTCCGGCTGCGGGTTCTTCTCCGCCTCGGTGCGGAAGAACTGGGAGAGCTGTGCGAGGCTGGGCACCACGGTCCCGTTCCAGACGATGGTGCCGTCGAAGTCGATCTCCAGATCGATGACCTCGGGCCGCTGCTGCGGCGGAGGCGGGTTATTGGCGTTGGGCATGTCGAGCTTCACCGCATGCGTCATGATGGGCAGGGTGAGGATCAGCATGATCAAGAGCACCAGCATCACGTCGATGAGCGGCGTGGTGTTGATGTCGCACATCTCCTCGCCGCCCGAGCCACCAACCGACATCGACATATCGAGAATCTCCTGCTGAGAGCCTGCGTTGGGCGGCTCAGTGCTGCTGCATGATGCTCTGGGCGAGACTGTTCTTGTCCGGCTCGGTGATGAAGCCGACCTTCACTACCCCGCCGCGCTGAATGGCATACAGCACGCGCCCGACGGCCGCATAGCGCACGTCCCTGTCCGCCCGGATGTGGATCTCCGGCTGCGGCTTGCGCACGGCCACTCGCTTCACGTCGTCGATGAGAGCGGCCTCCGTCGCTACCGGGCCGTTGTTCCAGTAGATGTTGCCCGCCTTGTCCACCGCGATGGTGATGTTCTCCGGCTTGGTCTGCGTCGGAATGTTCACCGCGTTGGGCAGCTGCACGGGCACCTGCTTGAGGACCACCGGGATCGTGATCAGGAAGATGATGAGGAGCACGAGCATCACATCGACCAGGGGCGTCGTATTGATGGTCGAGTTGAGAGGGGTGTCCTCTTCCTCCCCGGCTATGGGGCCGACACTCATCGCCATGCTTGCTTACCTGCCTGCGACGGTTGCGTGGGCTTACTTGCGTCCGGCAGTCGCAGCTGCCGGCGTGGCCGAGGTGGCCGCGGGGCTTGCCGTGCGTGCCATCGGCACTTCCGAGCCACCGACGCGGGCACCGCCTACGAGATAGGCATGCAGATCGCTGGCGAAGTTCCGCAGGTCCTCCGTCACACCCTTGTTGCGGCTTACCAGCCAGTTGTAGCCCAGCACCGCCGGCACGGCCACCACCAGACCGATGGCGGTCATGATCAGCGCCTCACCGACCGGTCCTGCGACCTTGTCGATGCTGGGCTGACCGGACAGACCGATCGAGATCAGCGCATGGATGATGCCGACGACGGTTCCGAACAGACCGACGAAGGGGGCGGTGGAGCCGACGGTGGCGAGGAATCCCAGGCCCTTTTGCAGCTGGCCGGTGACGTTGTTGACCGAGCGCTGCAGCGACATGGTGATCCACTCGTGCAGGTCGATGCGATCGGTGAGCCGCCCGTCGTGATGGGCGGAGGCGCGCAGTCCGTCCTCGGCGATGTTGCGATAGTCATCGCCCTTCTTCAGGCGCTCCACGCCGTCCTTGACCGAGGGGGCGGTCCAGAACTGCTTCTCGACGACCTTGCCCGACTGCTTGAGCTTTCGCTGGTCCCACAGCTTGGTGAGCATGATGTACCAGGACCCGAAAGACATGAGTGCGAGCACCACGAGAACCGTGTGCGAGATCATGTCGCCGTTCTGCACGAGGGCAAAAAGGCCGTAAGGGTTGGAGTTGGCAGCGGCGGTAGTTGTTTCCATGGTTTCCTCGGATCGAATCAAGAAGCCGCACCCGCGGGGCGGCGCTCAAGTTGAAGACGCTCAGTGAAGCTGAAACTTAACATTAAAGGAGAAGCACTTGTTGATCGGGCGACCGTCCTCGGTGGCGGGCTTGTACTTGCCCTGCCCAGCCTTGGCGAGCTTGATCGCGCCCTCATCCAGGCGCGAGTGGCCCGAAGATTTCACGATCTTCGGCTCCTGCGTGAGCATGCCGTTCGGCCCGACGCATGCTTCCACCTGTGCCGTGCCCTCCTCATCCAGGCGCTGCGAGGCGGGCGGGTAGAATTCGTCGGAATTCGGAAATCCCTTGAGCATTCCCACCTGCGTGTACACCGCCTGACGGGGCGCGGGCGGCGGCGGCGGCGCCACGATGTGCTTGTTGGTCACGTCGGTGATTGCCGTGGAGTTGGTCTCCACCGGTACGTTGATGGTCACGTCCGGAGGCGGCACCTCGACCGGCGGCCGCTCGAGTTTCGGCGGCGGCGGTGGCGGCGGCTCATCGCGCTTCTGCACTTCCTGCACGATGTCGGTCTGAATCGGCGGTGCGACCGCCTCGATCACGCGATGCGCGAGACCGGAGGCGAGACCGTAGATCAGCAGGACGTGGAGTAGAACGATGGCGACGAAGGCAATCGCGCGGCGGGAGAAGAACGTCGAGTCGTGTTGTGCGTAGGCAGCCATGCTGTGTGTGTCGGATAGTGTCGGAACTCGTTACATGTCCGGCAAACCGGTATCAAAGGGCAAGCGTCGCAAAGTAGCTACGTTTTGCACGCCATGCAAGTCCCATGCGGGATCGAGCAATCATCGCGCGCGTCGATCGTGCCCATCCATCCTCTTTGCGAGCCGCCGCCGTGTCTCTATGTCTATAACGTGCGGCTCTGCGCAGCCGGGCTTGCGCGTCCTCTCGTGCCTGCAGCTCCCCGTCGGCGTCCCACGGACCCGGCGACCGTCCTTGCGAACCGCATCGTGCGCTCTTGGGCTCACAGAGCGATGCCGCTTGACCTCGCGAACGAACTCTAACCGCTGCTTCCGGCACTGACAACTCCGCTCAAGCTCCGGCTCGGGAACGTGGATGGGCATTTGCAGTGGTGACGGCACCCTGCGCCGCGCTGCCGACGAGCGATGCGTACTTGGCGAGCGCACCGCTCAGCGCGGCGACGCGAGGCCGCCAGGCGCCGCGGCGGCGGCGCAGCTCGGCTGCCGACAGTCGTACGTTAATGGTGCGTTTGCGGGCATCGATGCTGATCGAATCCCCATTTCGGAGCAGCGCGAGTGGGCCGCCGAGCGCCGCCTCCGGAGCGATATGTCCAACGACGAAGCCATGACTGCCACCCGAGAAGCGGCCGTCCGTGATGAGCGCGACTTGCGAGCCGAGGCCGCGACCCATGATCGCACTGGTCGGGCTCAGCATCTCGCGCATGCCGGGACCACCTCTGGGACCCTCGTAGCGAATCACCACGACGTCGCCGGGCTTTACGCCACCGGCGAGTATCGCCTCGGTCGCCCGCTCCTCACCGTCGAAGACGCGCGCCCGTCCCTGAAAGCTCAGACCCTCTTTCCCCGTGATCTTCGCCACCGCCCCTTCGGGGGCTACGTTGCCGTAGAGCACGACAAGGTGACTGTCCTTCTTCAGCGGGTTCGACAGCGGCCGAACGATATCCTGTCCAGCAAGATATGCACCTGCCGTGCCCAGATTCTGCGCAACCGTGCGTCCGGTGACGGTGAGGCAATCGCCATGCAGCAGACCGGCCTCGAGCAGGGTGCGCATGAGCGGCTGGATGCCGCCGATGGCAATGAGCTCGGACATCAGGTAGCGACCGCTCGGCTTGAGGTCGGCGAGTACCGGCACGCGTCGACCGATGCGCGTGAAGTCATCGAGCTTCAGGCGCACACCCGCTTCGTGCGCGATCGCGAGCAGATGCAGCACCGCGTTCGTCGACCCACCGAGCGCGATGGCCACGGTGATCGCATTCTCGAAGGCCTTGCGCGTGAGTATGTCGCGCGGCCGGATCCCTGCCCCGATGAGCGCCACCACGGCCTGTCCCGCGCGCTCGCAGTCGGCGCGCTTCGCCTCGCTCACCGCCTCCTGTGCCGAGCTGTCGGGCAGCGACAGGCCGAGCGCCTCGATGGCCGATGCCATGGTGTTGGCCGTGTACATGCCCCCGCAGCTGCCCGGGCCCGGGATGGCGGTGCGCTCGACCTCGCGCAGCTGCGCATCGCTCAGCTTGCCCGCGGCGTGGGCGCCCACGGCCTCGAAGACGGCGACGATATCGCGATGCAGCGCACCCGGTCGGATGGTTCCCCCGTAGACGAAGACAGAGGGGCGATTGAGCCGGGCCATGGCCATGGCGCAGCCGGGCATGTTCTTGTCGCAGCCGCCGATGGCCACGAAGCCATCGAAGCCGCTGGCTCCGACGACCGTCTCTATCGAGTCGGCGATCAGCTCGCGCGAGACGAGCGAGTAGCGCATGCCCGGGGTGCCCATCGAGATGCCGTCCGAGACGGTGATGGTGTTGAAGAGCACGCCCTTGGCGCCCGCCGCGTTGACCCCGCGCTCGGCGGCACGGGCGAGCTCGCCGATGTGCACGTTGCAGGGCGTGAGGTTCGCCCAGGTGGAGGCGATGCCCACCTGAGACTTCGCAAAATCGGCGTCTTCGAAGCCGACGGCACGCAGCATGGCGCGCGAGGGTGTCTGCTTTGCGCCATCGACGACGATGCGTGAGAAGGCCCGGGTATCGACGCCGGGCGCCGACTTCTTAGCAGACATGGATGGGTTTCAGTTCAGGACCGGTGCGGGGTCGGGGGTAGATTAACGCAGCGCGCGGCGGCCCGCCTCCTGGGCGCGGCAAACGCCCGGATGCCTCAGCCGTAACGGGTGCGGATCAGCCGGTACAGCGCGCGCACGCACTGGGCCTCGGCCCCGATGGGCCGGCCGGGCCGGTCCTTGGCATTCCAGGCATAAAGATCGAGGTGCAGCCACGCGGGAGTCGCCGTGACGAAGCGCCGCAGGAACAGCGCCGCGATGATCGAGCCGGCAAAGGGTGAGGCCGAAACGTTGCTCACATCGGCGATCTTGCTTGCGAGCTCATCGTCGTACGCGCTCCACAGCGGCATCGGCCACAGCGGATCGTGCTCGCGCTCGCCCGCCTCGCGCAGCTGCCGCAGCAGGCTCTCGTCGCCGGAATAGGCGGCCGGCAGCTCGGGCCCGAGCGCAGTGCGGGCGGCGCCGGTGAGCGTTGCCAGATCCACGAGCAGGTCCGGGCGCTCGCTGTCGGCCTCGGCGAGCGCATCGGCGAGGATGAGGCGCCCCTCGGCATCGGTGTTACCGATCTCGACGGTGAGTCCCTTGCGCGAGCGCAGCACATCCCCGGGGCGATAGGCAGACCCGTCGATGCTGTTCTCGACGCACGGCAGCAGTACGCGCAGGCGAATCGGTGCCCCGAGCGTCATGAGCAGGCTTGCGAGGCCGAGCGCGCAGGCCGCACCGCCCATGTCCTTCTTCATGAGCAGCATGGCGGCGGAGGGCTTGAGGTCGAGACCCCCCGAGTCGAAGCACACGCCCTTGCCGACGAGCGTGATGCGCGGCGCGGACCCCTCGCCCCAGCGCAGGTCGACGAGGCGCGGCTGGCGCGGACTGCCCGCGCCCACGGCGCGAATCAGCGGATAGCCGTGCGTGTCGAGCTGCGCGCCGCTCAGCACCTGAGCGTGCGCACCGCAGCGTTGCGCCAGATCGACTGCAGCCTGCGCAAGCTCCGCGGGCCCGAGATCGTTCGCCGGCGTATTGATGAGGTCGCGGGCGAGGCAGCTGGCGGCCGCGGCGGCCTGCGCATAGGGAAGATCGGCACCCTCTGGCGCGACCAGCTGCGCGCGTCGCGGCGCCGCCCCGCCACGGTAGCGGCCGAGCCGGTAGGCCCCGGTCAGCCATCCGAGGACGAGTTGCGTGGCGGCATCACGCGCCAGGGGCCGGGCGAGCACGTAATCGCCGGGGGGTAGCCGCTCGGGCAGCCCGCTCACATGCCATAACGTGAGCTCCTCGGCGCTGGCGAGCGGGCCCAGTCCGACGAGCGCCGCCGCGACCGCCCCGCCGGGGCCCGGCAGGCTCAGCACACGGTGCTTCTCGGCCTGAAAGCCGTGGGCACGTACCCAGGCGCCGACCTCGCTGCTCTGGGACTCGAGCCAGCCGGCAAGCTCGCCTTCGGCGAGCAGCCACAGCTTGCGGCTAGCCCCGCTCCCCTCAGTCAGCACCGCTTCACTGGTCACGATACCCGCGCTTCACCGCGTGCGCGCCGGAGGCGCGCGAGACAACCAGCTTAGCGGAAATCAGCCTCATCCGGACGCAGCGCACAGCGGCTCAATTGACAAGCTCCGCGCGACTGTGGTCCTATCTTTGGATGATCCGCACACCCGCCCCCAGCAGCCTCACGACGCCCTCCGCGGCGGCGCTTCCTCTGCTGCTCACGGGCCTGCTGCTCCTTAGGAGCGGCCGGTGCGGGTCAGCCGCGCGCAGCTGAAGAAGCGCGACACGGATCACCAACGACCCCGCACCGGCCCGAGAAGGCCGATGCGGGGTTTTTTGTGCGCCCCGCTTTCGATGGGTCGGGGCGCCGATACGAGCAGCAACGGAGCGACAGATGCGGTTGTATTCGCAGAAAGATGTGGACAAGAAGGCACTGCGCGGCGCGCGCATCGCGGTCATGGGCTACGGCAGCCAGGGCCGTGCGCACGCACTCAACCTCAAGGACAGCGGTTACGACGTGGTCGTCGGCGTGCGCAAGGGGGACAGCTGGAAGAAAGCGCGCCGCGACGGGCTCGAGGTGCTCGAGCCGGCGGAGGCCGCCGCCGGCGCCGACCTGGTGGCGATGCTCGTTCCCGATCTCACCCAGCCCGCGCTCTATCAGGCGATTGCGCCGCACCTCGAGCGCGGGGCGACGCTGCTCTTCGCCCACGGCTTCAACATTCACTTCAAGCAGGTGAAGCCGCGCAAGGACCTCGACGTGGTACTGATCGCGCCGAAGGGACCCGGGGACCTCGTGCGTCGCCAGTATCAGCAGGGCCGTGGCGTGCCCTGCCTCATTGCCGTCGCGCAGGATGCGACCGGTGAGGCCCATGCCAAGGCGCTCGCGTACGCGCACGGCATCGGCGGCACGCGTGGCGGGGTGCTGGAGACCACCTTCGGCGAGGAGACCGAGACCGATCTCTTCGGCGAGCAGGCCGTGCTGTGCGGCGGGGCCACCGAGCTCGTGGTGAAAGGCTTCGAGACGCTCGTCGAGGCAGGCTACCAGCCCGAGGTCGCCTATTACGAATGTCTGCACGAGCTCAAGCTGATCGTCGACCTGCTGCACGAGGGCGGCATCGCCAAGATGCATCAGTTCATCAGCGAGACCGCCAAGTATGGGGATCTCACGCGTGGCCCGCGCATCGTCGACGCGCACGTGAAGCGCGAGATGCGCCGCATCCTCAAGGAGATCCAGCAGGGCAAGTTCGCGCGCCAGTGGATCGAGGAGAACGCCTCGGGGCGGCGCAACTACAAGAAGCTGCTGAAGCAGGACAAGGCCCGACAGATCGAGAAGGTGGGCGCGGCGCTGCGTGCCCGCATGCCCTGGCTGAATGAGGGAACCCGCTGAGGGTTGCGCCACGCGCGCCCCGCGGCCACCTGCACCCCGAGGAGCTGCCATGAGTCCCGACCCCGAACGCGTCATCATCTTCGATACCACGCTGCGCGATGGCGAGCAGGCCCCCGGCTGCAGCATGACCCAGCCCGAGAAGCTGCGCGTCGCCCGCGCGCTCGCCGAGCTCGGCGTGGATGTGATCGAGGCCGGCTTCCCGGCGGCATCGCGCGGGGATTGGGAGAGCGTCAATGCCGTCGCTCGCGAGGTGCAGGGGCCGATCATCTGCGGCCTCGCGCGTTGCACGCGCGGCGACATCGAGCTCGCCGCGAAGGCGCTGCGCGATGCCCCGCGGCACCGTCTGCACGTGTTTCTCGCCACCAGCGCGATCCACCGCCAGTACAAGCTGAACATGGCGCAGGAGGAGATCGTGCGCACCGCGGTGGAGGCGGTGCGCATCGCCGGCGAGTACGCCACCGATGTGGAGTTCTCCCCCGAGGACGCCTCGCGCACCGAGCTCGAGTTCCTCGCCGAGGTCGTCGAGGCGGTGATCGAGGCGGGCGCCACCACGATCAACATTCCCGACACCGTCGGCTACACGGTGCCGGATGAGTTCGCGGAGCTGTTTCGTTACCTGCGCAAGAACGTTCGCGGCATCGAGCGCGTCACGCTCTCGGTGCACTGCCACGACGATCTCGGCATGGCGGTCGCCAACAGCCTGACGGCGGTCGTCGCGGGCGCCCGGCAGATCGAGTGCACGATCAACGGCATGGGGGAGCGGGCGGGCAACTGCTCGCTCGAGGAAGTGGTGATGGCGCTGCGCACGCGCGCGGCGTTCTTCAACGTGCAGACCCGCGTGCATACCACGCGCCTGTACCCCACCTCGCGACTCATCGCGAGCATCACCGGCATGTCCATCCCGCGCAACAAGGCGGTGGTCGGGGAGAACGCCTTCGCGCACGAGTCGGGCATTCACCAGCACGGCATGCTCAAGCACCACTCCACCTACGAGATCATGCGTCCGGAGGACGTCGGCCTGCCGCAGAGCAGCCTGGTGCTCGGCAAGCACAGCGGCCGGCACGCGCTGCGCCAACGCATCTCCGAGCTCGGCTTCGAGCTCGACGAGGCGGAGTTCAATCGCGTGTTCGCCGAGTTCAAGACGCTCGCGGACAAGAAGAAGGAGCTCTTCGACGGGGACCTCGAGGCGCTGGTGCTGCGGGTGGAGTCGAGCGCGAGCGGTCCCTGGGAGCTCGAGGACCTGCGCATCGAGACGGACAGCGCGACGCCTGCGACCGCTCGTGTGCGCGTGCGCCACGTCGATGGCCGGCGCATCGAGCAGCGCGCCGAGGGCGATGGGCCGGTCGATGCAGCCTTCAAGGCCATCGAGGCGGCGAGCGGCATCGCCGTGCAGCTGCGCAAGTTCGAGGTGCACGGCGTCACCGGCGGTGAGGATGCGCAGGGCGAGGCGGTCATCTACGTCGAGCACAATCAGCGCACCTACCGCGGCTCGAGCGTGAGCACCAACATCGTCGAGTCGAGCACCCAGGCCTTCCTCGAAGTGATCAATCGCATCGAGCTGGCGCGCCGCGCCGCCGCGCGCGCCCGCGAGGACGCGCCGGCGAGCACCGGCAAGGCGCCGGCGAATGCCTGAGGCTCACGCGGCAGACAGGCAAGGACAGCGCATGGCGCAGACCCTGTTCGAGAAAGTGTGGCGGCAGCACGAGGTGATCGCCGAGACGGCGGACACCCCGGCGGTGCTGTACATCGATCTGCACCTCATCCACGAGGTCACGACACCGCAGGCCTTCCAGGTGCTGCGCGAGCGGGCCCTCCCGGTGCGCCGTCCCGAGCGCACCCTCGCGACGCTCGATCACTCGACGCCCACGCGCACCGAGCAGGTGTTCGGCGGTGTCCCGGTGGCGCTCGCGGGCGCGGCGCATCAGGTGCAGGAGCTCGAGCGCAACTGCGCGAGCTTCGGCGTCGAGCTGCTCGCGATGGCAAGCCGCGAGCGCGGCATCGTGCACGTCATCGGTCCGGAGCTCGGCGCCACCCAGCCCGGCAAGACGATCGTCTGTGGGGACAGTCATACGAGCACGCATGGCGCGCTCGGTGCCCTCGCCTTCGGCATCGGCACGACCGAGGTCGGGCACGTGCTCGCGACGCAGTGCCTGCTGCAGAGAAAGCCCCGTACGCTCGCCATCGAGGTGAGCGGGCAGCTTGGCGAGGGGGTCACTGCCAAGGACCTGATCCTCGCCATCATCGGGCGGATCGGCATCGACGGTGGCACCGGGCACGTGATCGAGTATCGCGGCGAGGCGATCGGCTCGCTCGACATGGACGGCCGCATGACCGTGTGCAACATGTCGATCGAGGCCGGCGCGCGCGCCGGCATGATCGCTCCGGACGAGACGACTTTCTCCTATCTGCGCGGGCGCCCGCGGGCGCCGCAGGGCGCCGCCTGGGAGCGCGCGCTCGAGGCGTGGCGGCAACTGCCGAGCGATCCGGGTGCGCGCTTCGATCGCGAGGTCAGCCTCGAGGCGCAGGCCGTGGAGCCGATGATCACCTACGGCACCCATCCCGGAATGGTGATTCCCATCACCGGCTCGGTGCCCGAGCACACCGAGGATCCGGCGTTCGCTCGAGCGCTCGACTACATGGGCATCGAGCCGGGCACTGCGCTGCGCGATCGTCCGGTCAACGTCGTCTTTCTCGGCAGCTGCACCAACTCGCGTCTATCCGATCTGCGCGCTGCGGCGCGTGTGTTGCGCGGGCGCAAGCTCGCCCCGGGCGTGCGCATGCTCGTGGTCCCGGGCTCGCAACAGGTCAAGGCGGCCGCCGAGGCCGAGGGGCTGCACCGCGTGTTCATCGAGGCCGGCGCGGACTGGCGGGAATCGGGGTGCTCGATGTGCATCGGCATGAACGGCGACACCGTGGCGCGCGGGGAGTACTGCGTGAGCACCAGCAATCGCAATTTCGAGGGTCGCCAGGGCGCCGGTGCCCGCACCCTGCTCGCGAGCCCGCTCACCGCGGCCGCCGCCGCCGTGCGCGGTCGCATCACCGACCCTCGGGAGCTGCTCTCGTGAGCGAGCCCATACGACAGGTGCGCTCTCGCACACTGGTGATGCCCGCGAGCAACATCGACACCGATCAGATCATCCCGGCGCGCTTCCTCACCACCACCACCCGCGAGGGGCTCGGCAAGCACCTGTTCACCGACTGGCGCTATGCGCCCGACGGCTCACCGCGCGCCGAGTTCGTGCTGAACCGGGTGGATCCGCGCGCGCACCGCATCCTGGTGGCGGGGCGCAACTTCGGTTGCGGCTCCTCGCGCGAGCATGCGCCTTGGGCGCTCCTCGACTACGGCTTTCGCGCCGTGATCAGCACCGAGATCGCCGACATCTTCCGCAACAACGCGCTGAAGAACGGGCTGCTGCCCGTCGTGGTGGACGAACCGACGAGCCGCTGGCTCATCGACCATCCGGGGGTCGAGATCAGCATCGATCTCGAGCGCACGCAACTCACCCTCGCAGAGGGCCGCGAAGTGCCCTTCCCCATCGAGCCCTTCGCCCGCTACTGCCTGCTCAATGGCATCGACGAGCTCGGCTTCCTGCTCTCCCGCGCGCGCCACATCGAGGCGTACGAGCGGACTCGAGACGGGGGTGGGTGAGCGCATGCGGGCGAGCATTGCCGTACTCGGCGGTGATGGCATCGGGCCGGAAGTCACGGCAGAGGCACTGCGCTGTCTGCGGGTGATCGCGCAGCGCTTCGGTCACGAGCTGCGCCTCACGGAGCTTGCCTTCGGCGGGGCCGCCATCTATGCCTGCGGGGATGCGCTGCCGGCGGCGACGCTCGAGACATGCCTGTCGGCCGATGCGGTGCTGCTCGGGGCGATCGGCGGCCCACGCTGGTCGGCCGCGGATGCTCGGGTGCGTCCGGAGCAGGGCCTGCTGCGGCTGCGCCAAGCCCTGGGCGTCTATGCCAACCTGCGCCCGGTCAAGGTCGAGCCCTTTCTGATCGCAGCCTCGCCGCTCAAGCCCGAGGTGCTCGAGGGCGTCGATCTGCTGTTCGTGCGCGAGCTCACGGGCGGCATCTATTTCGGCGAGAAGCGTCGCGATGCGCATGCCGCCAGCGACGTCTGTACCTATACCGTGCCGGAGATCGAGCGCATCACGCGGGCAGCGGCGCGCTTGGCCCGCGCCCGCCGCCGGCGCCTCACCTCCATCGACAAGGCGAACGTACTCGAAACCTCACGCTTGTGGCGCGAGGTGGTGGCCCGCGTGGTGAGCGCGGAGTTCCCGGAGGTGCAGCTCGAGCACATGCTGGTGGATGCGGCTGCGATGCATCTGCTGCGCCGGCCGCGCGACTTCGACGTGCTGGTGACGGAGAATATGTTCGGCGACATCCTCACCGATGAGGCGTCGATGCTCTGCGGATCGCTGGGCCTGCTGCCCTCGGCCTCGCTGGGCGACGGGCGGCGCGGCCTGTACGAGCCGATCCACGGCTCGGCTCCCGACATCGCCGGGCGCGGCATCGCCAACCCTTATGGCGCGATCCTGAGCGCCGCACTGCTGCTGCGGCATTCCCTGGGGCTCGAGGCAGAAGCGGCGGCGCTCGAGCGGGCCGTGGGGCAGGCACTGCAGCAGGGCGCGCGCACGCCCGATGTGGCGCTGAGCGGTCCCCCCTGCAGCACGCGCCAGGCGGGGGATGCCGTGCTCGCGGGGTTGAGCTAGCGCTCTGCCACTTTGAGCTTGGGCGCCGAGGTGGCGCGGCGTACCCGCTCGAGAGCGGCCGCCAGATCGGCTTTGAGATCATCGAAGCTCTCGATTCCCACCGACAGGCGCAGCAGCCCGTCGCCGAGGCCCGCGCGGCGGCGAGCTTCGGGCTCCATGGCCGCATGCGTCATGGTGGCCGGATGCGCCACGAGGCTTTCCACCCCGCCGAGGGATTCCGCGAGCGAGAAGCACTGCAGCCCTTCGACGAAGGCACGCACGGCCTCGTGACCGCCCGCAAGCTCCACAGACACCACGGCGCCGAAGCCGCGCTGCTGGCGCCGTGCCAGCTCGTGCCCGGGATGCTGCGGCAGCCCCGGATAGTAGACCCTCTGCACCGGGTGCTGCTGCACGAGCCATTCGGCGAGCGCGCCCGCATTGCGCCCGTGATGCTCCAGGCGCGCATGCAGCGTGCGCAGCCCCCGCAGCGTCAGGAAGCTGTCGAAGGGCGCCCCGCTGAGACCGAGGCAGTTGGCCCACCAGCAGAGGCGCTGCAGCTGCTCGTCGCTGCGCGCGATCACCGCCCCGCCGACCACATCGCTGTGGCCGTTCAAGTACTTCGTGGTGGAGTGCACCACGAGGTCCGCGCCGAGCTCGAGCGGGCGCTGCCACAGCGGCGAGAGGAAGGTATTGTCGACCACCACCAGCGCGCCGCGCGCGTGGCCGAGCTCGGCAAAGCGGCGGATATCCGTGATCCGCAGCAGCGGATTGCTCGGCGTCTCGATCCACAGCAGCGCGGTGGGCGCATCGAGCGCGCGCGCCACGGCCGCCTCGTCGGCGAAATCGACGAACTCCGCGGCGAGCTCGCCGCGCCGCCGCCAGGCATCGAACAGTCGATAGCTGCCGCCGTAGCAGTCGTGGGGCGCGACGATGCGCGCGCCGGCGGGCAGCAGATAGCCGACGAGCGTGATGGCCGCCATGCCGGTCGCGGTGACCACGGCGCCGGCCCCGCCCTCGAGCTCGGCGAGCGCTCCGGCCAGCAGATCGCGCGTCGGGTTGCCCGAGCGCGTGTAGTCGTAGGCGCGCTTCTCGCCGAAGCCGCGGAAGGCGAACGTCGAGCTCAGGTGAATGGGTGGCACGACGGCGCCCGTGGCGTCATCGCTTTCGAGCCCGGCGCGTACCGCGCGGGTGACGGGGTCTTGATGCTTCATCGGCACGGCTCCGCGAAAAGGACGGCTATCCCATCGGGACCCCTGCGGAGCTATCCGGCGCAGGCCGCACCGGATCCGTCGCGCCCATCCTTGAACGAGCGCGCACGGGGCGCGATCGCAAGGCTACGCTGACCGCTCATCTGACGCCCCGCTCGCGCGGGTCGCAGGAGTTGGCACCTTTCCGCGCTGGTTGGGCGCGGCGGTTGCCCCGGCGTCGAAGGGCCTTTCCCTCAGCCGGTCTCGATGAGAAGTGGCCGCGAGTCTAGGAGAGGCCACCTTCAGCGTCAAGGCAGCGCCTTGCGCTTCGTGCGCTGGCTCGCACCTGATTGCCTTGCAGCCCCGCGCGGCCCCTGGCAGCGCCGACCCTGGCGCGACGCGCGCCCCTCATGATAATGTATTAGCGCGTTGTTACACTGGAGCGCCGCCGAGCGGCACCGCATGAAGCTGCACCGCAACCTCACCCAGCGCCAGGAGGCGCTCGCCGAGCGTAATCTGTGCGCCGCCATCGCGACGCTGCGCAGCATCGATGAGGCGCGCGCGTTCTTTCGCGACCTGTGCACGCCGGCGGAAGTTCAGGCGATGGCCGATCGCTGGGCGGTCGTCGAGTGGCTGCAGCGCGGGACGCCCTATCGCGAGATTCATCGCCTCACGGGCGTGAGCGTCACCACCATCGGACGCGTCGCGCGCTACCTCGCCGCGGGCCACGGCGGCTATCGCCTGGCGGCCGAGCGCATCGCCGAGAGCCGCGCCGGCAATGGCGCGCGCCCGTGGTCCACGGAGAGCTCGGCGGCGCGCAAGGAGCGCCCGCGGCGCGTGGATGGGGCCCGCAATGGAGGCTGAGCGGCTGAAGCTCGCCGTGCAGAAGTCCGGGCGTCTGACCGAGCCCTCGCTCGATCTCATGCAGCGCTGCGGGCTGAAGATCGCACGCGGCAAGGACCAGCTCTTCGGCTTCGGGGAGAACATGCCGCTCGATGTGCTCTTCGTGCGCGACGACGACATTCCGGATCTGGTGCAGGAGGATGTCTGCGACCTGGGGCTCGTCGGGCGCAACGTGCTCGAGGAAAAGCGCCTGGAGCTCGCCGCGCGCGGCCATCCGGCACGCTTCGAGTGCGTGCGGATGCTCGACTTCGGCCGCTGCCGGCTCTCGCTCGCGGTGCCCGAGGGGCTGTCCTTCGACAACGTGGCCTCGCTGCGCGGCAAGCGCATCGCCACCACCTACCCCTATCTGCTCGAGCGCTACCTGCGCGAGCGCGACGTGAGCGCGGAGATCGTGATCCTCTCCGGGGCCGTGGAGATCGCCCCGCGCCTGGGGCGCGCGGATGCCATCTGCGATTTGGTCTCCACCGGCTCGACGCTCTCGGCCAACCACCTGCGGGAGGTGGAGACGGTGCTCGAGAGCCATGCGGTGCTGATCCGCACCCCGCTCGCGCTCTCGGCGCAAAAGCACGAGTGGGTGCAGCGCCTGCTGATGCGCATCGATGGGGTCCAGCAGGTGCGCGAGAGCAAGTACATCATGCTGCACGCCCCGCGCGCGGCGCTGCCCGCGGTGCGCCGGCTGCTTCCCGGGTGCGAGGCGCCCACCATCATTCCGCTGGAGGGGCATCCCGATCGGGTCGCCGTGCACGCCGTGTGCCGCGAGAACGTCTTCTGGGAGACGCTCGAGGAGCTGAAGAAGGCGGGCGCGAGCGCGCTGCTGGTGCTGCCCGTCGAGAAGATGCTCGACTGACGACCATGCGCATCCTCACCTGGAGCTCGCTCGATGAGCCGGCGCGCCGCAGCGCCCTCGCCCGCCCCTCCCAGGAGCGGCGCGCGGACCTTGCGCAGGCTGCAGCCGAGATCGTCGCCGCCGTGCGCGAGGAAGGCGATGCGGCCCTGCGCCGCTTCGGGGAGCGCTTCGACGGCGTGCGCCTCGAGGCGCTCGCCGTGGCTCCGGGGGAGTTCGCGGCCGCGCGCGCGCAGCTCTCCGGCGCACACCTGCAAGCCCTCGAGCGCGCCATCGAGAACGTGCGTGTCTTTCACGCCGCGCAGCGCCTGGAGCCGCTCTCCCTCGAGGTGATGCCGGGCGTGCGCTGCGAGCGGCTCGTACGGCCGATCGATGCGGTGGGGCTGTACGTGCCGGCGGGCTCTGCTCCCCTGCCCTCGACCGTGATCATGCTGGCCGTTCCGGCGCAGCTCGCGGGCTGCCCGCGGCGCGTGCTGTGCACCCCGCCGACCCGCAGCGGCGCTGCCCATCCAGCGGTCCTGGTCGCCGCCGAGCTCTGCGGCATCGACACCGTGTTCAAGATCGGCGGCGCCCAGGCGATCGCCGCGCTCGCCTACGGCACCGCCAGCGTACCGAAAGTCGACAAGATCTTCGGGCCCGGTAACGCCTGGGTCACGGCGGCGAAGCAGCACGTGGCGGCCGACCCGGCCGCGGCGGCGCTCGACCTGCCGGCCGGACCCTCCGAGGTGCTGGTGGTGGCCGATGAGGGGGCACGCCCCGAGTTCGTCGCCGCGGATCTGCTCGCGCAGGCCGAGCACGATCCGCTGTCCCAGGCGGTGCTCGTCACCGATTCGAGTGCCCTCGCCGGCGCGGTGAGC
>DATJSR010000055.1:0-10067 GCA_035504015.1 Steroidobacteraceae bacterium
TGGCGGCCGGTCGTGGCAATAATTTCATGGTCTTCAGCTTCAGCATGTATTCCGGATACATCGTCTCGGCGCCTCCGCGGGTTGCCTCCGGGGGTACACCGTACTTGGCCGCGAACTCGTAGAGATAGGGATTCGTGCCCGGTAGGTGATGGGGCACGTAGCCCGGCGGACGGTCCACTTCATCGACGGACTCGCACGGCCACGGTGCCATCTGCTGCTGCGGATTGAGCACGAAGTCCACGGTACGGATCAGCGGCTCGGTGAGATAGACCGGATCGTAGGTGATCACCGCCACCGTGAGCACGGTGCCGTGACGCATGACGTGCACGCGCGCGGTCGCGAGATCGCTGCGGGGAATGCCATTGAGACCGAGCCAGTTCTCCTTGAGGTGCGTCGTGCTGATCACGAGCGTGTTACCGTCCCACTCTCCCGTCGAGAAGCCTTCCCAGGTGTGGCGCGCGTAGTCGGGCGGATGCGGCCGGTGATCCATCCAGATCGTCTGCTCGGCACCGTACGCCGAGAGGTGTGTGTGATACGCGATCAGCTGTTGCGAGGCGCGGTCCACTTCCTTCCAGATGCGCAGCAGCGAGGGCCCGCGCCAGCCGTAATCCGAGCCATGCGCGCGGCACTGATTCTCCGGCAGCTCGATGAGCGTCGCATCCCAGCTGTCGACGCGCAGCCGTGCCGCGGCGTTGATGGGCATGCCCAGGTAATCGCCGATCTCGGCGCCGAGCAGCCGCTCGGTCCTGTCCTCGTCGAAGCGCGGCGACCACTCCCCGCTCGGATCCATCTGCGCGAGCGCCGGCACGTGTGCAAGCAGCGCGCCGCTCAGGACGAAGGCCGCGACGGCGCAACCCCGCTTGATCATGGTGCATTTCCTGCCATCAGACCTGCCAGATCCGCGCGCTCCCCGGCGCTCAGCTCGCCACTGAAATGCAGCAGCTGCTCGAGCGGCGCAGGTGCCTCGAAGTAGGCGCTCGCGCAGGCGAGATGGATGAAGCCGCCCGGGTTGAAGCGGCCGCCCTCATCGTGAAAGACGAGCCGGACGCGCCAGCTGCCGCGCGCGATGGGCTCGCGGCAGTGCCGGCAGCGCGCCTGCCCGCTGGCGGCACGCTCAGCCCCGTCGATGCGCGTGAGGCGCTCGTGCTGGAGCGTACGGCGGGCGATCGCCGCGAGCTGCGGCAGCTCCCCGGCAGCCGCAGTCGGCGCCTGCAAAGCGGCCAGCAGCGGCTCGGGGCGCTTATAGGCGGCGCACAGCGGGTGCAGCCACAGCGTCATCTCGCCCTCCCCGTAGCTGTTCGGCATGCGCTCGCCGAAGCGCAGCGTGCCTTGCTCGATGAGCCGGCCGCAGCCGCGACAGCGGGCGCGGCTGCTGGTGGCGGGCTCGAGCACGTGCGCCACGTCGACCTCACGCGCCGCGCACATCGCGCCACATCGGGCACGCCGGTGGCTCGCCTACGCGAGCGCCTGCCGATAGAGCGCGAGCAGGTTGCTCCAGGCGCGCTCGGCATCCGCGTGGTTGTAGGTCGGCATGCCGCTCTGCTGCGGCGGCATGTCCGGCACGCACCAACCGTGGAAGGTATTGGCAAAGACTTCCACCTTGGCCGTGGGAAAGGCTTCGCGCAGCTTGTCCTTGGCATCGGGCTGGCGCGCGTCGTCACTCGCCGCGATGGCGAAATACATCTGCGCCTTGATCTTCGGGGCAAGCAGGTGCGGACTGTCGGGCTTGTCGGTGACGAGGCCACCGCCGTGGAACGTGGCACCCGCACCCACCCGCTCGGGCACCTGCGCTGCGGTGCGCACCACGAGCGGGCCGCCCATGCAGTAGCCCTGCGTGCCGACCTTGTGCATCTTGCTGACCTGTCGCTGAGCGTCGAGGAAGCCGACGTAGGCGGTCGCATCCTTCTCGATCGCACCGGGTGCGTTCATCGGACCGGTCCACTCCTGCATCTTCTGCCGGCCGGTCTGGAAGCTGAACGTCTTGATCTCCTCCTCCGTGATCACCGGCGCCTTCTGCGTGCGGTAGAAGGGATTCGGCACGAGCACCGCGTAGCCCTGTATCGCAAGACGCCGGCCGAACTCGCGGAAAGTGGGACGCAGACCGAAGATGTCGGTCCAGATGAGCACACCGGGATGCGAGCCCGTCGCCGGATAGATGAACGCCGCATCGCAGGTGCCATCCGGGGTCTGGATGCTCACGTCCTTCTCGACCACCGGGCTGCCCCTGGCCGAGACGGGGGCCGCGGCCGCGAGCCCGGTCGCCGCCGACAGGGCGACGAATTCACGACGTGAAGTCTCACCCGGCACGCTGTGCGACGGCTCGCGCACGTTCCGATCCTCGCCCATGTCGGTCCCCTTGTTCGCTGTGTAGTGAAAGTGGCGGATGCAGCGCTGCGGCCCGCGCGGCGCGGCTCGACCCGAGCGCGAAGGATACCCCGGATCGGGCTACGCTGTCGCACCGGGCCCCGGCCCGGGCGTTCTACAATTTCCGCAGGTTCCTATGGGGCCGCCCCGGATGACTCAGCTCTCGATACTGGTTGCCACCTCGCAGCGCGTGGGCGCCACGGCGGCGCGGCTCTCGAAGGTGCGCGAGCTCGCCGCGCTGCTGATGACTTTGCAACCCGAGGAGATCGCGCTCGCGGTGAGCTACCTCTCGGGCGAGCTGCCCCAGGGCCGCATCGGAATCGGCGGCTCGACCCTGCGCATCGTGGCAGAGCAAGCGCCCGCGACCGCGAGCACGCTGTCCATCGCCGACGTGGACCGCGCGCTCACCGAGCTCGCCGAGATCCGCGGGGCAGGCTCGGGCGCACGTCGCGTGCAACAGCTGCGCGCCCTGCTCGGCCGCGCCAGCGCCGAAGAGCGGGATTTCCTGCTACGACTGCTGCTCGGTGAGCTGCGGCAGGGCGCGCTTGCCGGTGTCATGGTGGAGGCGATCGCGGCGGCCGCGCAGCGGCCGGTCGCGGACGTGCGCCGCGCGGCGATGTACGCCCCTACCCTCGGGGAGGTGGCGCGCGTGGCGTTGCTCGAGCCGCCCGAGGCGCTCAGTCGCTGGCAGCTCGAGCTGTTCGCGCCCGTGGCGCCGATGTTGGCGCAGACGGTCGCGGACGTGGGGGAGGCACTGCAGGAGATCGCCGGCGAGGTCGCCTTCGAGTGGAAGCTCGACGGTGCGCGCATCCAGGTACACAAGCGCGACACGGAGGTGCGCATCTACACGCGCACGCTCAACGAGGTGACGGCCTCGGTGCCCGAGATCGTCGAGGCGGTACGGGCGCTGCCCGCGCGCACCCTGGTGCTCGATGGCGAGGCTATCGCACTCGATGCGAACGGGCGCCCGCGCCCCTTTCAGGTCACCATGCGCCGCTTCGGGCGGCGCCTCAACGTCGAGGTGCTGCGGGCCGAGCTGCCGATGCACGGCTATTTCTTCGATTGCCTGCGGCTCGAGGACACGAGCCTTGCGGATCGAGCCACGCGCGAGCGCTTTGCGGCGCTCGCGTCCGTCGTGCCTGGCGCGCTGCGGGTTCCGCGGCTGGTGACGACGCAGGAGTCGATGGCTCGCGACTTCTATGAGGCGGCGCTCCTCGCCGGTCACGAGGGCCTCGTGGCCAAGTCGCTCGACGCGCCCTACGAGGCCGGCAACCGCGGCGCCAGCTGGCTCAAGATCAAGCGCGCACACACCCTCGACCTCGTCGTCCTCGCTGCCGAATGGGGCAGCGGACGGCGCACCGGCAAGCTCTCGAACCTGCACCTCGGCGCGCTCGACCCGGTGTCGGGCGAGTACGTCATGCTCGGCAAGACCTTCAAGGGTCTCACGGATGCGATGCTCGAGTGGCAAACACGCGAGCTGCTCGCTCGCGAGACGCATCGCGACCGCTTCACCGTCCATGTGCGCCCGGAGCTCGTGGTGGAAGTCGCCTTCAGCGATCTGCAGGCGAGTCCTCGCTACCCGGGCGGATTGGCGCTGCGCCTGGCACGCGTCAAGCGCTACCGAGTGGACAAGCGGGTCGAGGAGGCGGACACCATGCCGAGCGTGCGCCGCATCTTCGCCCAGCAGACGAGCTGAGCGCGCCGACTGCCGCCGCGCTCACGCCCCGGCTCAGGAGGTCGGGCGTTGCGCCCTCGCGAGGCAACAGGCCAGGCGAGCCGATCCGTGGATTTCCGGTGGCGAAGGCGTTGCGGCAGCTCCGAGCGGCGCCGCAGAATCGTGCCCCTGCAAGATGCCTCCCCGCATCGACGGTTCGGGACTTCCCATGCGCTGGATCCTTCTCGGCTTGCTGGTTCTCGGCTGCGGCACCGCTGGCGCACAGGGGCGTTGCCAGGCGCTTGCCCACGCGCGGCTGCCACAGACCACGATCACCCTGGCACAGCTGGTGCCGGCCGGGGGCTTCCAGCCGCCTCACCCGTTCTCGCTCGCGGGCCCCCAGCAACCCTCCTACGCGGCGCTGCCGGCCTTCTGCCGTATCGCCGCCGAGGTTCGCCCCGCCAAGGGCTCCGTGATCCGCTTCGAGCTGTGGCTGCCCGCGGCCGGCTGGAACGGCAAATTCCTCGGCGTGGGCAACGGCGGTTATTCCGGGGAGATCTGGTATCCGGCGATGATCGAGCCGCTCACCCGTGGGTACGCCACGGCTTCCACGGACACGGGCCACCAGGGCGCGGCCGACGATGCCAGCTTCGCGCTCGATCACCCCGAGAAGTGGATCGACTTTGCCTATCGCGCGGTGCACGAGATGACACTGCAGTCGAAGGCGCTGGTGCGCGCGTTCTACACGCAGCCCGCGAAGCTCGCCTACTGGAGCGGCTGCTCCACGGGCGGGCGCCAGGGTCTCATGTCTGCGCAGCGCTATCCGACGGACTTCGACGGCATCATCGCCGGCGCCCCCGCCAATTACATGACCCATCTTTCCGCGCAGGGCGTCTGGGCGGCACAAGCGCTGCATCGGGATCCCGGCAGTCTCATTTCGCCTTCGAAACTGCAGGCGCTGCACCAGGCGGTGCTCAAAGCGTGCGATGCGCTCGATGGCGTCAGCGACGGAGTGCTCGAGGATCCGCGGCGCTGCCAGTTCGATCCGGAGGACATCGCGTGCCGCCCGGGAAGCAATGGTCCGCAGTGCCTCACCTCCGCACAGCTCGATGCCGTGCGGGCGCTCTACAGCCCGGTGCGCAATCCGCGCACCAAGCAGCTCATCTTTCCCGGGATGATGTTCGGCTCGGAGGCCGGCTGGGCCGGGGGTATCGGTCCTGACAAGGCGCAGACCTCCCCTCTCATCACCGGTATCTTCCGCTTCGTCGTCTTCATGGACCCGCACTGGGACTACATGATGATGAACTTCGACTCCGATATCGCTCAGGCGGACATGAGCGATGCGGCGCTCGCCAACGCCATCGACCCGCGGCTGCAGCCTTTCTTCGCCCGCGGCGGCAAGCTCATCCAGTACCACGGCTGGGCGGATCCGGGCATCTCACCGCTCAACAGCATCGACTACTATGAGAGCGTCGCACGGCAAAACGGCGGAGAAGCGCGGCTCGCCGATCGTTATCGCCTGTTCATGGTGCCGGGCATGGACCACTGCCGCGGGGGAGATGGCACCGATCAATTCGACATGCTGAGCGCGCTCGAGGGCTGGGTGGAACACCATCAGGCTCCCGAGCAGATCCTGGCCTCGAGGGTGCGCGACGGCAAAGTCGATCGCACACGGCCCCTGTGCCCCTACCCGAAGGTGGCCAGTTACAAGGGCTCGGGCAGCACGGACGACGCCGCCAATTTCCTCTGCAAGGCGCCGTAGGACCGCCCGCCGGGTTACACGGACGGGCTGTCAGTCGTTACCGCGGACCGGCGGATCACCCGGCGTGAGCGCGGCTATCCACGGCACGCCGAGATATCCCGACCGCTCCCACACGGTGACGGGATCGCCCAGATCGAACCTTCGGTAGAGGGATGCCGGCACGGTGAGATTGAGTGTTCTCTGGGAGTCGTGCCAGTCGCGCACGCCGAGGTGGTAGGCGGTCGAGTGCTTCGAGTGCGTCGTCCAGCGATGCAGTATGCGAGTCGCATACGCCTGGGGCGAGGAGCGGTCGAAATCCCGATCGAGCTCGCGCAACAGCGCATACACGCTCGCGAGCGTGCCGAGCGTGGCGGACAGAAGCAGCGGCAGCAGCACCGTGTGGCGGCGCGAGGAACCCCGCAGCCAGCGTAGAGCGCCCAGGCCAATCAGCACCAAGACGACCGCCGACACTTTGCCGGTGAGCCCCAGCAGCTGGTGGTCCCCGTTCGTGGCCTCCACGCTCGAGGTGAACCCGAGTGCCAGGAGCGCGGTGAACAAGAGCAGGATGAAGCCGCCGTTCAGGCCCGCGAGCGTACGCACCGCCGGCGCGTACGGATCGCGAAATGCGGCCGGGTCCGTCTTCTCCGCTCCATAGGCCTGCAAGCGATCGCGAAGCGTCTGCAGCGCCTTGATGCAGCGAGCGCCGAGGTTCGCGCCGGCGTCTGCGGGCACGACCCCGAAGGTCGGCGGACGCGCCTGCGCCGAGAGCGTCAGGAGGCCGCCGCTGCAGCTGATGGACTGCACGGTGATGTTTTCGCCGGGCGAATCGCGCAGCAGCTGCACGACGATGCTGCGGGCCTGCTCGTCCTCATCGAGCCAGTCGTCGACGACCCGCTCGTCGCAACCCACATACACCTGCTGATCGAAGAGCGGATCGTTGGTCTGCAGCTCGCGCGCCAGCCCCAGCGCCTTCGCCACGCGATCCGACCCGCGCTCGGTACGCAGCGTCAGCTCGAAGCGCGGGTCGCAGGCGAGCGAAACCGTAATGTTCACGCGGTTGCTCTTCGGGACCGGCTTGCACCGGATCTGACAACGAACGCCGTCGATGGTGTCGGTGCACTCGAACGCCGGACGCGGACGCAGATGCGGCACCAGCGCCCCGCCGGCGAGCTCTGCCAGAGCGGCGACCGAGTGCAGGATGAAGGCCATGAGGCTACTCCCGGCCGTGAGACTCGAGCGACTCTAACAACGGGGAGCGGCCGATTCAGCGCGGTCGGTCACGTAACGGGGCTATTCGGCGCCGCATCGACGCCTCGCCGCCTCTAGCAGCTGCTCTGCACCATTCTTCTGGCGCAGATCGGTCAATCGCTTGGAAACGAGCACCTCCCTCAGAACTCGCGCGGCCTCGGCCCCTGCGCAAAAAACGCTGTGCCAAAGCGGATCGGAGCTGCGCCTACCTAAAACGACATCGCGCGGTCGTTCTCGTCCACGGCAATGTCGCGACCACCGGGGTACTGGCTCTGCAGTATGCACCTCGAGATCAGAATCGCCAGCGCATACGGGACTACTGCCAAAAGAATACCAAATGCGGCGATGACGCCGACGGCGTGGTCGCCAAACACCACCTTCGCAACCGCGGTGCTAATCATCGCGCTGCCGATAAGTGCTAACTGGATAGGAGCGAAGCGACGCCCGGCGGCGCCAAAGCTCAGGATCTCGAACAATTCATTCGCACTGATTCTGCCGTCGTGCGATCTCCTCGCTAGCTGCTGGTAGAGCTCGCGAAGCTTCCCGCCACCTGTGATCAGCGTATAGACGACCAGGATCGCGGTTATGCCGGCACACACAGCGGCAGTGGTCCAAGCTCCGATTTGAAGCGGCGGCGTCACGTGGGCCATCTCTGGACGTTCAGGATGTTCATGACCTACAGCCGGTGAGACGCACAGTGTTTTCTTCACTGTAAAAGCAGTGAGAAGGCCCGTGGCAATCGCTCAAGCCTTCCCGGGGCCGTTCCCTCCGCTGATCAGCGCTGTTCCTGAGCATGCGGTTTCCAGTGAGCAACCGCTGTTTCTGAGTGGTACCACCGCTCTGTTTGCCATCGTCACTTGAGCGTTATCCAGGTCAAGACGACGTGCTGCGCGTCGGTCGTCTGATCACGAACCGCCACGAAATCGTTTCCGGTGAGCGAAAGGGCATCCCTCACCGTGACGGCTCCGTTTCTCACGCCGATGGTGCGCTCCGCTAGAGCCGCTCCTTGGGAGGTGAAGTGGCCGACGGCGGCCGTGAACGTGCCATCGGGCAGATGCACGTTGCCGAACAGGGCGATCGAATTGTCTCTCAGGACGTACCCGACGCCCTGTTGGATCCTCACGTAACCGATTTTGTGAACCTGCAGCTCTGCAAGGTTCCTATCGAGCAGGTGCAAAGTGGCCCCTTCGGGTCGGTAAGTGATGAAGCGCACGACACCGTCGGGTTGCAGCGGGCGCAACAAGTTCACACTGTCGTCGAGCGCTCGATGGACAGTCAGTTTCCCTTCCGGGCTCACGAGGGATAGCTCCACACCGGAGGTCACAAGCCCATAGGGCATCGCGACGGCCTTGAGCCCACCTACGTGCTCGTCAATCAGCTCCCACAGCTTCCGTCCTGTGCCATCGAGCTTCGTAATCCAGCCATAGCCGCGCATCGGTTGCGCTGTGGTGTGTCCAATGACGGCAACGCCGTCATTCCAGCTCACGCAGTCATTGAAAACATTGCCGAAGTACTGCCGATCATCCTTGGGAAATAGCCGACGTTCCTCGACCAAGTGGCCTGCAGCGTCGAGGATTACCAAGTAACCATTCTCTTGCGGCGGATGATATTGATATATCGTGCCGCAAAGTAGAACGTTTCCGTTAGCCAGTGGGACGACGTCTAAGAACTCAGAGCTGGTCGAGTAGGGTGGCCGCTCCTCACGAGGTACGAGGTATTGCCAGAGCAGTTTCCCGTGAGCATCCGTTGCGGCGGCCCAGCCGGCCCCGATTGTGCCAGCGACCACGAAATCTCCGTTGGGCATGCGGGCAATCGCATTCGGCTTCGCGACCACGCCTGGCAGAACGACTTCGGACGTGTACTGGATGAATGCAGCGGGATCAGGCGAGCTACAACCCCCCACGCCAACCACCAGCAAAGCAATCGCCAACAAGAGCGACCAACAGTTTGGGCGTCGGCTCGCCTTCGGCCCCCAAGGCGACACGCAGCGAGTTGATCCGAGTTTGCAACTACGGCTCACGATACTTCTCGAGTCATCCGCCGCTTGAATAATTTTGAAAGCCTACTCCTGGGCACCGACAAAACCGACAGACGGGTGCTTTTGGCAGTCTTGTAAGTTGGCTGCCTTCAGGACGGTGTTAATAAGCGCAGACTTGGCGTCCGTGTATGCGGCTCGGTCGCTGCGATGCCTGGCCGCGTAATGACGTTTCAGATCAGCGTACCTTTCGCGCAGCGCGGTGTCCCCTCGAAGTGCATCTCGGAAGGCTAGATGCCGAGTCAGCTCGGCTGCACCTTCGACTAGCAGATATAGGTGGTGCTCAGCCCCACCTGACGGAGACCGGAAGGCGTCTCGACCGGCGATGCCAAGATCCCCCTCGTGCACATAGCCCAAAACATCGAGTCGCCGCATCGCCTCCGGGACCTGACTTTGCACCCAGACTACTACGTCGACATCGATGATCGGCTTTGCGGCTAGACCCGGTACCGCAGTGCTACCCACGTGTTCGATGCGCTGAACGACGTCACCCAAGGCCTCCCAGACGACGGCGGCGATCGCTTGGAAGCGAGCCGGCCACGCGGGGTCATACTCCTGGATCACCATCGGGTCTTGGCGACCAACGGCGTCGCTGCTTTCGCCGCTCATAGCTTGATGCCGCCCGAGGTCATCGAGAGCGCCCTTGGGCTACCAGCGGATCGTGAATTCGATTGCCCATCACGCTGCGGGGGATGCTCAGGGCCCGATATGCCGAGCTGTGAGTCGACGTGATACCGCTGCACCCCGCGAGGATCAAGACCGTGTTCACAGCCCCGAAGGGGGGTGGACCCATCGACTACCAGAACTGGCTGCGGCGGCGCTGGGTGACACTTCTCAGGCGACCGGCCCGGCAGCGATGGGGTCGGCCCGCAAGTGATTGATTCAATGGTGCCGCCGATCCGAATCGAACGGATGACCTGCCGCTTACAAGGCGGCTGCTCTACCAACTGAGCTACGGCGGCGACGCTCCCGCGCGGCGGGGTCTCTACTCGGCGGTACCGAGTTTACTCGAAAGCAGGCTGGCC
>DATJSR010000056.1:0-16183 GCA_035504015.1 Steroidobacteraceae bacterium
AACGCCCCGCGAGCGCAAGCGCTGCCGCTGCGGCGATTTTACGCAACGCCCGGGCACTGTCGCCGCGCGACGCCAGGCGAGCGGCGCGCCATGCTGCCTCTGCGAGCCGGTCGCACGGAGTGTGGCACCCATCGCGGCGCACCGTGCGGCCCGGCGCATTACAATGGCGAGGATTCGCTCCCGTCGGAGACGGCATGAACCGCATCGTCGCCCTTGCAGCCATCGCGCTCCTCGCTGCGGCTCGCGTACCCGCTGCCACCACCCTGCCCGCGAGCGTGGGGGACACACCGCTGCCCTCGCTGGCGCCGATCATCAAGCGCATCTCCCCGGCCATCGTCAACGTCGCCACGCGCGGCACCATCAAGGAGCGCGCGGCGCAGAATCCGCTGCTCGATGATCCGCTGTTCCGGCGCTTCTTCGACGTGCCGCAGAACGGCGGTCGTGGACGCGAGCGTCCCTTTCAAAGCGCCGGCTCCGGCGTCATCTTCGATGCCGCCGACGGCTACATCCTCACCAATGCGCACGTGGTCGCGAACGCGAGCGAGATCACGGTCACGCTGCAGGACGGCCGCGATCTGAAGGCCACCGTGGTCGGCAGCGACGAGCCCTCGGACGTGGCGGTGCTCAAAGTCAAGGCGGACCATCTCACGCAGATCGCGCTCGGGGATTCCACCAAGGTGGAGGTGGGCGATTTCGTCATCGCCATCGGCAATCCCTTCGGTCTGCACAACACCGTGACCTCCGGCATCATCAGCGGCCTCGGTCGCTCGAACATCAGCTCCGACGACTACGAGGACTTCATCCAGACCGATGCTTCGATCAACCCGGGCAACTCCGGCGGCGCGCTGGTGAATCTGCGCGGTGAGCTCATCGGCATCAACACGGCGATCCTCTCTGGCAGCGGCGGCAACATCGGCATCGGCTTCGCCATTCCGGTGAACATGGCGCGCTCCGTCACCGATCAGCTGGTGCGCTACGGCACGGTCAAGCGTGGCCTGCTGGGCGTCAGTACCTACACGGTGAGCAGCGACATCGCGCAGGTGTACGGACTTGCGCACGCCGAGGGCGCCCTCGTCACTCAGGTCGTCACGGGATCGGCAGCCGATCGCGCGGGCATCAGAACCGGCGACATCATCCTCGCCGTCAACGGCAGCCCGGTGAAATCGCCCACCGAGCTGCGCAATTCGATCGGGCTCATGCGCGTCGGCGATCACGTCGAGCTCGAGCTGTTGCGGGATGGCAAGACGCGGCGTGTGTCGGCGGTGATCGCCGCGGCGCCTACCCTCGAGACCGCCGTGCTGAAGCCTGCCGACATCCACGCGGGACTCGAGGGCGCGAACCTCGCCGATGCGCCCGATCAGGGCGGGGCACTGGTCGCCGCGGTCGAGCCGGGCAGCCGTGCCGCTCAGGCCGGATTGCGCAGCAACGACCTCATCATCGGGGTGAACCAGTCACGCGTCGACAGTGTCAAGGAGCTACGCCAGCACGCCGCGGGGGCCGACACCCTGGTGCTCGAGGTCCGCCGCGGCAACACCATCGTGCTGGTGCCCGTGCACTAACGTCGCTTGGACTCGATCCTCATGCAGTTCTCGCAGCCTCCCCTGCGCATCTGCGTGCTCGGCGGCACGGGCTTCGTCGGCAGCGAGCTGGTCGCGCGGCTCGCCGCGGCCGGTCACTGGGTGCGCGTGCCCACCCGCTCGCTCGAGCGCGGCAAACACCTTGCCGTGCTGCCGACGGTCGAGCTGCTCGCGGTGAACGTTCACGAGCCGCGCGTGCTCGGCGAGCTGCTCGCCGGCATCGACGTGGCGATCAATCTGGTCGGCATCCTCAATGAGAGCTCTGGCGCGCGCTTTCGCGATGTGCACGTCGAGCTCGTCGCCAAGCTCATCGAGGAGGCGCGCATCGCGCGCGTGCGTCGGCTGCTGCACATGAGCGCGCTCGGTGCCGATGCCGAGCGCGCCCCGAGTCAGTACCTGCGCACCAAAGGCCGAGCGGAGATGCTCGTCGCCGGGGCGGCGCAGTTCCTCGAGTACACGATCTTCCGCCCTTCGGTCATCTTCGGCCCAGGGGACTCCCTGACGCGGCGCTTCGCCGAGCTGCTGCGCTTGGCCGGCGGCTGGCTGCCGCTCGCGCGTGCCGGCGCACGCTTCGCGCCGATCGCTGTCGACGATGTGGCGAGCGCCTTCCTGCGCGCGCTACGCGATCGCGCCACGATCGGCCAGACCTACGAGCTCTGCGGGCCCGACACGCTGAGCCTCGAGGAGCTGGTGCGTGTCACGGCGCACGGCGCGCAGCTGCCGTGCCATATCGTCAGAGTGCCGGATCTGCTCGCGCGGCTGCAGGGCCTGCTCCTCGGCCTGGTGCCCGGCAAGCCCTTCTCGCTCGATAATTTCCGCTCGCTGACCGTCGATAGTCTCTGCCGGGACGACGGCTGCCGGCGCTTGGGCATCGAGCCGCAGCGCCTGGTTGCGCTGCTGCCCACCTATCTGGGGGACCTGTCGCCGGAGGTGCGTCTGACGCGCCTGCGGGCGCTCGCCGACGAGCGCGCCCGCGACAGAGCCAAGGAAGCGGCGCGCGCCAGGCTCGCTAGCCGCTAGGCGTGGTGCACACCGCGGCATCGCGCTCGCGCTGTGGCAGGCGCGCCAGCTCGCGCACCGCCTGGTAGAAGCGCTGCAGATCCCCGTGCTGCTGCGCCAGCATGCGCTGAAAGCCCGGCACGCAATCGTAATAGGTGGCAAGCGAAGCGAGGTCCGCGTTGTTGAGGCCCTGCTCGAGCCAATCCTCGTAGGCGTGCGGTGCATGCAGCCGCTCGCCGAGCGCGCGCATCTCGCCGGCGAGAGAGGCAAGGATCGCGCGCTTGCGCGCGCGCATCGGCGCCGCGGGCAGGCCCGAGGCGTACAGATGCGCGAGCTGGGCGCGGTAGCGCCGGAAGAGCGCGAGATACTGCAGCTGCCGAGCAGCCGATTCCTCGTAGCGGCGCAGATCCTGCACGCGATCGTTGAGCAGCAGCCAGCGCCGCACACCCTCCTGCTCCACCGTGACGGCGAATGCTTCATCGAACGAGGAGTCTCCCGGGACGTAGATCAGCTGGTGCGCGAGCTCGTGGAAGATGATGCCGGCGAGCTCCGCATCGCCATAGTCGAGCATGGTATTGAGTACGGGGTCGGCAAAGCGTCCGAGCGTCGAATAGGCGGGCACGTCGTCGATCGTCACGTCGTCGCCGCGCATGCGCAGCTGCTGCGCGAAGTGCTCGGCCTGCTGCTGCTTGAAGTAGCCGCGATAGGCCACGCAGCCGACGATCGGAAAGCACCAGTGCAGTGGCACGAGTGAGAATTCGGGCGCCGCCACGACGTTCCACACCACGTACTTCCGGCCGATGTCTGCGTACAGGCGATAGCTGCGATTGTCGGGCAGTCCGAGCGATCGGGAGGCGAAATCGCGTGCCGCGAGCACCTGCGTGAGCGTTGCGCGCAGCTTCGGCGGGGTGTGCGGATCGGCGATGACGCGGCTGATCGGCTGGCGGCGGCTGAGCACCTGCGCCTCGCCGTGTGCGGCCTGCAGCACGTAGCAGCCCGGCAGGAGCAGGCAACAGGCGACGGCGAGCAGCGTCCGCAAGAGTGAACTCATCGCGCTGTCGGTCCTTCCATGCGCCGTCGATTCTACCGGTGCCCCGGCGCAGCGTTCTGCCTCTTACCGTTCCCGCGGTACGTTCCTTTAACATGCCCGCATGCACATCTATCTCGTCGGCGGGGCCGTGCGCGACCGCCTGCTCGGCCTGCCGGTGCACGAGCGCGACTGGGTGGTGGTCGGTGCCGAGCCGGCCGAGCTCGAGGCGCTCGGCTACCTGCCCGTCGGTCGGGAATTTCCCGTGTTCCTGCACCCCGACACCCGCGAGGAGTACGCGCTCGCGAGGCTCGAGCGCAAGGTCGCCCCCGGCTATCGCGGCTTCACCACCCAGTTCGCTCCCACGGTCACGTTGGAAGAGGACCTGCGCCGCCGCGACCTCACCATCAACGCGATCGCGCAGAGCGAGACGGGCGAGCTCATCGACCCCTACGGCGGCCAGCGGGATCTTGCGGCGCGCGTGCTGCGGCACGTGTCCGAGGCGTTCATCGAGGATCCGGTGCGCATCCTGCGCGTCGCGCGCTTTGCGGCGCGCTATGCGGCACTCGGATTCGTCGTTGCGCCCGAGACCACCGAGCTCATGCGCCGCATGGTGGAGACCGGGGAGGCTGACGCCCTCGTGCCCGAGCGCGTCTGGCAGGAGACCGAGCGCGCGCTGATGGAGTCGCACCCCCAGGTCTTCTTCGAAGTGTTGCGCAGTTGCGGCGCCCTCGGCGTCGTCTTCCCGGAGATCGAGGCGCTGTTCGGCGTGCCGCAACCGCCGCGCTGGCATCCGGAGATCGACACCGGCGTGCACGTGCTGCTTGCGCTGCGTTACAGCGCCAGCATCGGCGCCCCGGCACCGGTGCGCTTCGCCGCGCTGACGCACGATCTGGGCAAGGCGCGCACGCCGCCCGAGCAGTGGCCGAGCCACCGTGGTCATGAGGAGGCCGGGGTGCCGCTCATCGAGACGCTCGCCGCGCGGCTGCGCGTGCCGAATGAGCATCGCGAGCTCGCCGTGCTCACGGCGCGCCATCACACGCACGTGCATCGCGCGCTCGAGCTGCGCGCCGCCACGCTGCTGCAGCTGCTCCAGCGCACCGATGCCGTACGCCGCCCGGAGCGCTTCGCGCAGCTGCTGATGGCCTGCGAGGCCGATGCGCGCGGCCGCACCGGCCTCGAGCAGCAACCGTACCCGCAGGCCAAGTACCTGCAGCGCGCCTGCGAGCTCGCCGCCGCGGTGAGCCTCTCGCTCGAGGAGCGGGCGAGCCTCGCCGGACCGGCGATCGGCGAAGCGCTGCGCATCAAGCGGCTGGCGGTGCTCGGTGAGTTACGCCAGAGCAGTGGCCGCGACGAGGACAATGCGCCCTAGCCAGGATCCAGCCGACGACGAGGAAGCGGTCGCACTCACAGCTGGTGGCGCAAGTCCTGATGCACGAAGCCTGCGAGCGGCCCTTCGAGCCCGCGTGCGAGCGCCATTACCTTGAATGCCTCGCCCATCTCCCCGGGCAGGAGCAGGCGGTGCGCCTCACCCGCCAGACGCGCGCGCATAGCGGCATCGTCCACTGCGGCGAGGCGCTCCTCGATGCCCGTGCCGAGCAGGAACGCCGCCTGCGTGACGAAGCCGCGCACCTCGAGCCCTGCGTCGGCCGCGGCCTCGGCGATGCGGGTGAAGTCGACCCAGGCGGTGATGTCCTGCAGCCCCGGATGAAGGGTCCAGTCATCGTGCGCCCGCTGCCGGAAATGACAGCGCAGCGTTCCGAGCGCGCGCTCGGGATGGTAGTAGTGGGCACGCGGCAGGCCGTAATCGAAGATCAGGAGCACGCCGCGCTCCAGACAGTCGGCGGCGGCGCGCACCCACGGTGCGGCGCGCAGCGACACCTCGGAGCGATAGCCGAGCGGCAGCGGCACGGCCAG
The DNA here is from genome assembly GCA_035504015.1 of Steroidobacteraceae bacterium. Classification (GTDB taxonomy): domain Bacteria; phylum Pseudomonadota; class Gammaproteobacteria; order Steroidobacterales; family Steroidobacteraceae; genus JASHUC01. Next base: position 5,521 of record DATJSR010000056.1, read on the forward strand.
CTCGCCCTGCAGGTGCGCTATCTCGGCCGTGAGGGCAGCCGATGCCGGCCGTTCGGCCTCGAGGAGCGGCGCATCGGCCCGTCCCGCATCGGTACCCACCGCGACACCGAGCACGCGAACGCCCGTTGCGCGCACCACAAAACGCTGGCAGGCAAGCGCATCGAGCACCTCGTTCGCCAGCAACACGCCCTGCACGGGCGCCTGCGGCCAGCGCTCGAGCCACTGCACACGCCGTGCGAGCTCGGCGGGCAGCTGTGCGATGCGTAGGCGCTGGCGCTCCGCAAGATCCGCGCTCACCTCCAGGATGCAATAGCGCTCGGGCAGCGCGTCGCGAGCCGCCAGTGCCTGCAGGATGACCGCCGCCATGCGTCCGCTGCCCGCGCCGAACTCGAGGACGTCCCCCCCGCCGAGGCGCCCCAGAACCTGCGCGCACTGCTCGGCGACGCACTCGCTGAAGAGATCGGAGATCTCCGGCGCGGTCGCAAAATCCCCACCCGCTCCGAGCTTGCGCGCGCCGGCACTGTAGTAGCCGAGCCCGGGCGCATAGAGCACCAGCTCCATGAACTGCTCGAAATCGAGGAAACCACCCGCCGAGCGAATGCGCTCCTGAAGCATCGCCAGCACGCGCGCGGCGTGCCCGGCCTCGGCCTCGGTCAGGGGCGGCAGGTTTGGGAGCGGCGCGGATGGCGGCATAATCGGCCCCTATGTCAGAGGTAGCGATGCCGCCGCTCGCGGGCAAGTCGGCTGTGATCACGGGCGCAGCGCGGCGCCTGGGTGCGGCCATTGCCCGTGCCCTGCACGGTGCCGGCGCCAACGTGCTGCTGCATTACCGCGCTTCTGCGGATGCAGCGCTCGAGCTTGCCCGCGAGCTCGAGGCGCTGCGGCCACGCTCTGCCGCGGCCGTGCAGGCCGACTTGCTCGCGACCGCAGAGCTCGGCGAGCTCGTCGCCCGCACGCTCGATGCCTTCGGCCGGCTCGACATCCTCGTGAACAATGCCTCGAGCTTCTATCCCACCCCGATCGGCGAGGTCACGGAGACCGCCTGGGATGATCTCATCGGGACGAACCTCAAGGCGCCGCTGTTTCTCGCGCAGGCCGCCGCGCCGCATCTCACCGCCGCACGCGGCCTCATCCTGAACCTCGTCGACATTCATGGGTTGCGACCACTCAGACGCTATCCGGTCTACAGCGTCGCCAAGGCCGGCCTGGTGCTGCTCACGCGCTCACTCGCGCGTGAGCTTGCGCCGCACGTGCGCGTCAACGCGATCGCGCCCGGTCCGGTGCTCTGGCCCGAGGGCCCCGAGACGCAGCTCGATGCGCAACTCAAGGAAAAGATCCTCGAGCGCACGCTGCTGCAGCGGCCAGGCTCGGCGCAAGACATCGCACGCACGGCGCTGTTTTTCGCGTGCGATGCACCGTTCATCACCGGGCAGGTCCTGTGTGTGGATGGCGGGCGCAGCGTGAACTGGTAGCGGCGGGCGCAAGGATCTGCCGGGCCGGGACGATCGAGTGCAGGGGATGGGCGGCGCGGTCGAAATCCGCCCACAGCTCGCCGATCGTGCGACCCGCCGTCGGATGGCGCAGTTGCGGCGCGAGATCCGCGAGTGGGCCCAGCATGTACGCTCGCTTGAGCAGATCCGGACGCGGCAGGGGAGGCTGCGCCGAGATCAGCGCTCCGTACAGGAGCAGATCCAGGTCCATGGTGCGCGGTGCCCATTTCGCTGCCTGGGGCGGCCGGTCGCAGAGCGCCTCGATGCGCTGCAGCGCTGCTCGGACCTCGCCCACCGGGTACTCCGTGTCGAACGCCACGACCAGGTTGATGAAATCCGCGCCGGAGAAGCCCGCCGCCTCGTTGCGATACCACGGCGAGCACTGCAGGGGGGCGAAGACTGCCGCGAGCGCCTCGAGGGCGCGCGGCAGATAGCGCTCCGGCTCGATGTTGCCGCCGGCCGCGACGAACACCCGCGGCATCTCCTCAGCGCCCCTGGGACAGCTCGGCGCGCGAGCGCTCGATGCTCACGCCCACGTCGCGGGAATCGCGGATGGCCCCCGGCTTGTTGATCGTGAGACGCACCCACGCAAGATCGAACTCCTGCACCACGAGCGCGGCGACGCGCTCCGCGAGTGTCTCGACCAGCTTGAACTCCGAGGCGCTCACGAAGGCAATCACGCGCTTCGCCAGCTTCTTGTAGTCGAGCGTATCGGCGACCTCATCGGTGAGCGCAGCGGTGCGGCAGTCGACGGGCACCTCGAGGTCGAGCACCACCTTCTGCTTCACCCGGCGTTCCCACTCGATGAAGCCGATGATGCACTCGATGGTGAGGCCCCGCAGAAAGATGCGGTCGCCAGCGCCGGCGTCCATCATGCGCCGAGCGCCGGCAGGGACTCGAGCGACCACTGCGCGCGGGCGCGGATCACAAGGTCATCGTGCTGGCCCGCAGCGAGACGTGCCAGACCGGCCACCGCGATCATGGCGGCATTGTCGGTGCAGAATTCCATGCGCGGATAGTAAACGCGGGCGCCCTGCTCCGCGACCGCCGTCGCGAGCTCGCGCCGCAAGGCGTGGTTGGCGCCGACGCCGCCGCACACCACGAGCGCATCGCGCCCGGTGAGATCGAGCGCCTGCAACGCTTTGCCCACGAGCGTGGCCACGATGGCCTCTTGCACTGCGCGCGCCACGTCGGCGCGGACGCTGTCCGTGAGAGTCAGCCCACGCAGCGCATGCACCACCGCGGTCTTCAGGCCCGAGAAGCTGAACTCGAGCCCTGGCCGATCCAGCATCGGTCGCGGAAAATCGAAGGCGCCCGGGCGGCCGTGCTCGGCGATGCGCGCGAGCTCGGGCCCTCCGGGGTAGGGCAAGCCGAGGAGCTTGGCCGTCTTGTCGAAGGCCTCGCCGGCGGCATCGTCACGGGTCTGGCCGAGCAGGCGGTATCGACCGATCGCCAGCACCTCGATGAGCATGGTGTGGCCGCCCGAGACGAGCAGTGCGACGTGGGGCAGGGGTGGCTTGTGCGGCTCGAGCAGCGGCGCGAGCAAGTGCCCTTCGAGGTGGTGTACCCCGATCGCGGGTATTCTCCAGGCGTAGGCCAGGCTGCGCGCGAGGGCAGCCCCGGTCAGCAGCGCGCCGACCAGCCCGGGGCCTGCGGTGTAGGCCACACCCTGCAGCTGCGAGGGCGTCGTGGCGGCTCGCTCGAGGGCGCTGCGCAGCAGGGGTAACAGGCGCCGCACGTGATCGCGCGAGGCCAGCTCGGGCACCACCCCGCCATACAGCCGGTGCAGATCGACCTGGCTGAACAGCTCGTGGGAGAGCAGCCCCCCCTCCTCGTCGAGCACCGCTACGGCGCTCTCGTCGCAAGAGGACTCGACGGCGAGCACCCGCCAGGGGCGGCCGGCGGGTAACACGGCCGGCTCCGGTTCGCGGCCCGGTAGCGCCGATTTTGCGTTTTGCATCGCGGGTCTTTAGAATCCCGGCCCCGATCCCGACAGGGCCTGTCGACGTTTCCAGCCAAATCAATGGCTTGAGGTTTTGAATGCCGAGCGTCCGTGTTCGTGAGAACGAGTATTTCGATGCCGCCCTGCGGCGTTTCAAGCGCGCCTGCGAGAAGGCCGGCATCCTGACCGAGCTGCGTCGGCGTGAATTCTACGAAAAGCCCACCCAGGAGCGGAAACGCAAGCGCGCCGCCGCCATCAAGCGGCACATGAAGCGCGTCTCGCGCGACAGCATGATGCGCGCGCCGCGCTAGTGAGTCTCAAAGATCGCATAACCGATGACATGAAGGCGGCGATGCGCTCCGGCGACAAGGAGCGCCTGTCCGCCGTGCGTCTCATCCTCGCCGCCATCAAGCAGCGCGAGGTGGACGAGCGCATCAGCCTCGACGACCCCCAAGTGCTCGCGGTGCTCGACAAGATGATGAAGCAGCGGCGCGAGTCGATCGCCCAGTTCGAGAGCGGTGGCCGCAGCGATCTCGTGGCCAAGGAGAGTGCGGAGCTCGCCGTGCTGCAGGGCTATCTGCCGGCCCAGCTCTCGGAGGCCGAGCTCGATACGCTCATCGACACGGCGATGCGCTCGACCGGAGCCACCTCCATCAAGGACATGGGCAAGGTGATGGGGGTGCTGAAGCCGCAGGTGCAGGGTCGCACCGACATGGGCGCGCTCAGCGCGCGCATCAAGCAGAAGCTCGCTTCTTAGGATCAGACGAGCCTCCGGAGCTGTCGCTGCGGTCGCGATCGGGGTAGCCTCCCAGCGCATGATTCCGCGCAGCTTCATCGACGAGCTCATCGCCCGAGCGAATATCGTCGAGATCATCGGTGCGCGCATCGCGCTCAAGAAGGCGGGCCGCGAGTTCAAGGCCTGCTGTCCGTTTCACACGGAGAAGACACCCTCCTTCTGGGTGAGTCCGGACAAGCAGTTTTATCACTGCTTCGGTTGCGGCGCCCACGGCACGGCGCTCGGCTTTCTGATGGAGCACGACCGGCTGCCGTTTCCCGAGGCGGTGGAGGAGCTCGCGGGAATGCTCGGGCTCGAGGTGCCGCGCGAGGCCGGCGCGGTGCCGGCGCGGCGCGAGGGCGCCACGCTGTACGAGCTGATGGGTCAGGTGGCGCGCTTCTACGCCGAGGCGCTCGCGCGCAACGAGCGCGCTCGTGAATATCTCGCGCGCCGCGGGCTCGACCGCGACGTCATCGAGCGATTCGGCATCGGCTATGCGCCGAACGCCTGGAACGAGCTGCTGCGCCGCTTCGGAGGCAACGAGGAAGCGCAGCGCCAGCTCGCCGAAGTCGGGCTGGTGATCGCGCGCGAAGTGCCGCGCGATGGCGAGCGATATTACGATCGCTTCCGGGATCGCATCATGTTTCCGATCCGCGATGCCCGCGGGCGCGTCATCGCCTTCGGCGGCCGCGTCATCGATCAGGGAGAGCCGAAGTACCTCAACTCCCCCGAGACGGCGCTGTTTCACAAGGGCCGCGAGCTCTATGGGCTCTACGAGGTGCGCCAGAGCCGCGCTCCCCTCACCCGCTTGCTGGTGGTGGAGGGCTACATGGACGTGGTGCGGCTGCATCAGTTCGGGGTGCCCTGCGCGGTCGCGACCCTCGGCACTGCGACGACACCCGAGCACCTGAAGCGCATATTTCAGCTCGTGCCGCAGGTCACCTTCGCCTTCGATGGCGACCGCGCGGGGCGGGCGGCCGCCTGGCGGGCCCTGCAGAATGCGCTGCCCGAGGCACTCGAGGGGCGCGAGATCCGCTTCCTGTTCGTGCCCGAGGGCGAGGATCCGGATACGCTCGTCGCGCGCGAGGGGCGCGAAGCCTTCGAGCGACGCCTGGCGCAGCAGGCTCTGCCGCTGTCGGAGTACGTGGTACGCGAGATCGGCGCGCAGGTGAAGACCTCGGGCGCAGACGGGCGGGCGCGGGCCGCGCAGCTGGTGCGTCCGCTCGTGCAGCAGATCCCGCAGGGGATCTATCGCCGCCTGCTCCTCGAGCGTTTGGCGCAGGCATTCGGCTTTCAGCGCACACCCGAAGGCCTCGCTGAGCTGCTGGAGGTCGACCTCAGGCAGCCGGCGGCCGCCACCCGCCGACCGCTCGGTGCCGGCCGTGGCAGCCTGGTGCGGCAGGCGGTTCGCCTGCTGGTGCATTTTCCCCGCCTCGCCGAGGAGACCGACCCCGAGCTCATCGCTCGCGTGGCGACGCTCGAGGAGCCCGGCGCGGCCCTGCTGGCCGGCTTGCTCAGCGAGCTGCGGGAGCAGCCCGCCGACAGCACCGCGCAGGTACTCGAGCGCTGGCGTGAGCGCCCCGAGAGCGCGCACCTGGCCCGTCTTGCCTCGGCAGAGGAGTTGGTACCCTCTCTTACTGCGGCGCACAATGAGCTGCAGGACGCCCTGCAGCGGCTGCTCCAGGAAGCGGAGCGCCGGAGTCTGGATCGGCTGCTCGAGAAGGACCGCGCCTCCGGCCTCACGGCCGAGGAAAAGCTCGAGCTTCAACGGCTTACGTCAAGCCTCGCCCGCGAGCCGCGGCGCGCCCAGGCCTCCTGAGCGCTACGGGGCGCAGGATGAGACGCGGTTCGCAGCGGGGAATTTGGCAGTTTCTGCAAAGTCAAATAGAATTGCGCGCTTTGCCCGGCAGACCCTTGAGTTACCTCGGCGAGGTACTCACATAGGAGCTGCCAAACCATGCCTGCCAGCGCCCGAGCGCAGCATCGCGGACACCATGACACGCAAGCAGAAACCTACACCGACACCGAGCAAGAAACGCACGCACGCCGAGAAGCCCGACAAGAAGGTGGCGAAGGCCGCCGTCCTGCCGAAGAAGGCTGCCCCGGCCCCCGCAGCCCGCGACCGCCGGGTCGCCGCCCTGCCCAAGCGCACGGCTGAAGTTGCGCCCCGCTCTGCCGTTAACCCTCTACCGGCCGCTCCCATCGCCCCCGATGCGCCGGCCTCCGACGCCAAGGCTGGCGCGAAGAATGCTGGGGAAAGGAAAACCTTGGGAATCGAACGCCGCGTGCCCGTCATGTCCGAAGACCGCCAGTCGCAGCTGAAGCTGCTCATCGCGCGCGGCAAGGAGCAGGGCTACCTCACCTATGCCCAGGTCAACGACCACCTGCCCTCGGAGATCGTGGACCCCGAGCAGATCGAGGACATCGTCAACACCATCAACGACATGGGCATCCCGGTGTACGAGAAGGCACCGGATACCGAGTCGCTGCTGGCGAGCGAGCCTGCCGGACCCGCGGATGAGGAAGCGATCGAGGAGGCCGCCGCAGCGCTCGCCGCGCTCGATGCCGAGCTCGGCCGCACGACCGACCCGGTGCGCATGTACATGCGTGAGATGGGCACGGTGGAGCTGCTCACTCGCGAGGGCGAGATCCGCATCGCCAAGCGCATCGAGGAAGGCCTGGATGCCGTGCGCAGTGCCCTGTCGATGTACCCGCCGACCTACGATTTTCTGCTGAAGGCGTACGAGCCGGTGAAGACCGGGCAGGCACGCCTCGTCGATGTCATCGTCGGCTTCATCGACCCCAATGCTCCCGATGTGATCGCCCAGCCGCAGAATCCGACGAAGATGGAGATCATCGCGGCGGAGTCGGAGAACGAGGAGGAGGACGAGGAGTCCGAGGAAGGCGATTCCGAGGAAGAGGCGATCGATACGGGACCGGACCCGGAGGAGGCCGCGCGCCGCTTCGGCTCGATCCACAAGGGTTTCGTACACGCCCTCAACGCCATCCAGAAGATCGGCGCGCGTGATCCCAAGACGCTCAAGCTGCGCAAGAAGCTCGCGGGCGAATTCATGGAGCTCAAGCTCTCCCCGCGCATGTTCGATGCGCTCATCCTCAACCTGCGCGCCCACATCAGCGAGATCCGCCAGCTCGAGAAGGAGATCATGGTGCTCGCGGTGCGCGACTCGGGAATGCCGCGCAAGGACTTCATCGCCACGTTCCCGAAGAACGAGACCAGCCCGCGCTGGCTCGCCAAGCACATCAAGGCGGGCAAGAAGTACTCCGCACCGCTCGCCAAGCTCAAGGAGGAGATCGAGCGGCGTCAGAAGAAGCTCGAGTTGCTCGAGCAGCTGTACCACCTGACGATCAACGACCTCAAGGAGATCAACCGCGAGGTGTCGATCGGCGAGGCGAAGGCCCGCCGCGCCAAGAAGGAGATGGTGGAGGCGAACCTGCGTCTGGTGATCTCGATCGCCAAGAAGTACACCAACCGCGGGCTGCAGTTCCTGGACTTGATCCAGGAGGGCAACATCGGCCTGATGAAGGCGGTCGACAAGTTCGAATACCGCCGCGGCTACAAGTTCTCGACCTACGCGACCTGGTGGATCCGCCAGGCCATCACGCGCTCGATCGCCGATCAGGCGCGCACGATCCGTATTCCGGTTCACATGATCGAGACGATCAACAAGCTGAACCGTATCTCGCGCCAGATGCTGCAGGAGATGGGCCGCGAGCCCACCCCGGAGGAGCTGGCGGTGCGCATGGAGATGCCCGAGGACAAGGTGCGCAAGGTGCTGAAGATCGCCAAGGAGCCGATCTCGATGGAGACGCCCATCGGCGACGACGAGGATTCGCATCTGGGCGATTTCATCGAGGATACCTCGGTCGCCTCACCGATCGATCAGGCTACGATGGAGTCCCTGCGCGAGACGACGCATTCGGTGCTCGCGCAGCTCACGCCCCGGGAAGCCAAGGTGCTGCGCATGCGCTTCGGCATCGACATGAATACCGACCACACCCTCGAGGAGGTCGGCAAGCAGTTCGACGTGACCCGCGAGCGCATCCGGCAGATCGAGGCCAAGGCGCTGCGCAAGCTGCGCCACCCGAGCCGCAGCGAGCAGCTGCGCAGCTTCCTGATGGATGATTGAGCGGGCTCAGAAGACGTAGTCGACACCCGTCTGCGGATCGCGCGGCTACCAGAGCGTCCGCAGCGATGAGTTCGACAAGCAGCTGCTGATCGCCTGCAGGTGACGCAGGCTCAAATCCCCGCTTTGCCGAGCAGATCGACGAGCTGGCGCAGCGCCTGCGCGAAGGCGGGGTGAACGGTCTCGAAGCGCACCGCCAGCGCCTCGAGCCGCGGCAGCTGCTCCTGGTCGATATCGGCGCCGGCGCCCGCTTGCCCGGCTCGCCCGCTCGCCCGCTCGATGTCGTGCGTGAGCCTGCTCAGAAGCTCGCGCGACTGCGGATCGATACGCTCCACGCGGCTCAGCCGCTCGTGCACGCGCTCGAGCAGCTCGCGCAGACCCTCCTCCGGCGGAACGCTCATCGGCCACCCCCGAATTTCATCGCCGCTGCCCCGGCGCGGCCACCCGTACATTGATCTCGATCTTCACGCCGTTCGGATCGGCGAGAAACAGCTGACACAGCTGCGCTCCCGGCACGTCGTTGCGGCCCGGCGTCAGGCCGTGGGCGGTGAGCCTGCCGAGGACCTCATCGAAGTCCTCCGCGTTGAAGGCGATGTGATCGACCGCGCCCGTTCCCGGCGCCCGTGAGCTTACTGGCAGGCCGAGCCGCTGGGAATGCGCCGTGTAGGAGCGCCACTCCGCCACATGGATGCAGGGCGTGTCGCCCACGTACAGCCAGTAGCCCGGAAACTCGAGCGGCGGGCGCGGTCCGACGCGCATGCCGAGCGCTCCGCAATAGAAGTCCCGGGTCGCCTCGATGTCATCGCTGAGCACGAGGTAGTGCTCCATTTTCGTCAAACCCATGGCAGGCGACCCGGCAATCACTCGGCGCGACGCGAGCGCGGCGTAAAGATCGCCCGTCAGCATAGCCCCTCCGCCCGAAACCTGCTAAGAAGCCTTTACCCGCGCGCCACCCGTCGCGCCGCGAGTGCGGAGCAGGACATGAAAGACGTGTCGGGAAAGGTCGCCTTCATCACCGGAGGCGGGAGCGGTGTGGGCTTCGGCATGGCGCAGGCTTTCTGCAACGCGGGCATGCGGGTGGTCATCGCCGACATCCGCCAGGACCATCTGGACACGGCGCTCGAGCACTTCGCGCGCGCCGGGCAGCGCGCCGGCGTGCACGCCGTGCGCCTGGACGTGACCGACCGCGCGGCGATGGCCCAGGCCGCGGACGAGGCCGAGCGCACGTTCGGCAACGTTCATCTCGTGTGCAACAACGCCGGCATCAATCTGTTCAACGACATCGCCGATGCAAGCTACGAGGATTGGGACTGGGTCCTGGGCATAAACCTCGGCGGTGTGGTCAACGGAGTGCGCACCTTCGTGCCGCGGCTGCGCAAGCATGGCGCAGGCGGTCACATCGTCAACACGGCATCCATGGCCGCATTCATTGCCGGCCCCGTCGCCGGCATCTACACCTGCTCGAAGTTCGCCGTGCGCGGCCTCTCCGAGACACTGCGCTACAGCCTCGCCCCGCATGGCATCGGCGTCTCGGTCCTCTGCCCCGGCCTGGTCAACAGTGCCATCCACGAAAGTGAGCGCATTCGCCCCGCTCGGCTGCAGGGCAGCGGTGCACCCAGCGATCCGGCATTTCTGGCGCGCCTCGCCGACCTGCACCAGCGCGCCGGCATGCCACCGCTCGAGGTGGGCGACAAGGTGCTGCAGGCAATCCGACGCAACGAGTTCTACATCTTCACTCACCCGGAATTCAAAGAAGAGCTGCGCGAGATCTTCGAGGAGGCGTTGCACGCCCTGCCCGGGGAGCAGCCCCCGGCCGAGCGGCTCGCCTTCGAGGAGCAGCGCCGCCGCCTCAAGGCCCAGGCCCGCTCGAGCTGGAAGAGTCCCTGAGGCCGACTTCAGCTGCCGCCGTGCGGATAGGCGCTGAGCGCGGGGTTGGCGAGCTGCCAGCCGATACGCTCGCTCAGCCACACTTCGCGAGTCGGCGGAAAGCGCATGGGCTCATCGAGCGAGGCCGTGGTGATATCGATCTCATCCGCATGACGCTCGTGCGACCAGGTGAGCGGGGTGCCGCAGGACTCGCAGAAGCCGCGCTGCACCGGCGGCGAGGAGCGATGCCGCCGCGGCTGTCCCCGCACCCACTCGAGGTGCTGAGCCGCAAAGGTCACCCACGCCACGCAGGGCGCGCCGGCGGCCTTGCGGCACGACTGGCAGTGACAAATGAGCGATACCCGCGGCGCCCCATGGATACGGTAGCGCACCGCCCCGCACAAGCATCCCCCTTCGATCGGCTCCTGCTGCATCGCTCACCTCG
>DATJSR010000057.1:0-11966 GCA_035504015.1 Steroidobacteraceae bacterium
CTGGTCGGATCGAGCAGCGCCACGGCCCAGCCGTCGGCGACGAGCTGCAGCAGCGGGTCGCTCGGGGGCCGCGCGGGCGCAAAGAACGGCGGCGTCGGTATCGGCTGCCAGGCGGGATGATCGCGCAGGATCTGCGAGACCCCGGGGTCCTGTCGTTCGAGGGATTGCCTGAGTGCCGCGTTCAATCGGGCGATCTCATCGGCCGATGGCGGCGCGGGCGCCGGGAAGGCGGGCCGGCCGAGCACGTACATGATCAGCACGGGCATCGGGGCGGTGGCTGCGAGCGGCTTGATGAGGATCAGCGGGATGTCCACGCCGATCGCCGGATCGATCGAATTGTCCACATGGCCGATGATGCGGCTGGCGGAAACGCTGACTCGGCCGATGCGCTCCGTCTCGGACGTATCGCTAACCCAGCGAATGGCGGGCACGTGATCGGGCACACGCCCATAGACCTCCTGCTCGAAGGCCGCGACGATCTGTGGGCGCCGCGCCATGCGCCACAGCGCCGCGGTGCTGACAGGGCGGCCGCCGGCCATGACGAGCGGGTCCGGCCAGAGGGGGTAGGGGTTGGCGCGCGACTCCTCGTAGTTGGCAGGATGCGGCGCTGTCGGGTCGGCGCTCGGTGGCGCGCGCAGCGCTTGGATGCCGAGCCGATCCATCATCAGCTGGCGGTCGCGCGCGGAGCGCTCGGCCCGCTCGGCGGCTGACTGAGCCCGTGAGGGTGTCGGGAAGCCCGCCAACAGGAGGCAACCGAGAGCAACGGCCGCGGCTGACGCTATGATCCGCAGGTGGCTCACCGCATCCTCGTCCTCTACGGGTCCTATCGCTCGGATCGGCAGGGAATTCGCCTGGCTGAGTTCCTCGTGCGCCGCTTGCGCGCGCGCGGTGAGGATGCCCAGCTGATCGATGCCAAGGCGCTCAATCTGCCGATGCTGGATCGCATGTTCAAGGAGTACCCGCCAGGGAAGGCGCCCGAGGTGCTGCAGGGCCTCGCCGCCAGAATCCGCGCGGCCGATGCGTTCGTGTTCGTGACGGGCGAGTATAACTGGGGCATGCAGCCGGGACTGAAGAACCTCACCGACCACTTTCTCGAGGAGTGGTTCTTCAGACCCGCCGCCATCGCCAGCTATTCGGCGGGCCGCCTCTCAGGCGTACGCGCCAGCTACGCCTGGCACAACACACTCGCGGAGATGGGGATGGTCGTGGTCTCGAGCACGCTCGCTGTCGGCCCCATCGGGCTCACGCTCGATGCAGCGGGAGAGCCGATCGGTGATGCAGGTGCCGCGCTCGAGCGCAGTTTCGTGCGCTTCGCGGACGATCTGGCGTGGTGGACCGAGGCGGCTGCGACTCAGCGCGCGCAGCGTCCCCCACCGTACTAGTCAATCGCTCTTGTGGGTCCAGGGCAGTGGATCGCTGGCCGGAAAGGTATCCTCCAGCTCCTCATCCAGGCGCTCATCGAGCTGCTGCGCGGACTTGCTCGATGCATCCCCCGGGGGCACCGCCGGCTTGGGCGGCGGTGGGTTGCGGGCCGACTCGTTCGGTCCTTCTCGCCGAGCTCCTGGCATAGCCTTCGGTTCCTTTGCAATCTCTGCCGAGCATCCTACTCCCGCTGCGCAGTGCCCGATAGCGGCGCGCCGGCGCGTGCTCGGCCAGGCGCCAGGGTCGCCCGTGGTCGTCCCCGGCTCAGCTCCGGATGAGCACGAGGCCCAAGATGATGACACCCAGAGCGAGCCACTGGTGCGTGGCAATGTGCGCACGATCGAGCACCCGCGCGAGCAGCACCGTCACGGCGCTGCCGAGCGTGCTCAGCACCACCACCACCGCGATGTGCCCGGTGGCGAAGCCCCAGGTGAGCGCGAGGTAGCCGAGCACGAAGAGAGCCGAGCTCAGCACGATGGTGCGCACTGCCACCGGTGCGATCGGCGCCAGCACTTGGCGACGCGCCACGAAGCCCACGGCCACCGTGATGATGGCGTAGCAAGTCCACACCGGCAGCAGTGGCCCGAGCGCGGGCACCGCCAATCGGCCCTGCAGCCAGAAGCCTGATCCATAGCAGCACGCGGCCCCCAGAGCCCACACCGCGCCGCTGCTGCGCAAGTGCTGGCGCAGCTCCGCGCCGGCATTGGCGGGGGCGGACACCAGGCACACCCCGCAGACGGTGACGGAAATGCCCGCCCAGGAGCGCCCCTGCAGGTGCTCGCCCGTCGCGAGCGAGAGCAGCGCCGCTACGGCCCCATAGCTTGCCGCCACCGGTGAGACCACCGCGAGCGTGCCCTTGATCATTGCCTGAGTGAACGTGACCGCACCCGCGAGCAGGATGAACGCGGCGCCCACCGCCCAGAGCCACGCCACGGCGGGTGCGCTCCCGTGCGCGGCCGGCTCGTGTGTCAGCAGCGCCAGTGTCGTGAGCAGCACCAGCCCGAAGAGGTTGCCGTAGAAGATGCTGCGCCACAGACCGACCGCGTGGCCGGCATGCTTCCAGAGATAATCCGAGATCCCATAGCCCACCGCAGCGATGAGCCCGAGCAGCACCGCTGCGCTCATGAAGACCCGTGCCTTTCTCCGCAGACTGCGCGGATCACTCAAGCTTACCCGCGCAAGTCTTCCACGAAGCGACACAACGTCGCTACACTCGTGCTCCTCTTTCGCAAGGCGCGTTGCCATGAACAAAATCCGATCGGCGCTGCTCACCCTGGGCATCGTGTGCGTCGCCAGCGCCTCGGTGAGCCACGCCCAGGTGCCGCCCGTCGCCGCCAAAGACCAGCTCTCGATGCTGCAGAGCGCCGATCCCAGGCTCGCTCGCAACAAGAAGTTCGTGTTTGATTTCTGGCGGATCGTCTATGAAGGGGGGCACCTGGATCGCGCCCCTGAATACATGGCAGCGGGCTACATCCAGCACAATCCGAACGTGAAGTCGGGGCGCGCCGCCTTCATCGAGCTCTTTCGGCGACAGCGCTCGCCTCAGCCGGTGGCACCGCTCATCAAGATGCCCGTCATTGCCATCACGGCCGATCGCGATCTGGTGACGGTGAGCACCGTGCGCAAGGTGCGCGATCGGCTGCACCCCGAGCACATCTACTACATCACCTGGTTCGACATGTTCCGCATCGGTGCCGACGGGCTCATCGCCGAGCATTGGGATCCGTCGGAGATGTGGGTCGACGGCAAGCCGCCGGGGGCGGAGTTCTTCAACGAAATCCTCAAGTAGCTCCGGGGGATCCTCGCATCAGCGTGCCTCCCGCGGCCGCATCCGGCGGGGGCGCCATGCGTCCGGTCACGGGGTTGGGGTAGTGAAACGGGTTGAGGTAGTAGCTCGGATACGTGAGGTAGACGGTGCTCGGGGCTAAGTCCGGCGGCGGCAGGAAGCTGTCGGGGCGTGTGTTCGGTACCGCATTGTCCCTCCAACCCCCCGCGTAACTGCAATACATGGTGAAGGGCGCCCGAAAAGCCGCCGCCTTCCATACGCCGTCCTCCTTGACGTAGCGGTTCTCGTAGGTGACATCTCCCCACAGCGCGCTCGACTTGCCGGAGCCGGCCATCACGATGGCGAGCCAGCGCCCCTGCGCGGTGCGACCGTCCGCTGCCACATCCACGATGCCCTCGAACTGCTGGTGATCGAGCAGCTGTCCGCTGCGGGTGCCGATGCCGATCGGACCGAGACCCTTCACCAGGTACTCGAGCACCCGCGCCGGTCCGACGAAGCGGCCGCGCCCGCCGATCTCATACGTGCCGTCCGCGGCAAATAACCGCGCGATCTCGGGCCACTGTGCCTTGTCGACGTAATAGCCGTAGGCGCGCTGCAGCTTCTCGATCTGCGCCTGGTCCTTGAGCAGCTCGACCCGGTGCGCGAGCGCATTGCTGCGCGCCTCGAGCATCGCGAGCTCGGGCGGCAGGCGCTCCCCGTGCACCGGGTGCTCGATGGAGGGCACTGCCCCCGTCACGGGATTGGCGTAGTGGTAGGGCACCAGATAGATGCTCGGAAAGGCGGCGTACACCATGCTCGGCGGCCGATCCGGCGGATGCACACGGCTTGGCCCCTCGAGCGCGATCGGGGCGGCGGTCCAGCCCTGATCGTATCGGCCGAAGAACGTCACATAGAAATGCAGCTTGCGGATTCTCCAGCTGCCGTCCTCGTTGACGTATTCGTTCTCGTAGACACCGCCGCCCCAGGCGCCCTCGCCTGCCCGCGCCAGCATCACATCGCTGCGCCAGCGCCCTTGGGCGGTGCGCGCATCGGGCGTCACATCGACGATCGGCTGCAGCATCGGGAAGTCATTGAGCTGCCCCGGCTGCAGGCCCTCGGGACCCAGAAGCGCAAGCCCCACGCGCACGTGGGCGCGACCCTCGTAGATACCCTGCTGGCCGTACTCGTAGCTGCCGTCCCGCGCAAAGAGCGCCGCCGCCTCGCGCCACAGCCCTTTGTCGATGTAGTAACCCAGCTCGCCCTGCAAGCGCTCGATCGACTGCTGCGAGCTCAGGCGCTCGAGATCCTCGGCGGCGTGATCGAGCTCGCTCGCCAGAGCCAGCATCTCCTCTTCCGCGCGCGTGCCCCGCGCTTGCGCCACGCGCCGTATCTGTGCCACGGCGTGCCGAGCCTGCTGCAGCAGGGGCAAATCCTCGCTGCGCGCCCGTGCCTGCGCCAGCGAATAGTGGAAAGGTGGCGTGAAGAGCGCAGGAAAGGGCTGATAGCGCACGCTTGGCGGACGATCTGCCGGCAGCGCGCGCCCGGCCGCTGAGACCCAATCACCCGTGACGCTCGGCAAGCGTGCCCAGCCGCTGTCGTAGGGCGCAACGAAGTGGGGGAAGTAGTGCAGGTGAGCAATGCGCCAGATGCCCCCCTGCTTCACGTATTCGTTCTCGTAGATACCGCTGCCCCACTCGGCGCGCTCGTGGAACTGGCCGAGCATGGCGAGCTCGCGCCAGCGCCCCCGGGCGCTCAGGCCGTCCGCGCTCAGGTGCACCACGGGCTGCAGTTGCAGGCGCTCGTTGAGCTGTCCGTACGGCAACCCGGGGCCCGGGTGACCGCCGCCCTCGCGAATCAGACGCTCGCGGATATGCGCCTTGCCGATGTACACGCCATCGACGCCCGACTCGAAAGTGGCATCGTCGGCGAACAGATCCGCCGCCTCATCCCAATAGCCGCGGCTCAGGTAATAGCCGTAGGCGCGCTGCAGCTTCTCGATGGCCTCCACGTCGGCGAGTGCCCGTGCCCGGCTCTCGAGCGTGCTCAGCGTGGTTGCGAGGCTGCGCGCCGCCGCCTCGGGCGCGCCCTGGGCAAAACCCTGGGCGCTCAGCAGCATCGCGAGCAGCGCTCCCGCGGCTCGCGCGCCGCAGGCATCCGCTCTCATGCACTTGCCGCTCATGGCTCGAGGTCCTCGCTTAGGGTCCACGCTCATGCTGAGCCCGGCACTCTCACTTGTGCTTCGGCGGCGTGAAGCTCGGCTGCCAATCCTCCTGCGCCCGATTGATGAGATAGGCGTGGATGGAGTCGGCCTGCGCCGGCGTGAGCAGCTCCCTGAAGCTCGCCATGCCCTGTTTGCTCAGCGTGCCGCCCAGGACGATGTCGGTAAAACGCCCGTGTTGCTCAGTCGTCAGATGCCTGAGGTCCTTGACTCCACCCACGGCATTGGGGCCGTGACAGCTCGCGCAGTACTGCGCGTAAAGGAGCCCACCGCGGGCGACGGCCTCCTCGGGCTGCACGGTGGTCGGTGGGGCCGGCACGGCCTCCGGTGGTGGTGCGGGAGGCAGCTCGACACCCTTGGCATCCAGCGCAAACACGATGAGTCGTGCGGGGCCGACCGAGAACGGCTCGAGACCGTGGACGATCGCGCTGTTCCAGCCCACGTTCGCGGCAATGTATTGTCGATGGCCGACCTCATAGCTCATCGGCCCAGCCACAGGGACGCTCTGCACGGGCAGCTCCCAGAGCTTGCGCCCATCGTCCGCTCGATAGATCGCGAGGGTCTTGTTGATCGTGCCCTCGATGAGCAGATTGCCCGCCGTCACCAGCGTACCGCCGTTACCCGGATGAGGATAGGGAATGCGGAAGGCCTGGTGCTGCGTCACAGGATTCCAGGCGAGCAGATAGCCCTTCTCGCGCTCTCCGGCCTCGTGGTTGAGCTGGCGTCGCAGCTCGGGATAGTCGTTGATGCCCGCACCGAGCGTCGAGCGTCCGCGAACGAACTGGAACTGTCCATCCGCCAGACGCGACTCCACCATCCACTGCTCCTGCGCCGGGATGTACACCAGGCCCGTGAGCGGGCTGTAGGAGAGCGGATTCCAGTTGTGGCCCCCGCCGTATCCCGGCGTCATGAGATGCGGCTTCACCGCCACGTAGGATTCGGGATTGATGCGCGGCCGGCCGGTGGCGAGGTCGACGCCGCTCGCCCACGTGTTGGGCACGTAGTTCTTCGCCGAGATGAGCTTGCCCGTGCGTCTATCGAGCACGTAGAAGAAGCCGTCCTTGGGAGCGTGCATGATGACGCGACGATGCTGCCCATCGATGGTGAGGTCGGCGAGCACCAGCGGATTGGTGCAATCGTAATCCCACTCCTCACCGGGAATCTCCTGGTAGTGCCACACGTAATGGCCGGTGCGCGCATCGACCGCGACGATCGAGCAGAGGAATAGGTTGTCGCCGCCGCCGGGGCTGCGGAAGGCCTGAGGGTGAGGCGAGCCGTTGCCGGTGCCGAAGTAGACGAGCTGCAGTTGTGGATCATAGACGATGGTGTCCCAGTCGTTGCCACCACCCCCGAGCTCCCACCACTTGCCCGTCCAGGTCTTCGCAGCCATCGGCATCACCGAATCGGATGCGGCGCCTTCGGGCCCTTTGGACGGATCCCCCGGGACGATGTAGAAGCGCCATACGAGCCGTCCGGTGTCGGCGTCGTAGGCGGACATATAGCCACGCGCACCGAAATCCCCGCCGCTGTTGCCGATCACCACCAGACCATCGGCGATGCGCGGCGCGCCCGTGATTGACAGCGGCTGCCCCGCCTCGAGCGTCTGGACGCTCCACAGCGGCTTGCCGCTTGCGGCATCGAGCGCGATCAAGCGCCCATCGAGCGTCGCCAGGATGATGTGCCCGTGCCAGGCGGCAAGTCCGCGGCTCACCGGGCCGCAGCAGGCGAGACGTCCCCACTTGAGCGGGATCTGCGGATCGAAGCGCCAGCGCACTTTGCCGGTGCGCGCATCGTAGGCAGTGGTCACGTCCCAGGCGGAGATATTGTAGAGCACGCCATCGATCTCGAGCGGGGTGGCCTCGACGCCGCGGTACGTGTCGAGATTGGCGTACCAGGCGATACCGAGGCGGCGCACGGTGTGCTCGTTGATCTGTGTCAGCGGGCTGAAGCGCTGCTCGCTCCAGGTGCGCCCCACGGACATCCACTCTCCCGGCTCGCGGTCGGCGCTCGCGAGACGCTGCTGGTCGACAGCGGCCGATGCGATCCCCGGGGGTGACCTCGCGGTGTCCTCTGCCAGCGCCGCAGCGCCGCCCGGCCCCGCGACACCCGACCGGCCTGCGAGCGCCACGGCCGCTACCAGCAAACCGGCGGCGATGCGCCGTGTGATCCTCATCCCGCCGGCACCCTAGGGCGGCCCGAGCGGTACGACCGCCCAGATATCGCGCGACTCGACCCAGGGTGATGGCATCCGATACGGCACCTCGGCAAACATGGCCTCGATGCGATAGATCTTGCCATTGCGGATCTTGAAGGCTTCCATCAGCCCGAGAGCTTCCGGGCCTGCAAACGGTGAGTGACGCGGCTTGCCGTCCGTGGTGGTGAATCGCTGCAGGCGCGCGGAATGATCGATGAATCCCATGGCCACGACCACCCCGCGCTCGACGTCCACGAGCGGGAAGCGTCGCGCGCGCAGCTCATCGTCGTAGCGGTACAGTCCCAGGCGAAACTGCGCTTCACAGCCTTGGACGATCGCTGCGGAGCCGAACGTACCGCTGGTGGTCGACTGGCCGTTCTCGGCGCGCTGACAAGCGGGGTCGAAGGTCGTGCGAATCGTGCCGTCGTTGTGCTGCAGGGTGCTGAAGTAGCCGTCGGCGAGCGCGATCAGCTCTTCCCGACTGCGACGCTCGGCAGGTGCGAGCACCTGCTCGAAGGCGGGATCCGGCGCGCGGGTCGCCGACTCGCCGAAGGGTCCCGGCTGTCCTTTGCCGTTGAGCACCACCTCGACCTCCGAAATCTCCTGGAACGCGATGCGCAAGCGCATGGCGTAGTGGGCCACCTGCCCGTGCTCGAGCACCTCCCCCATCCAAACCACATTGCCACTTGCTGGTTCCGCCACGATGAGCGGCGCGGGCCCCACACCCGTGACCGAGCCCCACTCGCCATCACCGATCATCATCGGCACGCTGTTCTCCGTGTAGCGCACCGCAGGCGCCCACGGCAGCGCAGTCGGATCGTGCGCAACGAGCGCGCTCATGTAACGCTGCGCAAAGCCGCTAAGGCAGGCGCGATCGCACTCTTTGGCATTGACAGCCCTGTCGCGCATCATTAGCGACGGCGGCAAGTACGGTCCTGACACGCTCGCCCACGGGTTGTGCATGGCATACGGCACGTAGGTGAAGATCGCCTCCACGCGATAGATACGGCCGCTGCGGATCTTGAACGCCTCCATGAGCGAGAGCGAGTTCGGCCACTTGAGCAGCGTCTGGCGCTCCTGGCCGTCGGTGGTGCGGTAGTGATCGAAGCTGTTGTCGTGATCGAGGAAGCCGGTAGCGACGACGACGCCCCGCTCGGTGTCGATGATCGGGAAGCGCCGTTCGCGCACCCGCTTGTTGATGCGAAAGCCACCCAGCTCGAACTGCCTCTGGCAACCCGGGGCGGTGGCCGCGAAGCCGAATTTTCCACTGGTGGTGCTGAGCCCATTCTCCGTGCGCTGGCAGTCGGGGTCGAACTGCGTGAGCAGCTCGCCATCGTTGCGCGAGAGCGTGCTGAAGTAGCCATTCGCCACATCCCGCAGCCGCTCGCGCTCGCGCCGCTCCTGCGGAAGGAGCGCTTGCGAAAAAGACGGATCGTGCACCAGCTTCGCCGGATCGCCGAAGGGTGCCGGCAGGCCGCCGGAGCGCTGCACCACGGTCTCGACCTCGGTGATCTGTCGGCCCCTGACCGCCAGTCGCACGGCCAGATACGCCGGCTGATCGTTCTCGCGCACCGCACCGAACCAAGCGACGTTACCCGACTGCGGATCGGCCGCCGTCAGCGCATCGGGGGCCGCGCTGCCAATCGTCGCCCACAGCCCGGCGCCGAGCGGCAGCGGCACGTCGTTCTCGCTGAAGCGCACGCCTCGTGCAAAGGGCGCACGGGCAGGATCGTGATGCACGAGCGCATCGATGTAGCGCGCGCTCAGATCGATGAGGCAGGCGTGATCGCAGTCCTGCGGCCATACGGCGCTCGGCTCACCCGGTGCCTGTGCGCTTGCGATGCGCGTCGTTGCCAGCAAGCCTGCGCCGAGCGCGGCGAGGAGGTGGTTGCTGCGTGATCCCATGACTTTGCTCATGTATGGTTCGGTCTATGGTAGCTGAGGCACGTCAATGCA
Organism: Steroidobacteraceae bacterium; assembly: GCA_035504015.1. Lineage (GTDB taxonomy): Bacteria > Pseudomonadota > Gammaproteobacteria > Steroidobacterales > Steroidobacteraceae > JASHUC01. Next base: position 9,556 of record DATJSR010000057.1, read on the forward strand.
AAACGCCGGCGCATCCTGGCACGTTCCGCGCGGATGGAGAAGAGTAGCCCTTCGAGGCGCTGGCGCGCTGCTCGCCGGCGTAAGCTGTGCCTCGCAGGCCGCACCCTCAGCCTCGATCCGCATCCTCGGCGCCGATGTTTACCCCGAGAGCGTCGCGGCCGCCGCCGATGGCACTTTGTATACGGGCAGCCTCGGCGGGACGCTCTATCGCGCCCTGCCCGGCCGGTCGAGCGCCGAGCCCTGGATCTCCCGCACGCCGCAGAACGGGCTGCTCTCGATCTTCGGCGTGCTGGTCGATGATGCCCGCGGGCTGCTCTGGGTGTGCACCTCGCCCGCCAAGCTCCCCGGCGGGGTCCCCACGGGCCGCGCGGCCGTGCTGCGCTTCGAGCTGCGCACGGGCACACGGACGGCGAGCGTGGCGCTGCCGGCACCCGAATCGATCTGCGATGACATTACCCTCGCTCGCGATGGCTCTGCCTACGTGGCGGACATCGGCACCGGCGCCATCTGGCGCCTCCCGCCGGGCGGTGCGGCGCTGATCCCCTTCGCCCGCGATCCAGCGCTTGCGGGTATCGACGGCCTCGCCTTCTCGCAAAGCGGCGTGCTGTACGCAGACAGCATCACCCATAACCAGCTGCTGCGAGTGCAGGTGGGCGCCGACGGATCCTTCGCCGGACTCACACGGATTGCAACCTCGATACCGCTCGCGGGACCGGATGGATTGCGCCTGATCGAGGGCGAGCGGTTCGCGCTCGCCGAGGGTCGCGGCGGGCGGATCGATGAAGTCACGATCCGCGGTTCCGCCGCGATCATCCGGGTGCTTGCCTCGGGGCTCCAGGCCCCGGCGGGCGTGGCCTTCGCCCGAGGGACCGTGTACGCCGCGGATGGAAAGATTGGCTACCTCTTCGATCCGCGACTGCGCGGTCAGGACCCCGGGATCTTCGAGATCCACGCCATTTCGCTGCCGCCGGCGCGCTGAGGCGCGGCGCCGCGATGCTCCGGCCGACTGACCCGCGACCCGTGGCATAGTGGCGCCATGCGCACCGGTCGGCTCGAGGCATTCAGCGACGGCGTGATTGCGATCGTGATCACGGTGATGGTGCTCGAGCTGAAGGCGCCGAGCGGGGTGGACTTCGCCTCCTTGCCGCCGATGATCCCGATGCTGCTCGCCTATGTGCTGAGCTTCGTGTATCTGGGCATCTACTGGAGCAATCACCATCACATGCTGCAGGCCACCGAGACGGTGACGGGCGGCATTCTGTGGGCCAACCTGCACCTGCTGTTCTGGCTTTCCCTGGTGCCCGTGACGACCGAGTGGCTGGATAGCTCGCATGCAGCGCCGGTACCGACCGCCGTTTACGGCATGGTGCTGTTGATGGCCGCGATCGCCTACTGGCTGCTGCAACAGTGCATCATCGCGATGCAGGGCAGCGCATCGCTGCTGCGGGAGGCGGTTCGCACCGACTGGAAGGGCAAGGCCTCCCCGCTGCTCTATCTGCTCGCCATCGTGAGCGCGCTGCGCTCGCCCAGCGTGTCCCTCGGCATTTATGCGCTCGTCGCCCTGATGTGGCTCGTGCCGGACCGGCGCATCGAGAAGGTGCTCACTCGGCGTTGACCGGGGGGCTTGCATCCGCGCGCACGATGCGCGGAGGGGTTTGCACCTCGAGGGGCGGCAGGGGCCCCTCGTGGCGCCGTACCTCGATGAGACAGGTCTGCGCGCTGCAGCCCTGTGAGAACGAGGATGCACCGCGATCGAGCGTCAGCGCATTGGGGTTGCCGCCACGCTCGAGACCTCCGTCCGGGCAATCCCACCACGCACCCGTCGACAGTCGCACCACTCCCGGCATCACATCCTCGCTGAGCAGTGCTCCGGCGAGACATCGCCCACGTGAGTTGAAGAGCTCGATGACATCGCCGTGCGCGATGCCGCGAGCCGCCGCATCGCGCGGATTGAGGCTGGCGGCCTCGCGGCCAGCGATCTTGCCGGCCTGGGCGTACGGGCTGGGATCGAGCTGACTGTGCAGCCTGCGGGAGGGCTGATCGGAGATGAGGTGCAAGGGGTAGTCGCGCGCAAGCTGCGCGCCCAGCCACTCGAATGGCTCACGCCACACCGGATGACCCGGGCAGTCGGGGAGCCCAAAATCGGCGATCTCCCCGCAGTAGATCTCGATGCGCCCGGAGCGCGTGCGCAGGGGATGAGCAGCCGGATCCTCGCGAAAGGCTGCATGCATCACCTGCGGCTTATCGTGTACCGACAGATCGATCAAGCCGCGCTCCCAGAACTCCTCGAAATCGGGCAGCGCGATACCATGCTCGGCGACCCGTCGCGCATTCTCGCGGTAGAGTCGCTCGAGCCATCCGCGCTCGGTCAAGCCCTCGGTGAACTCAGCATGCAGCCCGAGCTGCTCGGC
>DATJSR010000058.1:0-3154 GCA_035504015.1 Steroidobacteraceae bacterium
TCGCCGGGGGCGAGATGGAAGCGCTCGAGGATGTGCAGCTTGTCGCTGTGCTTGACGCCCGGGGCGATCTCCGTGACGGTCTTGATGCCCACCGTGTCCACGAGCAGCACGTCGCCTTCCCAGTGACCGATGGAGTGGCCATAGAAGGTCGGATCCCAGTCATCCGGATGCTTGCGGCCGTCGGTCCAGATCGAGCGCCACTGCTGCCACGCTTCGTGATGAATGGTGACGCGCCCGGGGGTGAACAGGAACTCGATCGGATACTGCCCGACCGCCATGATGCCCGGCATGCCGGGCGGGCGGCAGTAGGAGCCCTCGTGCTTCACCTCTCCGTGCTGCGTCTCCACCTGGTGCTGCCAGTCCTGATAGGCTTTCAAATACTGCCCCTTCGGCTGCGGGCGCTCGCGCTTGACACCGCGGGGCGGAAAATTCGGCAGCCAGATGCCACCCCAGTCGGGCAGATTGTTGAGCGGCGCGTAATGCCCCTTGGGCAGCGCCGCACCCGGGATCGAGGCGGCAGAGTCCTGCGCCGCCAGCACGCTGGGGGCGCTCAGCGCCAGCGCACACAGCAGCGCCGGAACGAGCAGGGATCGCAGATTCATGGGAGCTCCTGAAAAAGGCGCCTGCGCCGCACGTCGAGCACGCCGCGCCCGCATGTTAGCGGAGTTCGCCTGCGCATGTCTCCCGAGCCGAGGGGTGGACGCTTGACATGTCATCACGGACGCCGTACACCGACGCTGTCGGAACATGACATCTGCGCCTTGGGAGTGATGAGGATGAGATTCGCATCGGCAGCGGCACTCGCCCTGGTGACGCTTGGCTTCGGCTACGCAGCGTGGGCGCACCACTCCTTCGCCATGTTCGACCAGTCGAAGCAGGTGCCCCTCAAGGGCACCGTGCGCGACTTTCAGTGGACCAATCCGCACGCCTTCATCGACATCGAGGTGCCCAACGACTCCGGTGGCACCGATCTGTGGAAAGTCGAGCTCAACAGTCCGAACAACCTCAAGCGCCAGGGTTGGAAGTCGACCATCATGAAGCCCGGTGACAAGGTCACCGTGGTGATCAATCCCTTGCGCGATGGCGCCAAGGGTGGCCTCTTCATCACCGCCACTCTCGCCGACGGCAAGGTGCTCGGGGATCCAACGCGTGCGCGCGGCGGCCCCATCAACGTCCCGCAGACGCACTGACCCGCAGGCGCATTGACTCGCGGCTGCGCTGAGCCGCAGCGCACACCGCTCCGCCGCCGGCCCGAGCCAGCAGCGGCCCCTTCTGGGTGCTAGGCTGCAACTTTCCCCGCCGAGCGGTGTTCTTGGTGCAAACCGATGACACGCCAGTGCGATCCAGTAGCGCGACGCCGAGCGACCCCCAGGCCTTCAGCGCGTTCATGCACGCCTATCAGGACATGGTCTACGCCACCGTTGCCCGCCTGACTGCCAACGCGGCCCAGGCGGAGGACATCAGCCAAGAGGTCTTTCTGCGTGCCTACGAGCACTTCGAGCAGCTGCGGGTGAGCCCGACCGCCGGAGGCTGGCTGAAGACGGTCGCGACGCGGCTCGCCATCAATCACCTGGTGCGCTACCGCCGGCGCTGGCGTTTCTTCTCCGAGCTCGAGGAGGAGGGCCCGGAGCCCGGCCTGCTCGCCGAAGCGGTGGGCAACCTCGATGAGCTCTTCGCCGCCACCGATGCCGAATCGCGTGCGCTGCGTGTGCGACAAGCGCTCGCGCGGCTACCCGCGCACCAGCGTGTACCCTTGGTGCTGTTTCACTTCGAGGATAAGTCCTATCAGGAGATCGCCGCGCAGCTGCACGTGAGCCTCGCCAAGGTGAAGACCGACATCCTGCGCGGTCGGCTCGCCCTCGCGAAACTGCTCGCGCCCCTGGGGATCGGCCCAGCCGCGCCCGGCGGCGCCTGAAGGAGAGAGGTCATGTCCGATTCGAACCAACCGACACCTGATCCGCAGGATACGCTTGCGCAGCTCGTCAGCCGCGCTCTGCAGGAGCAGCCGCCGCAGCGCGCGCCGCAATCCCTGATGGCGCGCGTGCAGCGCGAGCTCGCGCGGCGCCGCAAGCTGCACTGGTGGCAGCGCAGTCTGATGCACTGGCCCTGGCCTGCGCAGCTCGCCTTCCTCGGCGCGAGCATCGGCGCGGCACTCGCGCTGCTGGCGCTCGGGCCGCTGGCCGGCGGCTGGATCGAGCGTGTCTCGGGCTCGCAGCTCGCTCACTGGGACTTCACGTTCGCCGTGCGCTCCTTCTCGCTCCTTTCCGCGGTGGCACAGCACGGCTGGCTGCCTCCGCTGCTGCTCGCAATCTTCTGCCTCTACGCCGCTCTCTTCGCACTGCTCGCGGCAGCGTACGCCATGTGGTACCGGCCCACCCCGCGAGTGCCGTCATGAGGCGCCTGCCGCTGCTCGCCGCGCTCGCACTGAGCGGGGTGCTCTCGATGAGCGCTCAGCCGAGCGTCGCGGCCGATGAGGACTTCGGTCGCGAGATCGTCTCGCTCGGTCACGATGCGCTCTTGCCGGCGAGCGAGAGTGCCGAGGAGGTCGTGGCCGTGTTCGGCGATGCGAGCACGGCTGGACCGGTCTCGGGAGACGTGGTCTCGGTGTTCGGCGACACCCACACCACGGCACCGGTCGGCGACAGCGCCGTGGCAGTGCTCGGCAATGTCTCGGTCGACAGCAAAGTGCAAGGCACCGTGGTGGCGGTGCTCGGCAACGTCACGCTCGGACCGCAGGCCGAGGTGGGCGATGGGGTGGTGGTGGTGTTCGGGCATCTCGAGAGCAGCCCCGGTGCCGTGGTTCACGGTGGCATTCAGCGCATCTTTCCGCTTCCCCGGATAGAGGGGCTGCAGGCCTGGTTGCGACACTGCCTGCTCTACGGCCGGCTGCTGTCGTTGGACCCGGGGGTGCGCTGGGCCTGGGAGCTCGCACTCGGCGTGTTGGTGCTCTATGCGCTGCTCGCGCTGCTCTTTCCCCAAGCGCTCTCGCGCTGCGTTCAAACGCTCGAGCGCCATCCCGGCCGCGCGTTGCTCACGGCCATCCTCGCGCTACTGGTATCGCCTCTGTTGTTCGTGGTGCTCGCCATCACGGTGATCGGCATCGCGCTCGTGCCCCTGACCTGGCTCGCGGTGAGCCTCTTCGGCAAGGCCGTAG
>DATJSR010000059.1:0-17707 GCA_035504015.1 Steroidobacteraceae bacterium
CGAAGCTTCGCAATCAGCTCGGCAGTTGCATTGGCTGCGGCTGTCTCTCCTTGGAGGCTTGCCCGCTCTACAATCCCGATGACATGCTCGCCAAGCAGGGGCCCGGACCGCGCCTGCTCGAACCTGACACTCAACCTTCGAGGCGCTCGGTTTGACGGGCTGCGTTGTGAGCTCGACACAGGCCATCCAATGATCGCCTACCGGCGGAAGCCGGCAATCCCGTTCCGAGTAGTGCCCGGGGCCGGACTCGAACGGTAAGTTAAACACTCGATTTGATGAGACTCCCTGCGGTGACGCCCTGCTTGCATACCCGCACTCATACCCGCAACCGGCACCGAAGCGCCGGTTCCAGGCCCACTCGGTGCGGCAATTCACCTAGACTTCCGAGTTCATGCGGTGGCCGCTGCGCATCGGGGGTGGCACATGAGCAGAGCAGAGAGCCCGCGAGGAGTCGTCAACGCGGGTGAACTGATCGGGAAGGCTCTCGCGCCGAAGCAGCTCGCGTTGCTAATCAAGCTCGTTCAGAACGCGAAGGCGAGCGGGGAAGAGGAAGCCGGCACGGCGAGCATCACCCTCGGCAAGCTGCGAAAGGCCCTCAAATGGAAGACGCACCAAGCGCGCACGACCGCTCGATCGGCCATGACTGGCGCCGTTCGGTGAGCGGTGACAGGATACTCGCCGCGGGAGGCGGGCGAAGCGTCGCTCCACGATAGTTGTTCCTTGGCGTGACCGAGGACGAGCTCAAAATTCAGGCGGAAGCAGTCGCGTACGCGAAAGCGCACAAGCGCGTACGCTGTGCAGCGCTTACCGATCCGAAGATCTACCCGCCCGAGGAAAACCCGGTCTCGGTATTCATGGCGGGCTCACCGGGCGCCGGAAAAACCGAGGCGGCCAAAGAAATTATCGCGCAGCTAGAGGCCGCGCCCGACGCGCCCAAGGTGCTGCGCATCGACCCCGACGACCTTCGAAGTGAATTTCCTGGATACAAGGGTTCGAACTCTTGGCTCTTTCAGCGTGCGACTTCGATCTGGGTCGATAAGATTCATGACTTGGCCCTAGGCCAGCGTCAGACCTTTCTCTTGGACGGAACGCTGTCGAATTACGAGCGCGCCAAGCGAAACGTCGAGCGGAGTCTGGGGCGCGACCGACGTGTGAACATTTGGTACGTGTACCAGAGCCCCTACCTGGCCTGGGAATTTGTACAGGCCCGGGAGGCCGAGGAAGGCCGGAACATTCCACCGGAACGCTTTATCGATCAGTACTTTGCAGCCCGTGACGTGGTCAATACTTTAAAGAGGGAATTCGGCCCCAAGATACAGGTCGATCTGCTATTGAAACCGAATGACGACGCAGCCAAGCTAGTGCGCGTCGGAATCGACACCATCGATACACACGTTCCCGAGCGGTTTACGAGGGCGGAACTCGAAGCGGCGCTCGGTGTTAAGAAAGGGTAGCCATGTTTTCCTTCTTCAAGAGGCGTAAGAAGGTCGCGGTGGGATCGACACCGCTCTCCGATTTTGTGCGCACAGCCTCGTCCGCAAGAAAGAAGCAGGTGTACGTGACGGCGCTGAAGCGTGCGTCCGATGCACAGAACAAGGTTGTCGCGCGGCGCGGCGGCCGGCGGCCTCCAGTCACCGCGTAATTCGTCTATCGCCGGCCTCAGATTCCGGGCCCCCTAAGGCAGCATGGCTGCCTCAGAAGATACCTCGACTGCTGGCGACCCGACGGGCTCCGGTCAAGGCTCCTCAAGCCGAGCGATCGCGCCGGCGCCTTCTTTCTCTGCCCCGCAGGACCATGCGATCGGGCCAGTATCGTTCGGCGCTCGGGCCGCCGACGCTGCGCTTGACGTAGCGACCCTTGCTGCGAGCCTCGCATCGAAGCCGCGAGAGGCAGTTTTCTCCGGCATTAGAGTCATCCGGGCTGCGATCGCCGGTCGCTTCAACGAGCAGCTCCGCGCCGAATATGAAACGTTCGTGACGGCTGGGAAAATCAAGCCCGATTACGCCGAGACCGCTCAGGCCCGCACGATCTTCGCGGACACGCTTGAGAGTCTTGAGGATGCCAACTTTGACGAAGAGCAGCTGGAGCTGCTGCGTAAGCTGTTCCTCGCGGCCGCTTCCGAGACGACGACCGACCGCCATACCCCCCTTGTTCGCGAGTACATCGGGGCTGGACGTAGCCTCGCAACGGGCGAAATTCGGGTGCTTGCCGCGTACCACCGGTACCTCCCCGAGTGGGAGGAGTTGCGCAAGCAGGGGTTCCGCTCGGCTTTGTATGGACCGCAGGACGCTATGGCGGTCCTGCTGACGTATACGGGCCTCACGCACACTGCGCTGATCGCGCGTCACGAGCGATCCCTGGTCGAGAAAGGACTCGTGCGGCCGATTTCGCTAGACAGAGCGGAAGTCGATCAGAAGCTCTTTCGACTTACCGACTTCGGATTCGCCTTCTGCGAGTTCCTGAAGAACTACGACGAAATGAAGGGCGCGGAATCAGAGATGCCTCCGGCGGGAGCGAGCGTTGCAACGTGATGCTGCCTCACTGGATCCTCCACCTGCTCGACCCGGCTCGGAGCACCTGTGATGACTGGTGCCTGCACTTCTGGGAGGTCTCGGGCGTCTGGTTTACTGGCATCGCGACTTTCGCGGCCGTCGCCACCTTTCTCCTCCTCGCCCGCCGGGAGGGGGTGCGCCTTCGCATCTCGGCCGGCCAGTTCACCATCCTCGGCGGCGCACCCCGACAGGAGGTTGTGTTGATCGAGGTCAAGAACGTCGGCAGCCGCAACGCGGTGATCGAGGGCGTTGCATGGCGAAGAAGACCCTGGGGTAAACAATACGCCTACCAAACCTTCGATCCGAGATTCGGACCGGGGGGAGTTCCTCCGGCATCGATCGAGGCGGGTACCTCCCATCGCTTCACTGTTCCTCTCAATCACCCGCAGGCAGTGGGAGCAGGGGTTCATCCGCGATTTCGTCGGCCCCTGGCCCAGACTCGGAGTGCACCTCATCCGCGTGATGGCGTACACACCTGCAGGAGTGCGGTGCTCAGCGTTCCTCGATTCGAGCCTGAAAGAATGGCTGGTGAAACAAGCCGACGAGCTCCGGAGGTCGGGCGAAGCCCAGCAGTGAGGGAGTGTTGGGAGCGGTTTCAGCACTGCGGGAGAGACGGCCACGAGGGGAGGGAGCCCAAAGGCGCGGCGGCCGCATTAGAATTCGCCCACCTCGCCCCAGCATGCACCTCTTTACCCCTGGAGCCGCGCGCCTTGCGATCACTGCCCACTCGCGCGCAGCTGCAAGGTGCACCTTAAAGCCTGCGCAGCGTTCGCCGCGTACTCCGACGGTGCGCGCGAGAGCTAATGGTCCACGCTCGCACGCGAGCCGTGCCGCGAGCTCTACGTGCGCATCCTCGACCCGAGCGCCGCTCACCTACAGCGAAGCGATCAGCTGCCTCAGATTGCAACGAGCGTGGAGATCCCGCGCCCCGACGAAGTCGAGCGGATTCCACGGCGGCTCTCGGGTGCGCGCGCGCTCGTCACGGGTATCCCCTGGGACTCGAATCGGCGCTACCCGCAATAGTACCCGCAGGTGCTGTGCGCATACCACACAGGATGGTGAACGAAGGCAAACGCGAAAGGGCCGAAAATCCCGGCGTTTTCAGGAAACGGCGCAGGAGCGTGAAGAACGGTGAAGTACCCAATTGTGCCCGGGGCCGGACTCGAACCGGCATGGGGTTGTCCCCGAGGGATTTTCGTACCCACTACGGCTTTCGCCGCTGCGCACGTCGGAGGATCGCGCGCATTTGGAGTCTGGACTTTACCTTTGCCCTGCCGTCGCCCGATGGCGACGGTTTAGGCAGGGGCCGTCAAGTCTCTACACTTTCCACGCCGTTTCAGCGGGCTTAGCTCGGGGTTGCAGCCACCACGACGTGCTGCTGGTTCACCGACTTTGACCCCATTCACCCAGCGGTTTCCGCACCTGGGTGCTCAAGCGCTCTCAAGTCCCTTGCGTCTACCGATTTCGCCACCCGGGCAGGGTGCGCGGGGGATTGTACAGAACTCGACTGCTGCCTCCGTATCAATCCTGACATCTCGTCGTGGCGATAAGCTCATGAATTTGCGAGACTACGGCCCGCTTCGGCCCGTGCTCTGCTTGCCTTCCGTGGCCCGTGGCCACCTGTTCGCCATGCCGATCGAGGATCGATGTCCGAGCTGTGCTTGCGCGGTGAGAATCTGCACCTCTGGCGCGGGGAGCGTCACGTGTTGCGCGGGGTGAGCTTCGCCGTGCGCGCGGGCGAGGTGCTGCAGGTGCGCGGCGTCAATGGCGCCGGCAAGACCAGCCTGCTGCGCACGCTGTGCGGTCTGCTGCACCTCGAGGAGGGGCGCATCGTCTGGGGCGCGCAGGACGTGCGCGAGGACCTGCCGGGCTTTCATGGCGCGCTCGCCTATCTCGGCCACGAGCCGCCGCTCAAGGCGGATCTCACCGCCGCCGAGAACCTGCGCTACTGGGTAGGCCTGCGACGCCGGGTGGCCGCGGCAGCGATCGCCGTCGCCCTCGAGCGTGTCGGTGCCGCGCGCCTGGGTGAGCGGCTGGTGCGCACGCTCTCGGCCGGGCAGCGACGCCGTGTCGCCCTCGCGGGCCTGCTGCTGCTCGCTGCGCCGCTGTGGCTGCTCGATGAGCCGACGACAAACCTCGACAGCGAGGGGCAGCAGCTCGTGGTGCGCCTGATCGATGCACACGCGAGCGATGGCGGCCTGGTGATCGCCGCCGTGCATCACGAGCTGATCCTGCGCGCCGCGCAGCTATCGCGGCTCGAGCTCGCGCCGTGAGCGCACCGGCCCTGCCGCTGCCGATGGAGAGCTCCGCCACGCCGGCGCTGCACGCGGCGCGCCTGGTGCTCGAGCGCGATCTGCGGCTCGCTTTTCGCAAGCGCGAGCAGCTGGTGCAGCCACTGGTGTTCTTCGCCATGGTGACGACGCTCTTTCCGCTCGCCATCACGCCCGAGCTCTCGCAGCTGCGCCAGATCGCCTCGGGGGTCATCTGGGTGTCTGCGCTGCTCGCAGGACTGCTCGCGCTCGAGTTTCTGTTCCGCGATGATGCGCTGGACGGAACGCTCGAGCAGTATGCGTTGTCAGGACAGTCACTGACTTGGCTGCTGCTGGCGAAGACCACGGCGCACTGGCTGCTCACGGGGGTACCCTTGGCGCTCGTTGCCCCGTTTGCGGGGATGACGCTCGGGGTCGACTTCGCGGCGATGCCCGGCATCTTGCTGGCGATTGCGGTGGGTACCCTTGGATTGAGCCTGGTCGGTGCCATCGGCGCGGCTCTCACGCTCGGTGCCAAGCGGGGCGGGGTGCTGCTGTCGCTGCTGATTTTGCCGCTCGCGGTCCCCATTCTGATCTTTGGGGCGCGCGCCACGGAGCTCGCCATTCGCGGCGAGAGCTTTGCAGCCCCGCTCGAGCTGCTCGCCGCCATAGCGGTGCTTGGCCTGACGCTCGCGCCCCTTGCCGCCTCGGCGGCAGTGCGTATCAGCCTGGAGTGAGAGCTCGCATGACGTGGACCTGGTTTCACCGGCTCGGCTCACCGCCCTACGTCTATCGTCTGGCGGAGCGGCTCACGCCCTGGTTCGGCTGGCCGGCCGCCGCCCTCATCGTCGTAGGGCTCTACGGGGGCCTGGTGCTCGCGCCCCCGGACTATCAGCAGGGGGAGGGCTTTCGGATCATGTACGTGCATGTCCCGAGCGCCTGGATGTCCCTGATGGCCTACGTCACCATGGCGGTGTCGGCCGCCGTGGGGCTCATCTGGCGCATCAAGGTGGCGCACGCCGTGGCCGCGAGCTGTGCGCCGATCGGCGCCTCCTTCACGGCTTGTGCGCTCGCGACGGGCATGCTGTGGGGCCGGCCGATGTGGGGGACCTACTGGGAGTGGGACCCCCGGCTCACTTCGGAGCTGCTGCTGCTGTTTCTGTACCTGGGCTACATGGGGCTGCGTGCCTCCTTCGAGGATACGCAGCGGGCCGACCGCGCCAGTGCCGTCCTGGCGGTGGTCGGTGTGGTCAACGTGCCGATCATTCATTACTCGGTGCTGTGGTGGAACTCCCTGCACCAGGCGCCGTCCGTGATGAAGCTGGGCGCACCCGAGATCGCCCTTCCCATGCTGCTGCCGCTGCTCGTGATGTTTCTCGGCTTCACCCTGTTCTTCGGCGCTGTGGTGCTGGTGCGCCTGCGCGGGGAGGTGCTGCGGCGCGAGCGCAGTGCCAGCTGGATTCGTGAGGCGGTGACATCATGACCGCTTTTCCGCAGTTGGTGACGCCATGACGGCATTCCTGCACATGGGCGGGTATGCTCGATTTCTATGGCCCTCCTATGGCATCACCTTCGCCGTTATCCTCCTCAACGTCTTCTGGGCGCAGCGCCTGCTCGCGGGGGCGCGCGCCGAAGCGCGCCGCCGTCTGGCCATGCAGGAGTCCGTTCCGCAGGAGTCTGCCGTGCAGGAGGGTAAGGCATGACGCCCGCGCGCCGCCGTCGCCTGTGGCTGGTCGTCGGCATCGTCGCCGGAGTGAGCGTCGCCGGAGCGCTCGCGCTCAACGCCTTTCGCCAGAACGTGACGTTCTATTTCGTCCCCTCCGAGGTGGCCGCCGGCAAGGTGCCGGCGGGTGAGCACTTTCGCCTCGGCGGCATGGTCGAGAAGGGCAGCGTGCACCGCGCGCCGGGAAGCCTCGAGGTGCAGTTTGCGGTGACCGACTTTCACCACCAGCTGCCGGTCACCTACACCGGAGTGCTGCCCGACCTGTTTCGCGAGGGGCAGGGCGTGATCGCCCACGGGCATCTCGCAGCAAATGGCGTCTTCGTGGCCGACGAGGTGCTCGCCAAGCACGACGAGAAGTACATGCCGCCACAGATGGCGCAGCAGATGAAGCAGCAGGCGGGTACGCCTGGGGGAGGAAGCTAGTGCTTCCCGAGCTCGGTCACTTTGCGCTGATCCTCGCGCTGCTGCTTGCCGGGCTGCAGGCCTTCTTCGGCATCGCAGGTCCGGCGCTCGGTCGCGATCGCTGGGTCGCCGCCACGATTCCCGCGGTCGCCGGCCAGTTCGTCATGGTGGCGACGGGCATGGGCTGCCTGTCCGCTTCCTTCATCAATTTCGATTTCTCCGTGCGCTACGTGGCGGAGAACTCCAATTCGGCGCTGCCGCTCTTTTATCGCGTGGCCGCGCTCTGGGGTGCGCACGAGGGCTCGCTGCTGCTGTGGATCTTCCTGCTGGCGTGCTGGACGCTCGCCGTGGCCATCGGCTCGACGCGCCTGCCGCCGCGCTTCAGCGCACGCGTGCTCGGGGTGCTCGGGGCCGTGAGCTTCGGCTTCCTGCTGTTCACGCTCGTCACCTCCAATCCCTTCCTGCGCATCGAGCCGCCGCCGCCCGATGGCATCGACCTGAATCCGCTGCTGCAGGACCCTGGCCTCGCCACGCATCCACCGATTCTCTACACGGGCTATGTGGGCCTCGCGGTCGCCTTCGCGTTCGCGGGCGCGGCGATGCTCGAGGGCCGGCTCGATCAGCTGTGGGCCCGCTGGACGCGCCCGTGGACCACGGCGGCGTGGGCCTTTCTCACCTGCGGCATCACCTTGGGTAGCTGGTGGTCGTATTACACGCTCGGCTGGGGCGGCTACTGGGCGTGGGACCCGGTCGAAAACGCCTCCTTCATGCCGTGGCTGGTGGCGACTGCACTCATCCATTCACTCGCCGTCACGGATAAGCGCGGCCTGTTCAAGAGCTGGACCCTGCTGCTCGCCATCGTCGGATTCTCCCTGAGCCTCATCGGCACCTTCCTCGTGCGCTCCGGCGTCACGGTCTCGGTTCACTCCTTCGCAGCCGACCCCTCACGCGGCATCGCCATCCTCATCTTTCTGATCGCCGTCATCGGCTCGGCACTCACACTCTATGCCTGGCGCGCCCCGCTGCTCCGATCCGAGGCGGGCTTCGAGCTCACCGCGCGGGAGTCCTTCCTGCTGTTCAACAACATTCTGCTGGTCATCGCGGCGGCCTGCGTGTTCGGGGGCACCATGGCCCCGCTCATCGCGCAGGCGCTGCACCAACCGCCGCTCTCGGTCGGGCCACCGTATTTCCGGCCCACCTTCCTGCTGCCGGTGGTGCCGCTCCTCGCGCTGCTCGCCGTCGGCATTCACGCCAACTGGAAGCGCGGCCGACTCGCCGAGCGCCGCGGGCCGATACTCGTGACCTTCTGCATCGCCGCTGCCATCGGCACGGCTGTCGTGCTCGGTGCCTTCGGCGGGCGGCATCTGCTCGCCATCGTCGGCCTGGGGCTCGGCGTGTGGATCATGCTTTCCTCGCTCGTCGACCCGCTCGATCGCCTGCGACGCGGGCTGAGCCTCTCGCGCGCAGTGCTCGGCATGAGCATCGCGCACATCGGGCTCGGCGTTGCGGTGATCGCCCTGACGGCCGTCGAGTCCTACACGGTCGAGCGCGACGTGGCGCTCGGTGTGGGGGATACGGCGCACGTCGGTGGCTACGATTTTCGCTTCCTCGGCACGCGCCCCGTGGAAGGCCCCAACTACAGCGCCATACGCGCTCAGGTATACGTCTCCCGGCACGGCCGGCCGATCGTGACGCTGTATCCCGAGAAGCGCGAATACTGGGTACGGCGTACGACCGGCACCGTCGCGGGGATCAAGAACCGCTACGGCACCGACATCTTCATTGCCATGGGCGATGATCTCGGTGCCGGGCGCTGGAGCATGCGTGCGCAGATCCGGCCCCTGGTGACACTGCTGTGGCTCGGGCCGATGCTCATGGCCTTCGGCGGGCTGTGCGCCATCACCGATCGGCGCTATCGCCTGGCGCGTGAGGCGACCCCGGCCAGCGAGCCGCTCCGTGGAGCCAAGGAGCACACGGCATGAGTACGACGAGCCTGCAGCCGCCGCCCCCCGCGAGCGCGCCTCACTACGTGCGCTTTCTCGTCCCGCTCGCATTCTTTGTGCTGCTCGTGGCAGTGCTCGCCGTCGGCATCAAGCACTCTCCTGAGGTCGGCGTCATCCAGTCCCCGCTCGTGGGCAAGGCGGCTCCGGCGTGGCAGCTACCGATGCTCACTGACAGCGGGCGCGCCTTTGGCTCGCGCGACCTGCGCGGCCAGTGGTACGTGCTCAACGTCTGGGGGACCTGGTGTCCCACCTGTCGCGAGGAGCACGAGACGCTGCTGCAGATCAGCAGATCGACCCGCGTACCGATCATCGGCATCGACTGGAACGACGATGACACCGAAGCCATGACCTATCTCGCCAAGCTCGGCAATCCCTATGGCACCGTTACCGTCGATCACGATGGCCGCGCCGCGATCGACTGGGGGGTATATGCGGCCCCCGAGACCTTCCTCGTCGACCCGCATGGCATGGTGGTCTACAAGCAGATCGGGGCGATGACACCGGATGTGTGGCGGCGCGAGTTCGCGCCGCGCCTGCCCGGCGGACTCGCCGCGGGCAGCTGATGCTGCGCGCCCGGCTTCTTGCCGCGATGGGGTTGCTGTCGCTGGTGCTCGGCGGCATGCGACTCGCCCACGCGGTCGATCCCGCGCAGCTGCCCAATCCGGTCCTGCAGGGGCGCTACGAGACGCTCATCCACGAGCTGCGCTGCGTGCAGTGTCAGGATGAGGCGCTGGCAGACTCGGAGGTGGGGATCGCCGCTGAGATTCGCCAGCAGATCAGGACGATGCTGATCGCGGGCAAGTCCGACGAGCAGATCCGCGACTACCTGGTCTCGCGCTACAGCGAGTTCATTCTCTTCAAGCCGCGCT
This sequence comes from Steroidobacteraceae bacterium, assembly GCA_035504015.1. GTDB lineage: Bacteria > Pseudomonadota > Gammaproteobacteria > Steroidobacterales > Steroidobacteraceae > JASHUC01. The sequence continues at coordinate 9,799 of DATJSR010000059.1, forward strand.
ACTCGCTGCGCAACGCCTGGCTGTGGCTGCTGCCGATCGTGCTGCTCGGGATCGGCCTCCTCGTGGCGGCGCGCATCGTGCGCGCACGGCGCGCGCTGCTCGATCGGGACAGCGAGCCCGTCGAGAGTGCCTTCGGTGAGCCTCGCGCATGATCACGTTCGTCGTCCTCGCAGTGCTCCTCACCTTGGGGACCGCCACTGCGATCGCCGTTCCCTTGCTGCGCAAGGGCGGCACGGCGCAGGCGTCCTGGACTGCGCTCGCCGTGCTCGCGCTGCTCGCAGTCGGTGCCGGCTCGTTGTATCTCACGCTCAGCAACTGGTCATGGTCGAAGGCGGCCGCTGCGGAGAATTCCCCGCAGGGGATGGTCGCCAAGCTCGCACGGCGTCTATCGCATCAACCCGATGACCTCGACGGCTGGCTGCTGCTCGGTCGCTCCTACATGGTGATGGATCAAACCCAGCTCGCGATCCGCGCCTACGAGCGCGCCGACAAGCTCGCCGGCGGGCGCAGCGCCGATGCGTTGATCGGCCTTGCCGAGGCGCTCGCGGAGCAGGATGAGACCTCACTCGGCGGGCGCGCCGGCAAGCTGATCGAGCAGGCGCTGGTGCTCTCGCCCCATGAGCCGAAGGCGCTGTTCTTCGGTGCCGCGGCCGCCGTGCAGCGTGGCGATCTGCCGCTCGCGCGCAGGCGCTTCGCGGCGCTGCTCGAGCTCAATCCGCCGGCCAACGTGAGGACGCTCATCCAGCAGCAGATCGAGGCGATCGATCAGCGCCTCGCCAGCAATTCACCGGGCGGCGGCGCCACAACGCCGCGGACACCTGCAGGCGGTGCCTCGGGAGCGGCCGCCGACGCGACAGCCGACGCGACAGCCGGCCCGACAGCCGATCCGACCGCCGGCGATGCGGTGAGCGCACCCGTCGTATCCGCTGCAGTGCGCGTGAAGGTCGCCTTGTCGCCGCAGTTGCGCGGCGCGGGCAACGCCGATGCGCCGCTCTTTGTCTTTGTTCGCGATCCGAAGCAACCTGGGCCGCCCCTGGCGGTCAAACGTCTAGAGACGCGCTTTCCGCAACTGGTCGAGCTCACCGCATCCGATGCCATGATCGCGGGTCGCAGCTTCGTGCCGGGTCAGGACGTGCAGGTGGTGGCGCGCATCGCCCGCTCGGGAAAGGCAACCGGGGGCAAGGGGGATCCTTTCGGCGAGGTTCCCTATCAGGTCGGTCGCGATGGCGTGGTCGACGTCGTCATCGATCGGTTGACGCCCTGAGTACTTGCGTGTGCACGCTGCGATGCGTGCGCAAGACAAGCAGGGCATGCCGTTAGCGTACCTAGCGTAATACGCGCATACTAGTATTGGGCTCGCTCGCGGGCTAGCGTGCGCCAGGGCTCGCCGCCGCCACGTGACTGCATGATGCAGAATCTTCTCACGCGAGATGGCATGGCACTTGCTGCTTCGCCGCGAGCTTTCAATTGCTAGTGAGGAGAAACGAGATGGCTCAAGGAAGGACAGAAGGACGCACCTCAAATCGGGGCTTCGCATCCATGGATCAGGAGCGACAGCGCCAGATCGCGAGTATGGGCGGCAAGGCCGTGCCGGATTCGAAGCGCAGCTTCTCGCAAAATCGCGAGCTCGCCGCGCAGGCGGGTCGCAAAGGCGGCCAGAGCGTACCGGGTGAGAAACGCAGCTTCTCCCAGAACCGCGAGCTCGCCGCGCAAGCGGGTCGCAAGGGCGGCCAGAGCGTGCCGGACGAGAAGCGCAGTTTCTCGCAGAATCCGGGTCTCGCCGCCGAGGCCGGCCGCAAGGGCGGCCAGGCGAGCCATGGCGGCGGGTCCGGTGCGGAAGGCGGCTCCTCGGCAACCTCCGCCGAGCGCTCTGGTACGCGCCATCCGACCAATGGCTGAGGGCTAAGGGGCCCCCCGCACCCAAGCACGGCCCCCCGGGTGCCGGATTCGCCAAGGCTGGTACTTGAGCGGATCCCGGTCCCCGCGTGTGCGATCAGGAACCGAGCTCACGCATCGGACGTTACCGAGCCAGGGAACTCCCGGGCTCGTCAGCTCAGGTGCAGGAGGTCGTGGTGTCCACAGAGAGACGCACGTCGAGTCGCGGCTTTGCATCCATGGACGAGGAGAAGCAGCGCCGCATCGCCAGCAAGGGGGGCCGCAGCGTGCCCAATGAGAAGCGCAGCTTCTCATTGGACCGCCGTCTTGCGGCCGAAGCCGGCCGCAAGGGGGGGCAGGCGAGCCATGGCGGGGCGCGCAAGCGTTCCCCCAGCGCCAGCGGGGGCACGAACAACTCCCGATAATGCAAAGTTTACCCTCTGGGTAGGCAGAACTTGCACTCTCGGGCTGGCCGGGCACCTCGAGCTTGTCGGCTACTCCTCCGGGGCGAGGAGCTCGTTCAGCATCTCCGGCTCGAGAGGCTTCACCAGGTGCCGATCGAATCCCGCCTGGCGGGCGCGCTCCTTGTCATCCTCTTGGCCCCAGCCCGTCAGGGCAAAGAGCAGCAAGGACTTCCCCTCCGGGCGCTGGCGTAGCTGCCGCGCAGTCTCATAGCCGTCGAGCTTCGGCATACCGATATCGAGCAGCGCCACCTGCGGGTGAAAGTCCTGGGCAAGCTGCAGCGCCTCGAGCCCGTTGCTGGCGGTACGAACCTCGTGGCCTTCCATGCTGAGCATCAGAGCGAGACTCTGTGCCGCATCGAAATTGTCATCCGCGACCAGAATGCGCATGCGTGTGGCACCCTCCCCACTATTGCCGGAGCGCGAGATCAGACGCGCATCGGACTCGCCCGCCTCGAGCAGCGCGAGGCGCACTGTGAAAGAGCTGCCCATCCCGGGGCCCTCGCTGCAGGCGCGCACGCTGCCCCCGTGCAGCTCGACGATGTGCTTGACGAGCGCCAGCCCGACGCCGAGCCCGTCGTGAGGGGCGGCCTGGGGCCGCTCCTCCTGAGTGAACAGATCGAAGACGCGCGACAGCATCTCGGGCCTGATCCCGAAGCCCGAGTCGGACACCGTGATCGCGGCCCAGGGGCCCTCGCGCACCAGGCGCACGCAGATGTCGGCGTGCGGGTCGCTGAACTTGGCGCTGTTGTTGAGCAGGTTGGCGAAGACCTGCGTGAGACGCGTGGGGTCGGCCTCGACGAACAGTGCCTCCGGCGCCAGCTCGATGCGCAGGTGATGCTGCTTGCTCGCGAGCAGCGGTCGGTTGGCTTCGACCGCGAGTTGAATGACGTTCGCTACGTCCACGCGCTCCTTGCGCAATTCGAGCCTGCCCTGGGTGAGCCGTGACACATCCATCAGGTCCTCGATGAGGCGCACCAGGTGCTTGAGCTGGCGCTCGATCATGGCCCGCGCAGCGGTGGCGGTGGCATGGTCGCCCTCGGCGAGTCGCATGACCTGCACGGCGCTGCGGATGGGAGCGAGCGGATTGCGCAGCTCGTGGGCGAGCGTCGCCAGAAACTCGTTCTGTCGCCGAGCGCTCTCGTAGAGCGCCGCTCGCGCACGATCGCGCTCGGCGAGCGCCGTGCGCAGCGCCAGCTCGCGCCGATCACGATCCGCTTGCAGCTCGCGCACCAGCGCTTCGAGCTCCGCCTCGCGGTCACGTGGAAAGCTATCTGGCCGGCTTGCCGCCGGCGCCGGGGCGGCGGACTGCCCGGAGACCGTCCTCATGTTGGCCCCCCTTGAACGTCCACTATTCATTCGGTTGCGGCGAGCAAGAATCGGACCGAGGAGCTGCCCGCAAGGCGGCGTGCGCGGGTGCCATGCCATTAGGCTGCCGCTAACCGACTGGCGGCTACGGTAACATCGCTGCCCACGCGGCTGTTCGAGAGGGGGGCCTGTGAGACAGTGGCTGGCCGGCGCGCTCGCCGGTGTGGGGTTGTGGGGGCTGGTGCAGGCGGCGGAGCCACAGGACTGGCTCAGTGTGGGTCATGACGATGCGGACACGCGCTTCAGCGCGCTGCGCACCATCAACGATGCGAACGTGGCACGGCTGCATCTTGCCTGGTACTACGATCTCGATACGCATCGTGGCCAGGAGGCGACGCCGATCGTGGTCGATGGTGTCATGTACACCACGAGCGCGTGGAGCAAGGTCTACGCCTTCGATGCGGCGAGCGGGCGACTGCTGTGGCAGTTCGATCCGCACGTGCCCGGACCCACGGCGGTGCACGCCTGTTGCGATGTCGTCAATCGCGGCGTGGCGGTGTGGGGCGGGCGCGTGTACGTCGCCACACTCGATGGCCGGCTGATCGCACTCGCTGCGCGCACCGGGCGGCCTGCCTGGTCGGTACTGACGGTCGACCCACAGCTGCCGTATACCATCACCGGTGCGCCGCTCGCGGTTGCCGGACGCATCATCATCGGAAATGCGGGCGGCGAATACGGCGTTCGCGGCTATGTGAGCGCCTACGATGCGCGCAGCGGGCGCTTGCAGTGGCGCTTCTATACGGTACCGGGAGATCCGCAGCGGGGATTCGAGAGCGCGCAGCTGGCGCGCGCCGCGAAGACCTGGGCCGGGCAGTGGTGGAAGGATGGCGGCGGGGGCACCGTGTGGAACTCCTTCAGCTACGATCCGGCACTCGATCTGCTCTATTTCGGAACCGGAAACGTCGAGCCGTGGGGCCGCACCGCGAGCGGCAAGCCGGCAGACAGCCTCTTCAGCGCCTCGATCGTCGCGGTGCACGCAGCCACCGGACAGTATGCGTGGCACTATCAAACGACTCCTGGGGACATCTGGGACTACGATTCAACGCAGACGCTGACCCTTGCGACGCTGCAGATCGGCGGCCGCCCGCGCAACGTCATCATGCAGGCCGGAAAGAACGGCTTCTTCTACGTGCTCGACCGCAAGACGGGGGAGCTGCTGTCCGCGTCGGCCTTCGTACCGGTCAATTGGGCGAGTCGTATCGATACGCAGAGCGGGCGGCCGGTGGTGAATCCAGAGGCGCGCTACGATCTCACCGGCCGCGTGTGGGTGGGCGAGCCGGGCGCCGGGGGTGCGCACAACTGGCAGCCGATGAGCTTCAGCCCACTCACTGGGCTCGTGTACATCCCGGCGCAGGAGATGCCGTTTCCGTACCTCATCGAGCGCGACTTCAAGCGCCAGAAGCTCGCACCCAACATGGGGCTCGATCAGGCCGCGACCAGCCTGCCGCAGGATCCGAAGCTCAAGGCGCAGGCGTTCGCGGGCCTGAAGGGTTACCTGCTCGCGTGGGACCCCGTGAGGCAGCACGAGGCCTGGCGTGCCAACTATCGCGGTCCCTGGAATGGGGGCGTGCTCAGCACGGCAGGCAATCTCGTCTTCCAGGGCAGCGCGGCCGGGGAGCTGCTCGCCTATCGCGCGAGTGATGGCCGGCCGTTGTGGTCATTCCCGGCGCAGACCGGGATCATCGCCGCGCCGATGACCTTCGCGGTCGCGGGCAAACAGTACGTCACGGTCATGGCCGGCTGGGGTGGCGTGTTTGCGCTCGTCACGGGCGAGCTCGCCTTCAAGTCCGGACGGCAGGTCAACCGCAGCCGCGTCCTCACCTTCAGCCTCGAGGGCAGCGCGCAACTGCCCGCGCCGCTCGAGCAGCCGGTGAGCTTTCCCGCGCCCCCGAGCACGGCGGTGGATCCGGCACTTGCGCGGCAAGGGGCGCGCGAGTTCGCCCGCCGCTGCGGCAACTGCCACGGCGATGCTGCGGTCTCCGGCGGCCTGGTTCCGGATCTGCGCTACAGCGCCGCGCTGCACGATGATGCGCTGTGGCGCGCAGTGCTCGAGGAGGGCGCACTCGCATCGGCGGGCATGGTCTCCTTCAAGCCCGAGCTGACGGCGGCACAGCTGGCAGCGGTGCGCGCATACCTCATCCAGCGGGCCCAGCAGGATTATGCCCGGGAGCATCCCGCTGCCGATGCCGCGCATCGGCGCAGCACCGGCGCCGTGCAGTAGAGTACGCCGATGACTTCAAGCGCCCGCGCCTCCGCCGCCGAGGACCGTGCCGCCGCGCCGGCCGGCACGCGAATCCTGGCGATCGACCTCGGCGGCACACACGTCAAGGTATTGCTGAGCGGGGAGCGCAGCGAGCGCGAGGCGGACTCCGGCCCGCACATGGGTCCGGCGCAATTGGTGCGCACGGTGCGCGAGCTCACGGCCGATTGGCACTACGATGTGATCGCCATGGGCTACCCCGGGGTCGTCTGGCACGGCCGCCCCTTCACCGAGCCGCACAATCTCGCCCATGGCTGGGTGCGGTTCGACTACGTCAAAGCCTTCGGCTATCCGCTGCGCATGATCAACGATGCCGCCATGCAGGCGCTCGGCAGCTATCGCGGCGGGCGCATGCTGTTTCTGGGTCTCGGCACCGGACTCGGCGCTGCGCTGATTCTCGATGGCTCGGTGGAGGCGACGGAGCTTGCGCACTTGCCCTACAAGAAGGGGCGCACCTACGAGGACTATCTCGGCAAGAACGGCCTCGAGCGCCTCGGACGCAAGAAGTGGCAGCGCCATGTGTTCGATGTCACCGAGCGGCTGCGCGCAGCCTTCGAGGTGGACTACGTCGTCATCGGCGGAGGCAACGCCAAGCGGCTCAAGGAGCTGCCTCCCGGCGCACGGCTCGGAGACAATCGCAATGCCTTCAAGGGCGCCTTTCGTCTCTGGCGCGAGGCGGGTTGGGCGCAAACGCTGACGGCGGGTGCGCATCGCGCGCAGCGCCGCGCCGCCCGCCGCACGCGGCCGCCTCGATGAGGGCGCTGGAGCCCCCCATCGCGCCGGGCGCCCCCGGCATCCCGCCCACTTGGTCGAGCAGCGCCAAGCAGCTCGTCGGCTGCTCGCTCGGTGCCTCGCGCGTGTGGTTCACCATCGGCGGGGGCATTCTCAACGAGGTCTACTATCCGCGCGTCGATATTCCGCAGATTCGCGATCTCGGCTTTTTGGTGGGCGATGGACGCGGTTTCTGGGTGGAGGTGAAGCGCCTCGATCAAAGCATCTGCACGCTCCCGGCTGATGGCGTCCCGGGCTTGAGCGTCGTGCATCGGCACGAGCGCTTCGAGCTGGCCTTGCGCATCGTGCCGTGCATTCAACAGGATGCGCTGCTCATCGAGGTGCGCCTCGCCGCCGATGGGGATCTGCGGCCGTATGCGCTCATTGCGCCGCATCTGGGCGGTAGCGGTTGGGAGAACCGTGCCCTCGTTGCCGAGGTTCGCGGCCGACGCGCCCTGGTCGCCGAGCAGGGACCCTTCGCCCTTGCGGTGATGGCGGTCGATGAGCGGCAGCGCGATGCCTGGGGCCGCGCGAGCGCTGGCTACGTGGGGGCGAGCGATGGCTGGCAGGACTTTGCACGCAACGGCCGGCTGAGCTGGGAATACCGCGAGGCAGGCCCGGGGAATGTCGCGTTGATCGGCGAGCTGCCCAAGAGCGCCACGCTCGCGCTCGGCTTTGCGGCCAGTCGCAGCTCCGCCGCGACGGTCGCCCTCACCGCGCTGCTGCAGCCCTTCGAGCGCACCTGGATGCACCACCTGCACGAGTGGCAGGAATGGCACGCGCGCGCGCAGCGCCGCGCCGCCCATTGGCCGCAGCTGCCCGCCGAGCTGCAGCGGCAGTTGAGCGCCTCGGCGATGGTGTTGCGCGTGCATCAGGACAAGGTCTACCCCGGCACGATGGTCGCGAGCTTGAGCGTACCCTGGGGCAACACGCGCGATGAGATCGGCGGTTACCACCTGGTATGGCCGCGGGATCTCGCCGAGTGCTCCGGTGCGCTGCTGCGGCTCGGGGCGCTTGCCGAGGCGCGCAACATCCTGCGCTACCTGATCGCGACCCAGCAGCCCGATGGGCACTGGAATCAGAACCAGTGGCTGGGTGGCACCAGCTACTGGACCGGCCTGCAGCTGGATGAGACGGCCTTTCCGGTGATACTTGCCTGCGCGATCGCCGAGCA
>DATJSR010000060.1:0-2771 GCA_035504015.1 Steroidobacteraceae bacterium
GTGCCGCGCAGCGAAGTCGCGCGCGTCCACGCCTCGAGCGGCACCACGGGCAAGCCGAAGATCGTCGCCTACACCCCCGGCGACATCGATACCTGGTCGAAGCTCGTTGCCCGCTCCATGCACGCCGCCGGCGCACGGCGCGGCGACATCGTGCACGTCGCCTACGGCTACGGACTCTTCACCGGCGGGCTGGGCGCGCACTACGGTGCGGAGCGCCTGGGCTGCACGGTCATCCCGATGTCGGGCGGGCAAACGGCGCGGCAGGTGCAGCTGATTCAGGATCTGCGCCCCGACATCATCATGGTCACCCCCTCCTACATGCTCAACATCGCCGAGGAGTTCGAGCATCAGGGGCTCGATCCGCGCGCGAGCTCGCTGCGCATCGGAATCTTCGGTGCCGAGCCCTGGACCGAGGCCATGCGGGCCGAGATCGAGCGCCGTTTCGACATCGATGCGCTCGATATCTACGGCCTCTCCGAGGTGATGGGTCCGGGCGTTGCCTGCGAGTGCCTCGCCACCAAGGACGGCCCGGTGATCTGGGAGGATCATTTCTACCCGGAGATCATCGACCCGCACAGCGGGCGCGTGCTGGGCGACGGGGAGGCTGGTGAGCTGGTGCTGACCTCGCTCACGAAGGAGGCGCTGCCTGTCATCCGCTATCGCACCCACGACTTGACGCGGCTCCTGCCGCCTACCGCTCGCTCGATGCGGCGCATGGCCAAGATCACCGGGCGCAGCGATGACATGCTCATCATCCGCGGCGTCAACGTATTCCCCTCGCAGATCGAGGAGCTGGTGCTGCGTACCGCGGGGCTTGCGCCTCACTATCAGCTCGAGCTCACCAGGGAGGGGCATCTCGATGCGCTCATCGTGCACGTCGAGTGCCTCGAGGCCGTGCACGCGCGAGAGGATGCGCGGCTGCAGGCGCAACGCGAGCTCGCGCATCAGGTGAAGTCCTACATCGGCATCAGCGTTACCGTGCAAGTGCACGCACCGGGTGCCATCGAGCGCTCGGCCGGCAAGGCCAGGCGGGTGAAGCCACGCGCCTAGCGCGCGCAAGGAGCGCCTAGCGCGCGCCACGCAGCAGGTCGATCAGGCCTGTGGCATCCTCGGGCAGCCGGTCGCCGCGCCAGGCGACGTGCTGGTCCGGCCGGCTCAGCACCAGGCGATGGCGATAGGCTGTCGGGACCGCATCGGCCTGGATGTCGAGGAGCGCAAGCGGAACGCGTGCGGCGGCGGCGGCGTCGAGCAGAGGCGCCACGTCCGCGGCGGGATCAAAGCGCAGCAGTGCGTAATCTGCCCCCAGCGCGTCGTAGAGGGAGCGCCCGTCGCGCAGCCAAAAATGCGGCGTGCGACATCCCGGCACCGTGGAGGGGGTGTAGTCATACATCGTGTAGGCGGGCGCCTGTTCGGCGTCGTAGGCGATGATCGGTGAGCGCTCGTAGTAGTAGCCGTAGTTGAGCCCCGCGCAGGCGAACTGCTGCACGTGCAATCGGTAGGCCGCCTCACCCACGCGACGCCGCGCGGCGGCGCCCGCGGGCGTGTCGTCCTCCAGATCGGGCGGCAGGCTGGTGCGCTCGCGAATCGCGCCCTCTGCATGGCGCATGGCAAAGCGCGAGACCTGTTCGGTGATCGGCTGACGCTCGCTCTCGTGCGCATCGAGAATCCCCTCGGGCGCCCAGCCCTTGAGGTGCGCCGCCAGCATCCAGGAGAGGTTCATCGCGTCCGCAATCCCGGCGTTCATGCCGTAGCCCGCATAGGGGACCCACAGATGCGCAGCGTCTCCGCAGATGAAGGCACGGCGGTCGCGAAAGCGATCGGCCACGAGCCGGCGTCCGACCCAGTCCTCCGTTCCCAGCAGCTCGTAGCGCAGCTCGGGCCCGACGCCGAGCAGCGCGCGGATGCACGCGTCCCGATCGACCTGCGCGAAGCTCGTCTCGTGCGGCAGCAGGTAGTTATGGATCAGCCAGGTCTCGCGGCCGTCGATCGCAATCAGGTTGCCCACCCGCTCGGGGCTGTACAGATAGCTCATCCAGGCGTCGGGCTTGGTCACCCGGTGGATCAGCTGCGGGGCGCGAATGTAGCTCGATTGCACACGCTGGATGACCTCATCTCCGATCAGCGTGGCGCCGATGGCGCGGCGCACGAGCGATCGGCCGCCTTCGCAGCCGATGAGGTACTCCGCCCGGATGTCGATCTTCTCGCCGCTGCCGAGATTGCGTGCGTGCGCGGTGACGCCCGCTGCATCCTGCTCGAAGCCCTCGAACTCCGCATGGTTGATGATCCGCACACCGCGCATGGCGCGGGCGCTCGCGTACAGGACCGGCTCCAGGAAGATCTGATTGATGCGATGGGCAGGCTCGGGGGTCGGCCACCACCCGTCGGGTCCGGAGGTATCGCTGAAGCGATCGCGCCGGCACGGGATGTGGATTCGCGTCAACTCGTAGCCGGTCGCGCGAGTCCTCAGCACCACATCGTTTGGATATTCATCGGGCAGCCCCGCCGCACGCACCTGAGCGGCGATGCCCAGCCGGCGGAAGCTCTCCATCGTTCGGGAAGAGACGTGATTGCACTTGACGCTCGGTGGCTCGCCGGCGTGGCGCCGCTCGATGACGAGGCAGTCCACACCGCGACGTGCGAGGTCCATGGCCAGGCAGAGGCCGACGGGTCCTCCCCCGACGATCGCGACCCGCGCCTGAGGATTCACGCTCACCAGAGATCATCGCCCTGCGAAGAGTCCTCGCCATCATAGCCCAGACGAGCCGCCGCGC
>DATJSR010000061.1:0-5752 GCA_035504015.1 Steroidobacteraceae bacterium
GCGCGCGCACCATCGATGGCGAGGCCGTCTTCCGCCGCGTCTGTGCGGGCTGTCATCTGGGCCTGAGAGACATGGGAGCCGAGGCCGGCATCAACCCTCTGGGCGGCAACGCCGCCCACGCGGTGCCGCGGGAGCTCCTGAGCCAGTATCCCCCGGAGGCGGTCGTCAACGCGCTCACCAACGGCAAGATGCAGGCGCAGGGGGCGCAGCTGTCCCCCGAAGAGCGCCGCGCGGTGGCCGAGTTCGTGACCGGGCGGCCGATCACAGGGGGCAAGCCCCCCGATCCGGCGACCGAGGCCGGGCCTGGCTGCGCGAGTGCGAGCGGCGGTGCGCTCGGCAGCGCCTCCGGCGTCACCGGGGCGCACTCGATGGGCTGGAACCGCTGGGGCAATGGCCTGACGAACACGCGCTATCAGCCTGCGGCGCAGGGCGGTCTGCGCGCGGCGCAGCTCCCGCAGCTCAAGGTCAAATGGGTCTTCGGCTTCCTGAACGTCGCCAGCGTCCGCTCCTCACCCGCGGTGGTCGATGGCCGGCTCTACGTGGGCAGTGACAACGGGCAGGTCCACGCACTCGATGCGCGCAGAGGCTGCACCTACTGGAGCTTCACGGCGCAAGCCGGCGTTGCCACTGCGCTGACTCTCGCTTCCTACAGCGCTCCTGACGGCAGCGAGCATCAGGCCGTCTACTTCGGTGACCGCAAGGCCAATGCCTACGCCGTCGATGCAGCCACCGGGCATCTGGTCTGGGTGCGCAAGCTGGATGCGCATCCCGCGGCAGCCATCACGGGAGCTCCCACCGTGTACGCGGGGCGCGTCTACGTGCCCGTTTCCGGAGTGGCGGAGGAAGGTCGCGGTGCGCGCGGGGATTACGCGTGCTGCACCTTCCGCGGCAGCGTCTCCGCGCTCGATGGCAGTAGCGGCGCGCTCTTGTGGAAGAGCTACACCGTTCCGCCGAGCGAGCCGCGCGCCAAGACCAAGGACGGCGTGCAGCTCTACGGCCCGGCAGGCGGGGGCATCTGGTCCGCGCCGACCATCGATGTGCGGCGCGGACTCCTCTATGTCTCTACGGGCAATGGCTACGCGGAGCCTGCGCAGCCGACCACGAACGCGGTGCTCGCACTCGATCTTCGCAGCGGCGCGATTCGCTGGGCGAAGCAGCTCCTAGCGAAGGACATTTGGGTCATGGGCTGCGAGGCGCACAACAAGGGCAATCCGGCCTGCCCCGAGACGCTCGGACCGGACTACGACTTCTCCGCACCGCCGATCCTCACCCGCGGCGCAGGTCGCGAGCTGCTCGTGCTGCCTCAGAAATCCGGTCTTGCCTTCGCGCTCGACCCGGCTCGACAGGGTGAGCTCGTCTGGAAGGTGCGCTTCGGCCACGGCAGCGGCCTCGGGGGACAGTGGGGAGCGGCGGTGGAGGGCGGACGAGCGTTCTTCGGTGTCGCCGACGTGCTGGCCACACCGGGCGGCGTGCGCGCGGTCGCGCTGAACGATGGCGCCACCGCCTGGCGTCAGCCTCCACCGACACCGCTTTGCGCGACCCACTTCGGCTGCTCGGTCGGCCAGGGAGCGGCCCTCACGGCGATTCCGGGCGCGGTGCTGAGCGGCGCCCTCGATGGAGGACTGCGCGCCTACGCTACGAGCGATGGGAAGCTGCTGTGGACCTTCGACACCCACCGGGACTTCACGACCGTCAACGGCGTGCCGGCGCATGGCGGCGGCATCGATGGACCCGGACCCGTCGTGGCCGGCGGCATGCTCTACGTCAACTCCGGCAGCGGCGGCCTGATGGGCTACCCGGGCAACGTGCTCATTGCACTCGGCTTGGATTGAAAAAGGCTCTCGCGCCATCTCGACGCGAGAGCCTTCGGGACAGTTTGGGCCGCTGAATCTAGCTCATCAGCCCAGCTGCACCGGGACGAAGATCCGCTGATCGCCCCGCTGGATCAGCAGCGCCACCGCGTCCTTGTGGCTCCGGACCACGTTGCGCAGCGCCTGCACGCTGTTGGTCTGTGTGCCGTCGGCGGAGAGCACCACATCGCCGGGCTGAATGCCCGCCTCCGCGGCAGGTCCGCTCGCACGCTCGACGAGCAGACCGCCGGGCACGCCGGCCTGGCTGCGCTCGTCACTCGTCAGCGGTCGCACCGCCAGACCGAGTTTCGCATGCTCCACCGCCGAGGCGTTCTGCAGCGTCGGGCCCTTCTCGGAAGCGTTGGCGAGGGTCGCGGTCACTTCGACCGGCTTGCCGTCGCGCCACACCTCGAGCTGCGCCTTCTGACCGGGCATTGCCATGCCGACTTCGGCCGAGAGCGTGCCGGCGTCCGTGACGGGCTGGCCGTCGAACTTCAGGATCACATCGCCGGTCTTGAGTCCCGCCTGGGCCGCCGGGCTGTCCGGCTCGACCTTCGCGATCAGCGCACCGCTCGGGGCGGAGAGGTGAAAGCTGCCGGCGAGCGCCTGGTTGACACCCTGCACCTCGACGCCGAGCTTGGCATGCTCGACCTTGCCGCTCTTCAGGATCTGCTGCTCATCGCGCACGGCGACATCGATCGGGATCGCGAACGAGACTCCCTCGTAGCCGCCGGTGTTGCTGTAGATCTGCGAATTGATGCCAATGACCTGGCCGCGCGCATCGAACAGCGGACCACCGGAGTTGCCCGGGTTGACCGCCACGTCCGTCTGGATGAAAGGCACGTAGGAGTTGCCCGGCAACGAGCGACCCTTGGCGCTCACGATGCCTGCGGTCGCGGTCTCCTCGAGACCATAGGGCTGGCCGATCGCGAGCACGTAATCGCCGACCTGCAGCTGCAGGGGGCTGCCCATGTGCACCGTGGGCAGGTTCTGCGCATTGATCTTGAGCACCGCCACATCCGTGGAGGTGTCCACGCCCAGCACCTTGGCGCGATACTCGCGATGGTCGGCGAGCGTCACGGTCACGTGCTGTGCATCGCGCACCACGTGCGCATTGGTGAGGATGAGGCCATCCGCCCGCACGATGAAGCCCGAGCCCAAGCCACGCATCGGGATGGCGTGCGGCTGCTGATGCGGGAAGCCGGGCAGGCCGCGGAAGAACTTGAAGAACGGATCATCGCCGAAGGGATTCTGGTCGCCGCCGAAAGGATTGGCGTTGCCGTTGTCGCTGCCGTTGTCGCTGCCGTTGTCGTCACCGTTGTCCTGCTCGTCGGCCCGCTGCATGCCTTCGACTTCGATCCCGACCACGGCAGCGCGGTTTTGCCGCACGATCTGCGCCCAGTTCGGGGCGGTGCCGAGCGCTACCTCGGTCGCACTGTCGGGCGCTGCCTGTGCCGGGGGTGCCGCAATGGCATCGCCGGATCGCAGCAGTGTCGGGCTCATCCATCCGGCCACTGCGCCGCAGGCGAGCGCGCCGCCCGCGGACAGGACCAGAGTCGCTTTCCTGAGTTTCATGTCTCACTCCTTCAGGCTCCGTCCAGGGGAGCAATGCCGCGAAGGATGAGCGCCGCGGCTTAAGCCAGCCTTAAGAGCGGCCGGGGGGCGAGGGCTCAAGGAAAATCGACGCTCACCCTGAGGCCACGCTCGCCGGCCTGCCCGAGGCGCACGCGCGCACCGTGGCGCTCCGCGATCGCCTTGACGATGGCGAGGCCGAGTCCGCTGCCCTCACCCACGGCGCCGGTGCGACGGTAGAAGCGGTCGAAAGCGCGCTCACGCTCTGCCTCCGGTATGCCGGGCCCGGTGTCCTCCACCAGCAGCTGTCCGCGGAGCGGCGCCGGCGCGCGCACCCGCACCAGCACGCGTCCCCCGCTCGGGGTGTAGCGCACGGCGTTATCGGCCAGATTGCGTACGAGCACGCGCAGGGCCTCCGCATCGCCACTGAGCATCACGGGGGCTTCGGCCTGCAGCTCCAGCTCGATGCCACGCTGCTGCGCGAGCGCGTGCACATCGGCGAGACCCTCGCGTGCGCAGCTCTCGAGCGGCACGGGCTGCATCGCCACCGGGGCGCCTTCCGGCTCGTTGCGCGCAAGGGTCAGCAGCTGTCCCACCAGATGAATCGCCCGGTCGACCGCTGCGCCGAGACGCTGGCGCGCCTCCTCGCGCTCGCCCGGCTCGCGCGCCCGATCGAGCAGCTGCAGCTGCAGGGACAAAGCCGTGAGCGGTGAGCGCAGCTCGTGAGCGGCATCTGCGACGAAGGCGCGCTGCTTGCCGAAGGCGCCCGACAGGCGCGCGAGCAGGCGATTGAGCTCCTCGATGAGCGGTGCGGCCTCGCGCGGCAGCGATGGCGCTTCGATCGGCCGCAGGCTGTGCACGTCGCGACGCTCGACTTCTGCGGCCAGGCGCTGCAGCGGCGCGAGTCCGCGGCTCACGATCCACACCACTGCCCCTGCCATCAGCAGCAGCAGCGGAATGAGGCCGACGAGCACGCGCACGGCGGCGATGCGCGCGAGCTGCTCGCGCACACGCCAGGGTTGCGCGACCTGAATCACGGCATCGCCGGTCTGCAGGCTGTAGACGCGCCAGCGCTCGCCGTCGAGCAGCATGTCGCGGTAGCCGAGATACGCCCGATCGATGAGCAGCCCGGGGCGCGAGACGTAGATGCGATGCCCGAAGAGGTCCCAGATCTGCACGTAGAAATCGCCGTCGCTCGCCTGCTCGGGCACCGCCCCGGGGGCGATCTCGGCCTCGACGCGCAAGGAGAGCGCCATCTGCCCCAGCTGGTAGTCGAAGAGGCTCGAGGTCTCTGCCAGCACGCGCCGATAGGTGATGACGCCGGCGACGAGAGTGGTGAGGGCGATGAGCGCCAGCAGTCCGAGCAGCAGCCGCGCGCGGATGGATCGCATGAGTCGCCCCGCTAGGCCTTGCGCAGATAGTAGCCGGCGCCGCGCAGCGTGCCGATGGCGTCGCTTCCCAACTTGCGGCGCAAGGAATGGATATAGACCTCCACGGCGTTGCTTTCGATCTCCTCGCCCCAGCCGTACAGGCGATCCTCGAGCTGCGTGCGCGAGAGCACGGCGCCGGGTCGCTGCAGCAGTGCCTCGAGCACCGCGTACTCGCGTGCGGAGAGCGTCACCGGCTCGCCGTCGCGCGAGACCTCGTGCGTGATGGGGTTGAGGCGGATGCCGGCGTGCTCGAGCAGCGGCTCGCCGCGTCCGGCACCGCGGCGCAGGACCGAGCGCATGCGAGCCGCGAGCTCGTCGAGATCGAAGGGCTTGATGAGGTAATCGTCGGCGCCCGCATCGAGCCCGGCCACCCGGCTGTGCACGTCGTCACGCGCCGTGATGATGATGACGGGGGTACGATCGCCGCGCTGGCGGCATTCCCGCAGCACCTCGAGGCCGTCGCGCCGGGGCAGGCCCAGATCGAGCAAGACGATGTCGTAGCTCGTGGCGGCGAGCGCCGCCGCAGCGCTCGCTCCGTCGGTGAGCGCATCGACCGCATAGCCGTCCTGCAGCAGCGCAGTCCTCACCGCCGCCGCGATCATGGCATCGTCCTCGACCAGCAGCACGCGCATGTCGGCAAGTCTCGCCGACAATGCAGCGCTCGATCAATGTGCGCTCTCGGCGGCGCCTGTCCGGCGCGCCGGTACCGGGTGGCGGCGGCTCAGGCGCGCGCTTGCAGAATCCCGCCGGGGTTGTCTGCCGCCAGATTGGCGGCGAAGCTCTTCAGAAAGCTGTCGAGCGATGCGCTGCCGGCACTCGAGCCGCCGAGCGCGGAGACGAGGTTGCTGTAGCTCTGCTGCAGCTTGCCGAGCGCGGCGCTCGATGCGGTCGCGGCGGTGC
>DATJSR010000062.1:0-5965 GCA_035504015.1 Steroidobacteraceae bacterium
AGCTGCTCGATGGCCTTCGCCACCTCTATGCCGAGGATCCCTCGAGCTGGGAGATACGGGCGAGCGCCGAGGCCAATCTCGGCGACTTCAAGGCCGCCGTCCGCGATGAATCGAGCGCGCTCTCGCACGCTCGGTCGCTACAGTGGGACACGAAGCCACTCGAGGAGCGGCTCGAGCTGTACAAACCGCGGCAGCCCTTCGAGGGTACGCTGCTGGAGTTCTGAGGCACTTCAGGTGGTGTGCTCAACCGCAAAGTGCGCGAGCGCCTCGAGCCCGCGCTTGTAGCTCGTATCCGGTAGCACTTTGAGGGTGTGCAGTGCCGCCTGCGCCTCGCGCCGGGCGAGCTCGGCGGCGTAATCGAGCCCGCCGCTCGTCTGGATGGCGGCGATGATGGGCTCGAGCTGCGCGAGGCCGCCTTGCTCGACGGCGGTACGCAGCAGCGCGCGGTCGGGGTCGCTGGCGTAGCGCAGGGCGTGAATCAGCGGCAAGGTCGGCTTGCCCTCGGCGAGGTCATCCCCCAGGTTCTTGCCGCGCTCGGCCGGGTTGGAGCGAAAGTCGAGCACGTCATCGACCAGCTGATACGCGGTGCCGAGATGACGCCCGTAGGCGGCGAGGCTGCGCTGCACCTCGAGCGGGCCGTCCGAGAGCACTGCCGCGACCTCCGCGCCGGCCTCAAAGAGTTGCGCCGTCTTGCGGTAGATGACATCGAGATAACGCTGCTCGGTGGTATCCGGGTCGTGCGCATTCATGAGCTGCAGCACTTCGCCCTCGGCGATCACGTTGGTGGCATCCGCCATGATCTCCATCACGCGCTGGGAATCGAGTGAGGCCATCATCTGAAAGGCGCGCGAGTAGACGAAATCCCCGACCAGCACGCTTGCCTGATTGCCGAAGACCTCATTGGCCGTGTCGCGGCCGCGGCGCATGGAGGAGCCGTCGACCACGTCGTCGTGCAGGAGCGTCGCGGTGTGGATGAACTCGATGAAGGCAGCCGCCTCGACGTGCCCGTGGCCGCTGCGTCCGCAGGCGCGGCCGGCCAGCACCACCAGGAGTGGGCGCAGGCGCTTGCCGCCGCCGGAGATGATGTGCTCGGCCACGCGGTCGATGAGCGGGACGGAGCTCTTGAGGCGCGAGCGGATCACCTCATCGACGGAAGCCAGGTCGTGCCGCACCAGCGCCCGGATCTCCTCGAGCGTCATCGGGGCGGCGGGGCTTTCGGTTACGGCATTCATCGCCCGCATCGTAGCCTGCCGCAGCGTTGCCCGGAAACGCTTCCGACCGGGAAGGGGCGCCGCGTAAGTGCCGATGCAGCCTGAGGAATCATCGGTTTGACCCGGGGTGCTGCCGCCAGTAGAATGCGCGCCCCTTCGTGCCGCACGCGGCGCGAGCTGCTTGCATCAGGATTCATCATGTACGCGGTCATTGCCACCGGCGGAAAGCAATATCGGGTCACCAAGGATGCGGTGCTGCGCATCGAAAAGCTCACCGCCGAGCCCGGTGCCACGGTCGAGTTCGACCAGGTGCTGCTGGTGGGCGAGGGCGCGAATGTGAAGCTCGGCACCCCCCGGGTGAGCGGCGGCAAGGTGGTCGCCACGGTGGTGCGGCACGGCAAGGGTGCGAAGGTGTCCATCGTGAAGTTCCGGCGGCGCAAGCATTATCTGCGGCAGAAGAATCACCGCCAGATGTTCACCGAGGTGAAGGTCACGGACATCAGCGCCGGCTGAGAGTGGCCCACTGAAAAAGGTATCGCAGACATGGCACATAAAAAGGCAGGCGGCAGCACCAAGAACGGCCGCGACTCCCACTCCAAGCGCCTGGGCGTGAAGCGCTTCGGCGGGGAGCACGTCTTGGCGGGCAACATCCTGGTGCGCCAGCGCGGCACGCCCATGCGTGCCGGAGAGAACGTCGGTGTCGGCACCGATCATACACTGTACGCCAAGGTCGGCGGTCAGGTCGTCTTTCAGAAGAAGGGACCCGAGCAGCGCCTCTTCGTGAGCGTCGTGCCCGAGGCTGGCTCGCAAGCCGAGACGGCCGAAGCAGCCAAAACCGCCGCCTGAGCGCGGCTCCCCGAGCGGCCGCCCGGCCGGCCGCTATCCTGGGCACGCGGGCGGCGCTGCCCGCGACGCGGCGACCACCGCCGCGGATCCGCCATCATGAAGTTCGTCGACGAAGCGCGTATCAAGGTGCAGGCCGGCCATGGCGGTCGCGGCAGCGTCAGCTTTCGTCGCGAGAAGTTCGTCCCCTATGGCGGTCCCGACGGAGGTGACGGGGGACATGGCGGCAGCGTCTACCTGCAGGCGATCGCCGGCATCAATACGTTGGCGGACTTTCGGGTGGAGCGAACCTACAAGGCCGAGTCCGGAGTAGCTGGCTCGGGCCGCGGCTGCACCGGGGCGGCGGGAGGCGATCTGCACGTGAAGGTGCCTGCGGGCACCGTGGTGCGCGATGCCGACACCGGTGAGGAGCTCGGCGACCTCACCCATGTGGGCGACAGCATCCTCGTGGCCCGTGGCGGCAAGGGCGGCTGGGGCAATACCCGCTTCAAGTCGAGCACCAACCGCTCCCCGCGGCAGTTCGGCCCCGGCCTGCCGGGGGAGAAACGCGTCTTGGAGCTCGAGCTCAAGGTGATCGCCGATGTGGGGCTGCTGGGGATGCCCAATGCCGGAAAGTCCACGCTGATTCGTGCAGTCTCTGCCGCACGCCCCAAGGTCGCCGACTACCCCTTCACAACGCTTCACCCCCACTTGGGCGTGGTGGCGGTGGGTGAGCACCGCAGCTTCGTGATGGCGGACATTCCGGGTCTCATCGAGGGAGCGGCCGAGGGCGCAGGGCTCGGCATACGCTTCCTGCGCCACCTGCAGCGCACCCGCGTGCTGCTGCACGTGGTGGATATGTGTCCCCTCGACGCCGAGGCCGACCCCGTGCAGGACGTGCGGGCGATCCTCGCCGAGCTGCGCAAGTTCAGCCCCGAGCTTGCGCGCCGGCCGCGCTGGCTGGTCCTCAACAAGCGCGATCTGCTGCCGGGCCCCGAGGCCGAGCAGCGCGCCCGGCAGATCGTGCGCCGCCTGCGCTTCAAGGGTCCGCACTTTCTCATCTCGGCCGCGACCGGAGAGGGCACGCGCGAGCTGTGCGAGGCCGTGATGCGCTCCCTCGAGGAGCTCGATCGCAGCGCGCACGAGGCGCGCGAAGCAGCATCGGCGAGGGCACCGACGCCCGGGTTGGAGTGAGGCAGAGGGGCGGGAGGGCGAAGCGGCCGCGGCCGCTTCGCCGTCAGCTCATCGCGCGGATGCGTGCGGCGAGACGGCTCTTGTGACGGTCGGCCTTGTTGCGGTGGATGATCTGCTTGTTCACCAGCGTGTCGATGACCGGAACGGCCTCGCGGTAGGTCGATTGCGCCGTCGCCTTGTTGCCGGCGGCGACCGCCGCGGTCACCCGGCGGATGGCGTGACGCATGCGCGAGCGCAGCGCCACGTTGCGGGCGCGGTGCTTTTCGGCTTGTCGAGCGGCTTTCTCTGCCGACTTGGTGTTGGCCACCTGGGGACTCCGAGCGGGTATGCCAAAAAAGGCGCGGTAGTTTGCGGAGGGCCCCGTGCCTTGTCAACGTCGCAGCCCGGGTCGTAAGCGGGGGGCGGGCGAGTTCCCTATACTTTGACGCACCGCCAGTGCCTGGGTCGGCCTGTTTTGCGCTCATGAGGCTCATTCGTGGATTTGCCAACCTGCGCGAGGGTGAGCGCGGCAGTGCCGTGACGATCGGCTCGTACGACGGGCTGCACTTGGGCCATCAGAGGCTGCTCGAGCGGCTGGGCGGCCATGGGGCCCGGCTCGGCCGGCCGACGATGATGATGACTTTCGAGCCGCTGCCCCGGGAGCACCTGGCGGCCGCCGACCCGCCGCCCCGGCTGACCTCCTGGCGCGAGCGCTGGCGGCTGCTCGAGCCGAGTGGACTCGACTATCAGTGGGTGCTGCGCTTCTGCGAGGCCCTGCGCAATCTCTCTGCGCAGGACTTCGTCGAGTTGCTGCACCGCGAGCTGCGCGCGCCGGTGGTGGTCGTCGGCCATGACTTTCGGTTCGGCCGCAACGGGGAGGCGACGGCGGAGATGCTGCAGCGCGCTGGATCACGGGTCGGATTCGAGGTCGATGTGGTCGAGCCGGTGCTGATCGATGGGGTGCGTGTGAGCAGCAGCGGGATTCGCGAGGCGCTTGGCCGTGGGGACCTGCAGCACGCCGCGCGCTGGCTCGGTCGTCCCTACAGCATGAGCGGACGGGTCATCGAGGGGGCCCGTCTCGGGCGCACCCTGGGTTTCGCCACGGCAAACCTGCGTCTGAAGCGGCGGCGGCCGGCGCTGCAAGGTATTTTTGCCGTGCGGGTGCACCGTGCAGCGGCGCAGCCGCTACCGGGGGTCGCAAGCCTCGGGACGCGGCCGACGGTCAACGGCCGCGAGCCGCTGCTCGAGGCGCACGTGTTCGATTTCAGCGGGAATCTGTATGGACGGGACATTGATGTCGAGTTCGTCTCGAAGCTGCGCGAGGAAGAGCGCTTCGACTCCCTCGATGCGCTCGTCGAGCAGATGCACCGCGATGCCGCCGCCGCGCGGCGCGTGCTGAGTGCCTGACTGCTGAATGCCTGACTGCTGAATGCCTGACTGGATCCATTCGTGCCCGACTACAAACACACCATCCACCTGCCGCAGACCGACTTTTCGATGAAGGCCGATCTCGCCCGGCGTGAGCCGGCGATGCTCGCCGCCTGGGAGAAAGAGGATCTCTACGGACGGATTCGGGCCGTCTCGCGCGGGCGCCCGCTCTTCGTGCTGCACGATGGTCCGCCGTATGCGAACGGCACCATCCACATCGGCCACGCGCTCAACAAGATCCTGAAAGACATCATCGTCAAGTCGCGCACGCTCGATGGCTTCGATGCGCCCTATGTCCCGGGGTGGGATTGCCACGGGCTGCCGATCGAGCAGCAGGTGGAGAAGAAGCACGGGCGACCCGGGCAGAAGCTCGACGCGGCGGCTTTTCGAGCGGCGTGCCGCGCCTATGCGGCCGAGCAGATCGAGCTGCAGCGGTCCGACTTCAAGCGCCTGGGCGTGCTCGGCGACTGGAGTCATCCCTACTTGACCATGGACCCCCGCTACGAGGCGCAGCAAATCCGCGCGCTCGGGCGCATTCTCGGCGGCGGGCACATCTATCAGGGCGTGAAGCCCGTGCACTGGTGCACGGAGTGCCGCTCCGCGCTCGCCGAGGCGGAGGTCGAGTACGAGGATCGCACCTCGACTGCGATCGATGTGGCCTTTCGCGTGGTGAACAACGCCGAGCTCGAGCGGCGCCTGAATCTCGCGCCAGGCACGCTCGGCGCTGCGCCCGTCGATATGGTGATCTGGACGACGACGCCGTGGACGCTGCCGGCGAATCAGGCCGTGACGCTTCGGGCGAGCTTCGAGTACCTGCTGGTGCAGGCGAGCCGTGGCGAGGAGCATCACCATCTGCTGCTCGCGGCGGAGCTGCTCGACGCGTGCCTGAAGCGCTACGGGCTCGTGGCCACGCGCGTGCTGGGACGGGCCACGGGCCAGGCGCTCGAGGGCCTGCAACTCGAGCACCCCTTTCAGCCGCGCGCCGTCCCCGTGATCCTCGGAGAGCACGTGACGCTCGATGCAGGTACCGGCGCGGTGCACACCGCGCCGGGGCATGGCCACGATGACTTCATCGTGGGCCAGCGCTATGGCCTCCCCGTCAGCAATCCGGTCGCAGGCGATGGGCGCTTCCTGCCGGACACCCCGCTCGTGGGCGGGCTCAAGGTCGAGGAGGCGAACCCGGTGATCGTGCGCACGCTCGCCGAGCGCGGGCGGTTGCTGCACCACGAGTCCTACCGCCACAGCTATCCGCACTGCTGGCGTCACAAGACGCCGATCATCTTTCGCGCAACGCCGCAGTGGTTCATCAGCATGCAGCTGCGGCAGCTGCG
>DATJSR010000063.1:0-5313 GCA_035504015.1 Steroidobacteraceae bacterium
CCGAGTCTCGGCCGGTTGCGCCAGTGTCGCGGCGCTGAGACTGCCCGACGGAGGCCATCGGGCCGCGACGCTGTGGCAGCCCGATGTGCTCATCGCCTCCGAGCAATCCCTGCCCGAGCACGAGGCCTTCGAGGTCATCGGGGCCGATGGCCAGATGGCCGCCGCCAAGCTTGTCGGGCGCGATCCGGGGACCAATATCGCGGTACTCAGGCTCGAGAAGTCGAGTGCTGCCGCAGCACCCCCGGCGATGCCTGCGCGACTCGGCATGCTCGTCATGGCGCTCGGCTGCGACATGCGTGGCGCCTGTAGCGTACGAGTGGGTGTCGTCAACGCCGTGGGACCCGAGTGGCGCAGTCTGCGCGGCGGTCGTCTCGATGCTCGTGTGCAGCTGGATCTACGCCTCGCCCCGAGCGAGGAGGGCGGACCGGTGTTCGATACCAGCGGCGCATGGCTCGGATTCTCAACCTTCGGCCCTCGCGGACAGATCCTCCTCATTCCGGCCGCCACCGTTGAGCGCGTAGCGCCCGTCCTCATCGAGCGGGGACACGTGCCACGAGGCTGGCTAGGCGTCTCGCTACGCCCGGTTCAGGTACCCGATGAGCTGCGCCAGGCCGCGGGTGGGGCGGTCGGCCTGATGGTGATGTCGTTGAGTGAGGGCGGCCCCGCCGCCGAGGCGGGCGTGGTTGCTGGCGACATCATTGTGTCCATCGACGGCCGCTCGCCTGCGGGAATTCGCGGGCTCGCGGCGCAGTTGGGCGGCGAGAGCATCGGCCGGCGCAGCGTGCTACAGGTGATTCGCGGTGGTAGCGTCATGACCCTCCAAGTGTCGATCAGCGAGCGGCCAGCCGGGTGAGCGGGGCTGCCGCCACCAACCGCTCGCGTCGGCTGCGCGTGGCGATCCGCGCGCCCGATGCCGAGCGGCGCCGTGCACTGAGGGAGCTGGTGGAGATGGCTGGTCACACCGTGGCCGAGGCCGAAGAGCCAGCCGATGCCGTGCTTTGCGACGCGAGCCTCATCGATCGCCCGCGCCTGATGGGGCCGTCGGGCTTTCACTCCGCGCCCGATGACGGCGTGCGGCCCATCCTCACGCCGCGTGAGACTCAAGTGCTCGATGCGCTCGCCGACGGCCTCACCAATAAATCGATCGCGCGCCGGCTCGGCATCTCGCTGCACACCGTCAAGTTCCATCTCGAGTCTGTGTACCGCAAGCTCGAAGCTCGCACGCGCACCGAAGCGGTTGCCCGGGCGCTCGAGTGGCGCAGGGACGAGACGCTCGATCTGTAGAGAGAGATCAGCGGCCGGCTACCGTGGACGCCCGATCGGCCGGATGAGGCAGTGGCACCGGTGGCGGCAAGCCCACCGGTGCCCCGCCTGCCTCGAAATCAAGAACCTCTGAGCTTGATGCCAATGCCGTTGGCCGAGAGGTTGAATCGCAGCCCCTCGGTGCTCGAGACCAGCTTGATCACGACACCATGCTCGTTGCGCAGAACCGCCGCGGAGGCACCACCCGCTACGGTCAAACCGGCGGTCACCGCCGTGTAATTGCCGTCAAAATCGCTGAGGTTGTTCAGGTGATACACCACACCGCTCCCCGTGAGACGTGCTGCGCCCACATCGACCACCGACAGGCCAGAGAGCTTGAACTCGTGCTTGTGACCTTTGTAGATGAGATCGCCGTGACCCCATACATAACCGATGCCGGCGGCGATACTGCCACCCGTGAAATCGACGGTAGCGTCCGGCTCGTCCGCGGCCGTGTTGGTCGGCGCATCATCCGCAAACGCAGCTGCCGCCAGCAGCGCGCAGCCAACCAGGGAGACAGTGATCTGGCGCATCATAAGAGGGTTCCTTCGGTTGCTCATGGGGAGGCGACCTCGCGCAAGCCGCAAAGTCTCGCCATCGGTACAGCCTCAGATTAGATGCGCTCCGGGGCGGATTCTTGTGCAGCCGTGCTCGCGGTTGAACATCCCTTGCGCGTCAGTGCCCGAGGAGTTGCGCCTGGCAGCGTCACACGCCGCACCCGCGTAGCCCGCTAGGCCTCAGCGCTTCCTTGCACGGGGTCGGCAACCGAGCGAGGCGCATGGCTCAACACGAGCAGTGTGGCGCCCAGCGTGGCCGCGAGCGCCGATCCTGCCAGTACCCCGATCTTGGCGATGGCGGAATAGGCGTCCCCGTGAAACGCCTCATCGGCCATGAGCAGCGACAGCGGGTCCCCGATACCGCAGAGAAAGCTCGCGCCGAGAAACGACATCGGGGTGGTATCGGGCGGCAGCGTGGCGAATCTCGCCTTCGTGGCGGCCCAGCTCGTCACCGCAATGCCGAGCGGCTTGCCGAGTGCGAAACCGAGCGCAACGCCTGCAAACACCGCAGACGCGTGCGGCACGGCGATATCGGCGACGAGCGGGATTCCGGCTGCCGTGAACGCAAACACGGGCAGCACCAGGTAGGTCGACCACGGCTCCACGGCTCGTTCCGCGCGCTCCGCCGGCGATACCAGCCGCTCGGCCGCCGCAGAGAGGTTCCTGCTCGCCCATTCCCAGATGGGCTGCTGCTGCAAGCGCTCGCGCGAGCTTTCCTGGTGCAAGAGCTCGTTCTCGGCGTGCTCGAGCGCCGCAAGGGCGGTGGCCGCCTGCGCGAGCAGCGGGCCCGACATCGGTGCGGGGCGTCGAGGCAGCATTGCCGCGAGGGCGATGCCGCTCAGTGCGCCGCTCACCCCGGCCAGATGCAGCGCGAGCCACAAGCCCACTGTCGCCAGAAGGTAGGGCCAGATGGCGTAAACCCGCCAGCGATTGAATATCGCGAGCGCTGCGATGGCGCCGGCGCCTGCGGTCAACCACAGCAGATGAACGCTGTGCGGGTAGAAGATCCCGAGAATGAGGATGGAGAGGATGTCGTCCGCCACCGCGTAGGCTGCGACGAAGACTTTGAGCCCGGCGGAGGCTCTCGTGCCAAAGAGGGCGAGGGCCCCCAGGGTGAAGGCGACGCCGGTGTCCGCGGGCACCGACCAGCCGGCCGCGGTGGCACCCTGGTTGAGCAGCAGATAGAGCAGCGCCGGGACGATGATGCCTCCGATCGCAGCCACCAAAGGTGCCGAGGCGCACTTCCAGCTCGCCAGGGAACCTCCCGTCATCTCGCGACGAATCTCGAGTCCGAGGATGAGGAAGAAGATGGCGAGCAGTCCCTCTGAGCACCACGCCCCGATACTCATCGAGAGCATGCCCGTGGCCGGACCGACGCCCACTGGCGTGCCCACCAGGCGTTGATAGGCGTCCGCCAAAGGACTGTTGGCGCAGAGGATGGCGAGCAGCGCGGCGAGCATCAAGGCGATACCGGCGGATGCCGGAAGGTTCGCGAACGCCCGCGCAGTGCGCTTGAGCTGGGCTCCCACGGGCGGTTGGAGCGCCTCCAGCATCGAGTAGAAGTCCCAGGCGCCGTCGTAGCGCGTGCCATCGATGAAGATGGTCGGCGTACCGCTCACTCCGTTTCGCCGACCATCCGCGATATCCGCTTCCACGCGCTCTCTGAGCGCAGGATCTTGCAGATCGGCACGAAACCTTTGCATGTCCAGGCCGAGCGATGCGGCGATCTCGAGCAATGCCTGCTCATCGATGGGCAGGGGATGCGCGTACAGGGCGTCATGCATCTGCCAGAATCGGCCCTGCCGCGCGGCTGCCTCCGCGCCGACCGAGATGAGGATGGCGCCCGGGTGGGCGCGCTGGTTCGGAAAATGCCGGAAGGCCACGACGAGTTGCTCACCCAGGGCAGCTCGAAGCCGCTCCAGCACCTGTCCCAGCCGGCGGCAATAGGGACAGAGATAGTCCCCGAAGAACAGCAGCGTGAGCGGTCGGTCGGTGCGCTCTCCGCCACGGATGTGGTCGCGGGCACGGTCGAGCGGTCGAAGCAGGGCGCGCCCGCTGCCTGTCGCGCTCATGGCGGTGAGCGCTAGAGTGTTGCGGGCCCGCGGGCCTCGGCCCGTCGCAGTGAGGCGAGCCGCGCGTGAATCGCCTGAACGACGACCGATCCCTCACCGACGGCGGAGGCCACCCGCTTCACCGAGCCCGCGCGCACATCCCCCACCGCGAATACCCCTGGCAGGCTCGTCTGAAACACGCTGAAGGGCACGGCCGCCTCTGCGCCGCAGTCCTCTCCCGTGAGCACGAAGCCCCGATCATCGAGCCGCACGGCGCCTTTGAGCCATCCGGTGCAAGGATCCGCGCCGATCATGACGAAGAGCCCGCACACCGCGCGCTTGACGGTGGTGCCATCGCTCGCGCGTATTCGGAGGGTTCGGAGGCGGTCGTCGCCGGAGAGCTCAACCACCTGCGAGCGCGTCTCGATGCTGACGTTGGTGGCGTAACGCAGCCGCTCGACGAGGTACTGGGACATGCTGTCCGCGAGGTCGCGACCGCGGTGAACCAGTCTCACGCAGGATGCGCGCGAGGCGAGAAACATCGCAGCCTGGCCTGCCGAATTACCCCCACCGACCACGACGACCTCCTGGTCCTTGCAGCTGCGGGCCTCGAGCTCCGTGGCCGCATAGTAGAGACCGACACCCTGGAAGCGCTCCTCTGCGGGCACCCCGAGCTTGCGGTAACGGGCCCCCGTTGCGATGACCACCGATCGCCCGAGCATCTTGCTGCCATCGTTGAGAGAGATCTCGTAGTAGCCGGGGCGATCGCTCGGGCGAAGCTGCTCTGCCCGGCGCGGCACCGCGACACGGG
The DNA here is from genome assembly GCA_035504015.1 of Steroidobacteraceae bacterium. Taxonomy (GTDB): domain Bacteria; phylum Pseudomonadota; class Gammaproteobacteria; order Steroidobacterales; family Steroidobacteraceae; genus JASHUC01. Next base: position 4,722 of record DATJSR010000063.1, read on the forward strand.
CGCCGAACTTGATTGCCTGCAGCTCGGCGCGGAAGGCGAGGTCCGCACCTGAGACGCCCGTGGGAAAGCCCAAAAAATTCTCGATTCGCGAAGAGGCAGCGGATTGGCCGCCGATCGCCACGTCGTCGAAGAGTATCGTCTGCAAGCCCTCGGAGGCGCCGTAGACCGCCGCCGAGAAACCCGCCGGTCCCGCTCCCGCGATGATGAGGTCCACCGGCTCAGTGTGGCTCGCCGCGAGCTCCAGGCCCAGAGCGCGTGCCACTTCGGCGACCGAAGGCTCGCGCAACACGTGTCGACCCCGGACCACGACCTTGACGCCGGTGCCGTCCGCGGCGCGCTCGGGAATCTCGCGCCTCTGCGCAGGATCGGTAGGGTCCAGCCAGCGATACGGGATGCGATTGCGCTCCGCGTACTGCAGCAGTCCTTGCAGCCGAGCAGCGCCCGCCGGTCCCACGAGCGTGAGGGTCCCCTGCTGGCGTCGCATCAACATCAGGCGCCGTGCGGCGAAGGCCGGCAGCAGAGCGTCGCTCACCTCCGGATCGATCTGTACCAGCTCCGCGACCACCTCCGGTGCGATCAGCAGCACCTCGCC
>DATJSR010000064.1:0-2308 GCA_035504015.1 Steroidobacteraceae bacterium
TTCCTGCTCTTCGCCGGCGGTATCATCAGCACGGGACTGCTCGCGGTACCGGTGCTGGCGGGCTCCGCGGCTTACGCCATTGCGGAGACTTTCCACGTGCGCGGCAGCCTCGAGCTGCCCGCGCATCGTGCCCGGGGCTTCTATGCGCTGATCGCCGTGGCGACGCTCGGGGGCGCGGCGCTCGCGATCACTCACATCAATGTGGTTGCGCTGCTGTTCTGGACGGCCGTGGTCAATGGGATCGTGGCGGTGCCGATCATGCTCGCGATGATGCTGCTGGTGTCCTCGCGCGAGGGGCGCCGGCGCTTCGGGATCGGCCGGATCGTGCGCGCGCTCGGCTGGATCGCGCTGCTCGTGATGGCGGCCGCCTCGGCGCTGTTTCTCGGCTCGAGTCTGCTGTGAGATACGCATTACCGCGTATCGACGCGGCGTGCCCGTGGGTGAGGATGAGTCATGCGAGGGCAAGAGAGCAGGAGTAATCTTCTGCAGCAGCGCTCGGCGAGGGATGAGCCATGGCGGGAACGGGAGCTGAGCAGTCCGCATCGCTTGCGGCGAGGACGGCGCAAAAGGCGCAGCAGGAGGCTGCTTCGCCCCAGTGGCTGTGCGCTCGCTCGCTAGAGCTGATCCGCGGTTGCGGTATCGCACCCGAGGACCCCATCGTCGAAGCAAGTGGCGACCCCACGCTCGTGGAGCGGCTCCTCGCCGCCGGCTACCGCGACATCACCATGCTGCGGCCATCGCCCGAGGCGCTCGAGCAGCTGCGCGCACGCTTGGGCGATCGCGCCGACTGCGTGCAGCTCGTGCCTCTGGGCCCAGCCGAGTTTCGACCGCAGCGCCGCTATGCGCTCTGGCACGATGCGAGCGTCTTTCAGTGTCTGCTGCACCCGGAGGAGCGCCAGCGCTACGTCGAGACGGTTCAGCAGGCGCTGCGCCCGGAAGGCTATCTGGTACTGATGACCTCAGGACCGAACGGTCCGCACGAGCTGGCAGGACATCCCGTGCGCCGCTACAGCATCCAGACGCTGCCGGCGGAGCTCGGCTCGCAGTTCGAGCTCACCGGTCACGGGTTGGCACAGCAGCCGGTGAGCCCCGGAGCCGCTCAGGAGCTGCTGCACTGTCGCTTCCGGCGCCACGCGCCGCGCTGGCCCCACTGAATCCTCCGCGAACCGGGCCGCCGTCCGCTCGCACCGGGTGTCTCAGGGTGAGGTGCTCTGTGGCACGCCCTGCTGTTTGCTCCGGTGAGTCGGAATCGGCGTTGACTGCGCCGGTGCTGCCGCGGCAGGCGCACTCACCCGGCGCCGCGCGTGATGCGCCACGGCGGAGCTGGCCGATACGCTCGGCAACAAGCCGTACACATCGAGCTCGCCGGGCGTGCTCGTGGAGCTCTCGGCGCCGCCAGTGTTGTTGCCGCGCGTGCCGACGTAGACCTTGCCGTTGGCTACCGTCGGAACGGTGAACTTGACTGCGTTGCCCGCGGCATCAGCGCTCGCCATAGAGCTGTTGTAGAGCTGCGTGCCGACATTGGTCGCATCGTAGGCGTACAGCACCGAGGGTCCGCAGCCACTTGCCTGGGCGGTGCAATAGAGGTGGTCGCCGAGCGCCCAGACGATGCCGTTGCCCGTGCCGCTGGAGCTCACCGAGGGGCTTGCTCCCGGCCAGCCGTAGCTCGCCGGGGAGGTGGCGGTGCCCTGCAAGCTGAACATCCCCGTGCTGGTGCTCAGTTGATAGTTTCTGAGCGAGCCGCTCGCCGTCACGATGTAGAACTCGTCGTTCCAGTACGCGCCCGTGGCGAAGAGGCCGCCGATGCCGGTGATCTCCTGCCAGGCGACAGGGGTGGAGCCGTCGTCGTAGCCGCCGAGCGCATCCCGATTGAGAATGTACAGATTCCCGTCCTTGCCGCCGCCCATCACCAGATGGGTGACGGGGCTGCCGCTCGGCAGATCCACGAGCACTGTCGCACCGCCCGCGCCGAAGTCCTTGTCGTCGGCGGCATCGGTCGCCTGATCGGAGGGGGTGAAATACTGCTGCTCGGACAGCGTGCTGCTCAGCTGCAGGAGCGAATCGCCGAAGTCGGTGTTCGGCGTGCTCGTCTCGTTGGCATCGAAAGTGCCGTTGCCCGTGATCAGGTAAAGGTTGCCGCTGGAATCGAACGCAGGCGCACCGCCCGACATCCAGATGCCACCCGCCGCACCATTCGGCGTGTCGCAGTAGACGTACAGCGGATTGGCCCACGCTGCGGTGGCGCTGTACTGATAACCCAGGACCCAACCGTGATAGGGGCCGGTATCCTCGTGCGAGGCCCAGGAGA
>DATJSR010000065.1:0-3127 GCA_035504015.1 Steroidobacteraceae bacterium
ACCGGGGAAGATCGAGGCGGGAACCTTCGTCTACGAGAACGTGGCGGGCATGGCGGCGGCGATCGACTACCTCGGGCTGCTGGGGCGCACGCTCGCCGGCCGCAGCGCTCCGCGTGATCCCGACGACTGCTCGTGGGAGGACCTCCGCCTCGCCATGAGTGGGATTCAAGCCTACGAGCAAGGCTTGTCGCGCGAGCTGCTGCGAGTGCTGCGCGATGCCGGTGCGGACATTTACGGGATCTGCGATGACGCGCGCCTTGCCGAGCGCGTACCCACCGTGTGCTTCAATCTGCCGGGCGTCCCGCCTGCGGTGGTCACGATCGCCGCAGCCGATGCAGGCATCGGCATTCGCGACGGTCACATGTATTCCCCGAGCCTGATGCAGCGCCTCGGCCTGCCATTCGAGAGCGGCGCCGTGCGCGTCTCGCTCGTGCACTACAACACGGTCGCGGAGATAGCGCGGCTTCGCGAGGCGCTGCGCTCCTGTGGATTGGGGTGAGATTGCGCCGACCGCAGCGGCGGCACGTCCAGCGAGGTCCTTGGGCGCGGGAGCGAGGCTTATGGCCCTCGCGAGGGCGCGGCTCATGGCCTTCGGGATCGGGAGCGCAGCTGCCGCAGTAACGCGACGTGCAGGGCGATATAGCCGGGGGCCGTGACGCGCAGACGCTGACGGAGCAGCGCATTGAGCTGCCCGAGGCGGTGAAACGGAACCGCCGGAAAGACGTGGTGCTCGGCATGGAACGGCATCTGCCAGGTGATGAGGCGCACGGCGGCGTTGGTGTAGGTGGTGCGGGTATTGGCGTACATGTCGGGCACCATCGGGCAGCCGAGGTGCTCGGAGAGCAGATAGGCGCGCAGGAACGGCTGCCCGAGCAGCACCGGCACGACCCAATACGTGAGCGCCGCAGTGGAGCGGAAGGCGATCGAGAGCGCGAGCACCGCCGCGTAGCTGAGCCACAGCCAACGTGCCTCGCGAACGATTGTCGGGTGCTTGGCAGGGGCAACGAACGGCTCGCGCACTCTGCCCGTGAGCGCATGGCGTAGCGTGGTGGACAGCCGCCGGCTCCAGTTGGGGATGCCGCTCACCCGCCAGAGGTACTGCGTCGGTGTCGCGGGCGGCGGCTGGGCAAGCTCGGGGTCGCGCTCGGGATCCTGTGTGAAGCGATGGTGCGCAAAATGGAACGCGCGAAAGAACTCGGGCGGCAGCAGCAGCACGGCGCCGGCGATCCATGCCACCGAGTCGTTGAGCCGGCGGCTGTCGAAGGCGGTGCGATGCACGCTCTCGTGCAGGGCGCAGAACAGGAAATTGAGGACCACGCCATAGGGCACGAGCGCGAGGACGATCCAGGGGCCGCGGCTCACCCAGACGAGGCAGGCCGTGGCGCCCAGAATGGCCACATGAGCCGCGAGCTGCGCCAGTCCGCGTGCATTCGAGCGGCGCGACAGGCGCTGCAGGCTCTCGCGATCGAGTCCGTCCGCGGCGGCCAACTCGCTGCTCATGATCCTGCCAGCTCCCCGCCGCCGTTCGATCGGTGGCGGGGATCCTGAAATGATAGTCTTGCACCCATGATTCGCATCAGCACGATTGTCGCCTCGCTGCCCGTGCTTTGTCTGCTCTCATCGATGGTATCGAGCCAGGCGCAGGTGCCCGCGGCGAGCACTGCCACCAGCGAGGCAGGGCGCGTGTTTCCCGAGCATTATCGCGAATGGGTGTACCTGAGCAGCGGATTCGACATGAGCTATCGCGCCGCGCCGCAGGCCGGGCATCATGTGTTCGACAACGTGTTCGTCGATCCCGATAGCTACCGGCATTTCCTGAAGACCGGTACGTGGCGCGATGGAACGATGCTCGTGCTGGAGGTGCGCGCAGCGCGCGCTCGCGGCTCCATCAATCGCGCCGGCAACTATCAGGACGAGAAGGTCGTGGGCGTGGAAGTACACGTCAAGGATGAAAAGCACTTCGCCGACAAATGGGCATTCATCAGCTTTGATGACCAGCGCACCGGCAAGCTGATTCCGCACACCGCGGACTGCTATTCCTGTCACGCCGCCCACGCGGCGGTGGATACCACCTTCGTGCAGTTCTATCCGACGCTGCTGCCCATTGCGACGCGCGAGGGAACACTCGCGCGCGCCTATCGCCAGGGGGAATGACGCATGCCGGGAACTCCGTATCCGAAGAAGCCGATGCACCGCATCGCTTACACCAAGCTCAGCGAGGAGCAGATCGCCGCCAAGCTCGCACCGGTCGCCCAGCATGGACCCACGAGCGCAGGGCCGCTCGCCACGGATTTCGCCGGCGACACCTTGAGCATCGTCACCGATGACGGCCCGGCGCTCCTCTACAAGTTCGCGAGCAACACCAAGCTAACGTTGGCAGAGAACGGTGGCAAGGCCGTGAGTGGCGGCTTCGGGGCGCTGGAGACGGACCGGCTGTGTCTGTTCACCCACATGATCCCGGGGACGCAGCGCGGCTACACGGTCGTCATCGACCGCCACAGCAAGCTTGCGACCGTGATCGAGCTGTGGTTCAGCGGCTACGAGGACAACCGCGAGGTCCAGCGCCAGATCTACTTCGGCTATGTCAACACCCACGGCGGTCCTTCGCCCAAGGAGCGGCACCAGTACACCGACCGCCTGGAAGGCCGGGCCTATCACTGGCGGCAAGACAACGGCATGGAGACGCTCGAGTACTATCCATCCGCGGGGTATTCGCATTTCGTGGAGCTCACGCGCACGGGCGGGGAGCTTGGCTTCTGCGGACCCTCGGACTACGTCAAGCTCGACAACGACTTCTTCCTCTACACCCGCACGGAATGCGAGTTCTCAGGCACCTTCACCGCCTACGTGATCGACATGAACCGCAGCCGGCAGATGGGCGTGCGGCTCGGCTTCGACGAAGGCGACAACCTGCACTACTACCTCTTCGCAGGGCGGGGCGACATCGTGGGCCAGACTGCCCGCTTCGAGAAATTCGGCGACTACTCGGGCGATCCTATCCCCGCTCCCAAGGGCAAGGACGGCAAGGCCGTCAAGGGCGGGCGGCGCGTATACCGGCCGCTGAAGACGATGGAGAAGCTCACGACGGAGGAGGTTGCACGGATCGTCCAGGAGCATTCCAACGCCT
>DATJSR010000066.1:0-30928 GCA_035504015.1 Steroidobacteraceae bacterium
GCCGACGAGCTTGAAGACCCCGAGGAGCGCCTCGCGGGCGAGTTCGGGATGCTGCTGCAGGCGGCGCAGCCGCTCGAGATCGGCGGCGTGACGGCTCGGGTCGCGCTCGCTGGCACGGCGCCGATTCTCCTGCGCGGTGGGCGAGGTCACCTCCAGGAATATCCGGCGCCGCTCCTGCGCGTAGGCATCGAGGACCCGCTCGCTGCGCGTCCCCTGAATGACCGCGAGCAGCGCATCGGCGAGCGGCACCGCATCGAGCAGCCCTCCGGTGAGCCCGAGTCCGCCAATCGGATTGACGAGGTGCGCGGCATCCCCGGCGAGCAGCGCACGGCCGACACGAAAGCGCGCGGCGCAGCGATCGTGCACACGATAGGGCGAGAGCGCTTCCGGCACGCACTCCTCGAGCCCCGGGGCGAACAGGCGATAGCGCTCGGGGAGCCGGGTGCGCACCGCCTCGATCGGCATGCCCGGCTCCTCCCGGTACGTGCAGCGCCACAGGCCGCTGCCGTCGATCTTCGGGATGATCGCCCAGTGCTTCGGGTCGATGACGACGTTCGAGAGCCCGAAGCCGTGAGCTTCGAACTCGAAGCGCACGTCGGTGGCGACGAACCATTCCGGCCAGGTGATGCCCTCGAGGGTGAGCCCGAGCGCGCTGCGCACGCCGCTGTGCGCGCCGTCCGCACCGATGACCCAGCCAGAGCGCAGCTCGCGCGCGCCCTCCGGAGTATCGACGGTCAGCGTCACGGAGCGCTCGTCCTGCGCGAGCGCGCGCACGCGATGCTGCCAGCGTACCTCCGCGCCGGGCAGGCGCAGGAAGTGCTCGAGAATGATCCGTGCGAGCAGCGGCTGCGCCACATGCAGGTTGTAGGGGTAGGCCGTGTCCTCGGGATGCAGCACCTCCATGCTGATCTGCGCCAGCAACTCGTGGCGCAGGTTCCAGTAGTGATAGCCCTGCTTCATGACACCGACCCGCTGCAGATCCGGCAGCAGGTCGAGCGCCGCCAGACGCTCGACGATCGGGGAGTGGTAGACCACCGCGCGCGGCTGCTGAATGATCTGCGGTGCCTCATCGACGACCAGCACGCGAACTCCCGCGCGCGCGAGCTTGAGCGCGCTCACCAGCCCGACGGGCCCGGCGCCGCTCACGATCACACCCTCGATGCGCTCGGCCATGGGCGTTCGCTGGCGCGGCGCGCGGCCGGAGCCTCAGCCGCCGCGCCGGAAGGGCAGGGTCAGCAGAAACAGCAGCAGCCGCGGGCTGAGCAGGCGCAGCGCCTGACGAGCTTCTTGGGGGCGCAGCTTCGCCGTCATCGGCATGGCGCCGAAAACCTTGCCGCGGATGAGAAGATCGTTGCCGCTGCGCTCGATGGCCTCGATGCGCATGAGCTCGCTGTTGTCCGCGGAGAGGAGTTTCACGGCAGGCGCATGCTCCTCGAGGGACGCAAGGCTCAGGCCGCCGGCTCGGCGTCGAGCCGCACGGCGATGTCGTGCAGGCTCGGATGCGGCGCGCGATAGCGCTGCATCACCGCCGGATCGTGCCCGGGCACGATGTGCTGCGGGGCACTGGCGAGCTCGCGCAGGCGCTGCCAGCCATCGACCATGGCGGTGACATCCGCGACCACGGGAAACGGGCGGCCCGTGTCCATGTTCGCCGCGTAGTGGCTCGCATCGGAGGCGAGCACCAGCCAGCCGACCCGCGTCCATACCCGCACCACCTGCAGCCCCTGTGTATGCCCGCCGATCAGGTGCACGGACAGCCCCGGCACGAGGTCGGCGTCCCCGGCATGAAAGACGACCCGCCCCGCGTAGACGTTGCGCACCATGGCGAGCACCTCCTCGAGCTCATAGGCATACGCAAAGAAGGGCAGCGCCATGTAGCGCCCCGTGGCGTACGCGAGCTCGCGGTCCTGCAGGTGAAAGCGCGCGCGCGGAAACAGCTCGAAGTTGCCGATGTGATCGTAGTGCAGGTGCGTGACGATGACCTCGCACACCTCCTCGGCCGCGACGCCCAGCAGGCGTAGACCCTCGACCGGGGAGCGCAGGAAATGGCGCCGACGACGCTGCGCCGCCTGCGCGTTGAAGCCCGTGTCGATCACGAAGAGCTCGTCCTGACGGCGCGCGAGCCATACGAAATAATCCATGCGCGTGGCGGTCTCGTGCGGATCGCCGCCGATGAAGTTCTCGGCCGCGCGGCGCTCGACCGTGGCGTAGCGGATGGCGTAGACCTCGAAGGGCGCCGGCTCGCTCACGCGGCGTGCTCGGCGAGTGGGACGATCGGGATCACTGCCACGGTGCAGCCGACCGCGAAGATGGGAATGGGCGCATAGAACCACAGCTCACCGCGGCTGCCCTCGGTGCAGCCGGCGAGCGCGATGAAGGTGCGGATCTCGAAGCCCCCCTGGCCCGCCTCGCGGTGGGTCTGCTCATCGGTATAGGCGAGCAGCTCCTGGCGGCGATTGGCGAGGAATTTCTCGAGAAAGGCCCGATCCCACGCCTCGTTGATCTTGCCGGAGTCGGGGGTTGCCGGCCAATGCGAGATGCCGCCCGTGGCGATCACCGCGATGCGCTCGGGCTGGCGCTCGCACGCATGCCGCAGGGCGCGTCCGAAGGCCCAGCAGCGGGCGAGCGGAATGAGCGGCGGCCCCTGGCAATTGATGTTCACGGGGATCACCGGCAAGTGATAGCGCGGCGTGAGGAAGTGCAGCGGCACCATGATGCCGTGGTCGAATCGCCACTCCTGCGCGTAGGCGAGATCCACCTCCTGCATCATCTCGGTGATGAGTCGCTGGGAGAGCTCCGCGGCGCCCGGTACCCGCGTGTGGCGAATGCCGAGCCACGCCTCGTCCTCGATCGGCCCCTCGTAGCCGTCGGCCATGCCGATGCACAGCGAGGGCATGTTGTTCATGAAGAAGTTGGCGAAATGCTCGGCGCCGATGACAACCAGCGCGTCCGGGCGTGCCCTGTCGAGTGCCTCTCGCATGCGCTCGAGACTTGCGTAGAACGCATCGCGCAGCTGGGGGTCGGCGCGCTGCGCGCGGCCGGTAATGCCGGGTGCGTGGCTGCACGCGCCCGCAAACACCAGGCTCATGAGCGCTCTCCAGCCCGTACATACAGCCCGGTGCGCACCGGGCCGTAGCGGCGCTCGCCCTCGCGCATCGCCTCGATGTAGCGGTCCCATTCGAAGCCGCGCAGCGCGGCGTAGTGCATCAGAATCTGTCCGTTGACGCCCATGACGTAGAGCAACCCGATATCGGGCTGGCGGATCGCATGCAGCTCCTCGGCCGTGAGCTCGTACTCGGCGAGCAGCGCCTCGAAGCCCTGCTCGTAGCGCTGGCGCACCGCCGGGTCGCGATTGAGCTGATAGAGCAGCTTCTGCACGTGATAGAGGCTCATGGCGAGAGCCTACCTCATCGGCCGCGGGGCGCGCTGCAGATCGTCGGCCGCCTGCTCGAGCTCGTGCAGCAGCTGCAGCAGCTGCTGCAGCCGCGCGGCGCCGAAGCGCTCCTCGAGCGCCTGGTACACGCACTCGGACTGCGGGGCGTGCGCCGCGAGCAGCCGCAGGCCGGCCGGCGTCAGCGCCACCTGCGAGCGGCGCAGGTCGCAGGCCACTGGGCGCCGCGCGATGAGACCGCGCGCCTCGAGGTCGGGCAGGATGCGCGAGACGCTCGGGGCGAGCAGGCAGGTGCGTGATGCGAGCTCCGTCACCTCGAGCCCCGCATGCCCGGCGAGCGCGCGCAGCAGCCGCCACTGCTGCTCGGTCACCTGGTGGGCGCGCAGCCCGGGTCGGAAATGCCGCATCACGGCCTCGCGCGCGCGCAGCAGCGCCATCGGCAGAGAATGACCAAAGCGGCGCATCGGCAGCTCGAGGGGCGCGAGCGCCGCGGGCCGCTCAGTGCTCATCGTCGATCACCGGATTGCGCAGTGTCCCGACGCCGCTCACCTGCACCTCGACCACATCCCCCGGTCGCAGGTAGCGCGGCGGGTCGAAGCGCGCGCCGGCACCGCTGGGGGTGCCCGAGAAGATCACATCGCCCGGCTCGAGCGTGCAGAACGATGACAGATAGGCGATGAGGTAGGGAATGTCGAAGAGCATGCGATCGCTGGTGTCATCCTGGCGCAACTCGCCATTCACCCGCGTGCTGACTCGCAGGGGCGCCGCGCCGACCTCCTCGGCGGTGAGCACCCACGGGCCGAGCGAGCCCGTGCGGTCGAAGTTCTTGCCCTGCGTGACGTTGAACTTCGCATGCCGCAGCCAGTCGCGCACGGTGCCCTCGTTGCCGCAGGTGTAGCCGAAGACGTGCTGCAGCGCCTGCTGGCGCGGGATGCGCCGCCCACCGTGCCCGATGAAGACGACGATCTCACCCTCGTAGTCGAGCTGCTCGGACTCGCGTGGCCGCACGAGCGGCGCGCCGGGCGCCACGAGCGAGGTATGCGTGCGCATGAAGAGGCTCGGATACCTGGGCCGCTCGCTGCCGTCCTTGTATTCCTCGTTGCGCTCGGGGTAGTTGACGCCGATGCAGAAGTAGCGCGTGTGGCGGCCCGCCGGTGAGTGGATCTGCACGGCATCGAGCGCATGATCGGCGGGCGCGCTGCGCGCAAGCTCGAGTGCCGTGGCGAGCTCGCTCGAGCGGATGAGCTCGAGAAGCTCGCGCACCGGTGCTCCGAGCCTGGCGCCTACATCGACCACCCCGCCGTCCGCGAGCGCGCCGACGCTCGAGCGCCCGGCGGCGCTGAAGTTGAGCAGCTTCACGGCTGCCCCAGGAGTCCCGCCCGGCGCAGCACGGCATCGAGGCGCTGCTCGAGCTCGGGAGTGGCCGCGACCATCGGCAGGCGGTGCTCGTTCGCGTGCAGCAGTCCGAGCCGGCGCATCATGTACTTGATGGGGATCGGATTGGTGTCGAAGAACACCGCCTGATTGAGCTCGAAGAGCTGCTGGTGCAGCGCCTGGGCGCCTTTGAGGTCGTTGCGCCAGACGGCCTCGCACAGATCGACCAGCACCCGCGGCTGCAGATTGCCCACGGCATTCATGAGACCGCATGCCCCGACCGCCATCATCGGAAATGACAGCTCCTCGAGCCCGACGAACACCCTGAAGTCGGCGCCGAGCCGCGCCAGGCACTCGGAGACGAAACCCAGGTCGTTCACCGCCTGCTTCATGCCGACGAATGTCGGCGAGCGGCTCCTGAGCTCCTGCAGCGTCTCGAGTGTCACGTGCACGGCTGCCCGCCCGGGAATGTGGTAGACCATCCACGGCAGGTCCGAGAGGCCTGCGAGCGCGAGGTAATACGCCACCAGACCGCGCTGCGGCGGCTTCACGAAATAGGGCGTGACGATCAACAGCGCATCGGCGCCGGCGCGCGCGGCATGCTCGGTCAGGCGGCGGCTGTCGGCGAGGGATTGCGTGCCGGTCGCCGCCACGACCGGTACGCGCCCGGCGGCGACCTGCACGGCGACCTCTACCAGGCGATTGCGCTCCTCCACCGTGAGCGTGGAGGGCTCGGCCGTGGTGCCGTTCACCAGGATGCCGTGCGTGCCCTTCTCGATCTGATACGCGACCAGCCTCGCGTAGCCGTCGTAGTCGACCTCGCCGCCGCGCAGCGGTGTGACGAGGGGTGGCATCGAGCCGCGCAGCCGCTCCAGAACTTCCTTCATCCGCGCCTACCTCTTGCCGCCTAGGTTCCGAGCCGCGGCACCCGATGAGTGCCCTGGGCCACACAGATGTTCTTGGTCTCCATGTAGAAATCGAAGCTATAGTCCCCGCCGTCGCGCCCGATACCGCTCGCCTTCATGCCTCCGAAGGGCGTAGGCAGATGGCGATTGTTCTCCGAGTTCACCCACACCATGCCGGCGTCGATGGCATGCGCGAGCCGCAGCGCGCGTCCGACGCTCTCGGTCCAGAGGTAGGCGGTGAGCCCGTAAGGCACATCGTTCGCGAGCGCCAGCGCCTCGGCCTCGTCGGTGAAGGGTATGACGGTGAGCACCGGGCCGAAAATCTCCTCTTGCGCGATGCGCATGCGGTTGTGGGCGCCGGTGAGCAGCGTCGGCTCGACGTAATACCCCGAGCCGAGCGCGCTCACGCGCCGGCCGCCGCAGCGGATCTGTGCGCCCTCGCGGCGCGCCACCTCGACATACTGCAGCACCTTGTCCAGGTGACGCGCATGCACCAGGGGCCCGATCTCGGTGGCCGGGTCGAGCGGATGGCCGACCTTCAGGCGCTGGACGCGCTCGACGATGCGCTCCACGAAGCGATCGTGCACCGAGCGCTGCACCAGCAGGCGGCTGGAGGAGGTGCAGCGCTCGCCGTTCAAGCTGTAGATCATGAAGACCACGGCATCGACGGCCCGATCGAGGTCGGCATCCTCGAACACGATCACGGGATTCTTGCCACCGAGCTCCAGGTGCACACGCTTCAGGGTGGAGGCACCCTGGCTCATGATGAGGCTGCCGGTGCGCGACTCGCCGATGAAGGCCGTGGCGCGGATGGCGGGATGCTCGGTGAGCAGGCGGCCGGTCTGCTCGCCCGTGCCGTTGACCAGGTTCACGACGCCGGCGGGTATGCCCGCCTCGGTCATGATCTCGGCGAGCAGCATCGCCGTGAGCGGGCTCCACTCGGCCGGCTTGTGCACCACGGTGCAGCCGGCGGCGAGCGCCGGTGCGATCTTCCACGTGGAGAGCATGAAGGGGGTGTTCCAGGGTGTGATCACCGCCACCGGACCGAGCGGCTGACGTACCGTGTAGTTGAGATGCTCGGCCGCCGGTAGCGCCAGCCCGTCGGCGGCGCCAGGAGCCCGATCGGCGAAGAAGCGGAAGTTCTCCGCGCCCCGCTCGGCGGCCTTGCTCATGAAGCGCAGGGCCTGCCCGGTATCCATGCACTCGATGAGCGCGATCTGCTGCGCGCGCTCCTCGATCAGCGCCGCTACCGCGTGCAGCAGTCGCCGCCGCTCCTCCCCGCTCACCCGCCGCCAGCGCTCGAAGGCCGTGCGCGCGGCATCGGCGGCGGCGGCGACCTCGGACTCACCCCCGTTGGCCACTCGGCACAGCAGGCTCCCATCGACCGGGGAGAGGTCATCGAGGAGCGCATTCGCGGCGCCCGCGACGTGGCGGCCAGCGATGAAATGTCCGAGCGGCGCTTCGCGAAAGCGCGCCAGCTGCTCGGCGGCGCGCGCCAGATTGCTCTGCAGCGCGGCGCTCATGCGGCCGCGCTTCCCGCCGAGCTGCTCGATGCGGCACGCCGCGACTTCACGTAATCATGCAGGTTGTTCTTCTTGAAGCTCAGCTGCGGGTCGATCTCCTGCATCTCCACCGAGAGGCCGAGCGGCACACGAGCGAACGCGGTGTCGAGCTGCGCGCACGCGGCCTCGAAGATCTGCTCGCAGGCGCGGCGGCGCGTCTCGAGATCGCGCCCGTGGCCGACGCGCACGCTCACGTGCACGAAGGCATTGCTCGCATCCCCGTCGGCGATGCGGTAGCACTCGCTCGCGTAGGCACGCGTGCGCAGCCCACCGATCGGAAATATGCCCGTGGCGAGGGCGGCGGCGTGCAGCGCATCGACCAGGGGCTGCATGTCGAGCTGATGGCGCAGGTTTGCGGAGTACTCGATGAGCAGGTGGGCCATGGCGGCGCGGCTCCTGGCTAATACTTAACAAAGCAACTATCTCACCGCGGAGCAACTGGGACAAGGGCGGCCGCACGGCGCGGCAGGGGAGCGAGGCGTGCGAAGGGGCGGTGAGACCTGAGCGGTGGTGGGAGGGGCGGCGCAAATGCGCAAGCGGTGCCGCCTGCGCGAGGGCAGGCTCGGGGTGCGACGGTGGCGGGCGCCGCCGTCGCAAGGGCTTCAGTCTGCGAGGGCCTTGAGCTCGCGCAGCAGCGCAGCGCGTCCGCGCTCGGCCTGATCGAGACGCCGGGCGGCATCGCGCAGCGCCATGAAGTCCTTGACGCTCGCCTCGTGCAGGCGACGGTAGGTGGAGCGGGCTGCCAGCCACTGCCGGGTGGCCGACTCGCACAGCTCGGCGAGCTCGCGCCGTCGGTTGATGATGACCATGGAGATAGAGCGCATGCGTTCCTCGCGGACTCTCCGCGCAAGCTTCGCGCGAAGCTGTGACAGGCGTGAGACAAACATGCCGGCGCACCCGCTGTATGCGATCTGCATCTCAGTCGCGAGAGCACGCGAGCAAAAGCCCCGCGTGCCCGCGGTGAGTAAAGCTCACGGGCGGCTCCGCGGCGCTGTGTGCTCGGCTTAGAATATGGAGCATGCGTTGCCGGCAACCTCTCTCGCGGCGTTGCCGGGCCGCAAGACGATTCCCCCCATGGCGGCCGCTGCGCCGCTGCCGAACGAGGTGTGCCGATGAGCTCCGAAGCTAAGGTCGCGATCATCACCGGCGCGGGCAGCGGCATCGGCCGCGCGGTCGCGCTCGCCTTTCTGGCCGATGGTTATCGAGTGGTGCTCGCCGGACGGCGTCTGGAGGCGTTGCAGGAAACCGCGGCGCTCGCGGGCGCGCAGAGCGCACGCGCGAGCGCGGTCAGCACCGATGTCACCGATCCCGCCGCCGTGCACGCGCTCTTCGCCCGCGCGCATCGCGAGCTCGGGCGCCTGGACGTGCTCTTCAACAACGCCGGGGTGAGCGCCCCGGCGGTCGCGCTCGAGGACCTACCCATCGGGCAGTGGAATGCCGTCATCGCCACCAATCTCACGGGCGCCTTCCTGTGTACCCAGGAGGCCTTCAAGATCATGAAGAGCCAGAGTCCCCGGGGCGGGCGCATCATCAACAACGGCTCGATCTCCGCGCACGCGCCGCGGCCGCACTCGGCGCCCTATACCGCGAGCAAGCATGCGATCACCGGGCTCACCAAATCGACCTCACTCGATGGTCGCGAGTACGATATCGCCTGCGGACAGATCGATATCGGCAACGCGCGCACCGAGCTCGTCGCGCACCTGCCCCAGAGCGGGCGCACACCCGAGCCCACCATGGACGTGAAGTACGTGGCCCAGGCGGTGCTGCAGATGGCCAACTTGCCGCTCGATACGAACGTGCAGTTCATGACCCTCATGGCCACGAAGATGCCGTACATCGGCCGCGGTTGAGGCGGGTGCGCGCAGAGGACCGAAGCGGTCTATAGTCGCAAGCCAGGGCGCGCGCGCCGCAGCGCGAGCACAAGCGCAGGCGCTGCACGACCCGCGGTGCCAGGAGAGAGCCTGCATGCTGACGCTGTATCACTGGGAGCCGAACGCGAACTCGGGCAAGCCCATGCTGGCGCTGGCCGAGAAGGGCGTCGAGTACACGAGCCACTATCTCGACCTGCTCAGTTTCGATCAGCACCGGCCCGAGTATCTGCGCATCAATCCCGACGGCACGATCCCGGCTCTGGTGCACGATGACAAGGTGCTCACCGAATCCACGCCCATGATGGAGTACATCGACGATCAGTTCACGGGCCCGCCGCTGCGGCCGACCGATCCGAAGGAGCGCTGGCGCATGCGCTGGTGGATGCGCTTCTTCGATGCCTACTTCGGCCCCTCCCTGAGCATGATCGGCTGGAGCATCTTCGTCGGACCCGCCGTGCGCAGTCGCGACCGGCGCGAGCTGGAGGCGGCGATCGATCGCATACCGCTCGAGTCGCGGCGCATCGCCTGGCGCAAGGCCATGTTCAACGAGTTCAGCGAGGCGGAGCTCGCCGAGTCGCGCCGCAGGGTCGCCTTCGCGACCGAGGTGCTCGAGCAGCACCTCACGCGCCACCCCTGGGTCGCCGGCAACAGCTACTCGCTCGGCGACATCAATGGCTTCAATCTGGGCTACGCGCTGCCGCTGTCGCAGCCCGAGCGCTGCAACGACAGCAAGACTCCGCACATCATGGAGTGGCTGCGCAAGATCTACGAGCGACCCGCCACGCAGGCCACCTGGGCCAAGGGACGTACCTCGATGTCGAGCCGTGCCACGCAGCTCAAGCGACACGGCTGAGGGGGCAGTGCGCATGCTCGAGCTTTATCACTGGGAGCCCAACCTCCAGTTTCTGAAGCCGCTGGTGGCGCTGCGCGAGGCGCACGTGCAGTACAGCGGGCACTACTTCGATCCGACCAGCCTCGAGCAGTTCTCGCCGAGCTTTCCGCAGGACACCGAGTCTTGCCTGCAGCTCGAGCGCGAAGGCCCGCTGCTCATCGACGGCGTCACGATCCTCAGCAGCCCGTTCTTCATCCTCGAGTACATCGCCGAGGCCTTCCCGGCGGCGCAGCTGTATCCGGGGGGCGCCTACCCGAACTATCGGGTCCGGGCCTGGGGGCAATACACGGCGCTGCAGCTCGCCCCGGGCGTGTGCGCGCTCGGTTGCGCGCGCTATCTCGCGCCAGCCCTCGCGGCGCGCGAACCGGGCGTGCTGCGTACCCGCATCGAGCGCATCGAGCCGCTCGAGCGGCGCCAGGCATGGCTCGCGGTGATGGACGGCAGCCTCGGCGAGGCTCGGCTCGAGGCGATCCGGCAGCGCCTGCACGCCGTGGTGCGCCGCTACGAGGCGACACTCAGCGAGCGCAGCTGGCTCGCGGGCGATAGCTACTCGATCGCCGACATCGATGCCTTCGCCATGCTCGCGCCGCTGCCGCAGCTCGCACCCGACGTGGTGAGCGAGCAGGCGACGCCGGCGATCATGCAGTACCTGCAGCGCGTGCGCGCGCGCCCCGCCGTGCGCGAGGCGCTCGCGAGCGGTCGCACCGCTCGGCCTGAGGAGGCCTTCGTGCCGGGGCCGGAAGCCGCGCGCTGGGGCTGAGCTTCGGCGCGGCGCGCTCAGCCGTCAGGCGTCAGGCGCCGGGGGATGCGGGCGGCGCCGGCGCGCCGCTGAGCAGATCGAAGCGCGAGCGGCCCGGCGGGGCGATCAGCAGCGACACCCATCCATCCACGGCGCGCGGCGGAAACCACAGCTGCAGCTTCTCGTCGAGCCGGGCGATCACGCGGGTGCCCGACCAGGCCGCCCCATCGCTCAAGTGAAAGCCCTCGAATGGCCCGTAGGCGGCCGAGGCGAGGCCCGCATTGTTCTCGAAGTAGATGACGAGGGGGTCGAGCGCTTCGGCGCGCGTGAACTCCGTCCTATCGAAGACACGCCAGCGCGCCCCGAGCGTTGCCACGGGCTCGTTACCCGGCCCCCGGCACAGCATCGGGCCGATGAGCCGAAAGAAGGGAGCGGGCTCGATGTTCTCGGCCGCCGCACCCGGCGTATGAAAGCGCAGCCGCAGCAAGGCTCAGGCGATCGCGCGGGCGGCACGATAGAAATTGCCGGAGCGCACTTTCACCCAGGCAGTCTCGGGGGTGAAGCCCACGCCCACGGGGTCGCCACCCTGCGCCACGGTCTCGATCTGCTGAAGCAGCAGACGGCGCTGCATCACGATGCCTCGATCGCTGCTCACGAGGTGCTCCTCGGAATGCAGCGAGATCGGCCCCTGTCCCGCCTGGGCCTCGTAGTCCCCGGGCGTCCTCTGGTGCTCCTGCTCACTCATCTGGCCCCAAGTCTTGCCGTTGAAGAGCATGCCGCGGAACTGCACCCCATCGGGCACCTTGCTGACCATGGCCTGCACGTAGTGGCTGTCATCGACCGGCACGACCCAGGAGACCCCGCAGGAGGGGCCGGCCTTCAGGGTCACGTCGGGAACGCTCATGATGTTCGGCATCAGCCACGAGGAGATGCGCTCGACCTCCTGGCCCTGCTCGAGATGGCGGATCGCGGAATAGCACACGCCGTGATCGGCGTAGAAGAAATCGACCTTCGGCATCAGCGCAAACTGCGGCACGAACTGCACGCAGCTGAAGGTCGAGTGCAGCACCTGCACGTGAAAAGGATCCATGACGTTGTCGTTCATGTGCAGCCAGCTGTAGGGCACCACGCGCAGCGACTCATCCCCGGTGGAGCCGAAGCCGCCGTAGCTGCACCACAGCCGCTCCTTGGGTTTTACGTTCTCGAGATTGTCGTAGCGCGGCAGCAGCGGCTGCTTCTCGGGCGGACCGAGGTAGGCGAACACGAAGCCGTAGCGCTCCTGCACCGGGTACCACGGCTGGCGCGCCTGCTCGCGATGCCGTCCGCCCTCGGGCTCGCAGGGCTGATCGAGACAGCGCCCCTCAACATCGAAGAGCCAGCCGTGATAGCAGCAGCGCAGGCCGCGATCCTCCGTGCGGCCGTAGAAGAGCGAAGTGCCCCGATGCATGCAGCGCGGATAGAGCAGCCCGGGGTGGCCCTTGCGATCGCGAAACAGCACCAGGTCCTCACCGAGGATGCGAACTTTCTGCGGCAGCTCGCGCAACTTCTCCGAGACACCGACCGGGTGCCAGTAGCGGCGCATGAGCTCCCCGAGGGGCGTGCCCGGACCGACCTCGGTGAGGAGCTTGTTCGAGTGCGCAACGGCGCGACCGTAGGCGCAGCCGTCGTGCGCCGGATCGTGGGGGCTGATTTCGCTCATGGCGGACCCATCCGATGCCGAGTGTGGAGCTACGATTCTACGGAAAAGCACTGCCTCACGCGCGTGGAGCCGCCGGGCGCGCATTCCCGCTCTCAGGCCTCGGGCGTGGCGCGCTCGGCGCTGCGAAGCTGCGCTGCAAGTCGCTCGGCGGACACCGGCATCAGC
Source organism: Steroidobacteraceae bacterium (assembly GCA_035504015.1). Lineage (GTDB taxonomy): Bacteria > Pseudomonadota > Gammaproteobacteria > Steroidobacterales > Steroidobacteraceae > JASHUC01. Next base: position 12,602 of record DATJSR010000066.1, read on the forward strand.
GTCTTCAGCTCCTGCGCAAAGAGTGACACGCGGAACTCCTCGATCATCCAGCGCAACTGCTCGAGCGATGGCTCCGACTGAGCCTGCAGGCGGCGCTCGCGCAGCTCCCGGTAGGCGCGCACGAAGGGCGCCACTCGGGCGCTGAGCTCGGCATCGCGCCGCGCCTGCGCGGGGAGGCGCTCGAGGCGCCGACCGAGGGCGTGCAGGTAGCGCGGCAGCTGCGCGAGCCAGGGCTGAGGCGTCGTGCGCAGAAAGTCCGCCGGCAACAGCGCGGCGAGCTGCCCATCGATGTCCGCGAGCGCGCCCGGGGCGAGCTGCGGGCGCACGCTCGCAAGTGCGGCGCGCACGGGGCGCCACGCGCGCAGCAGCGCGCGCACGCTCTCGGTGAGGCGCGAGGCCGTAGGCTCGAGCTCGCCGCGTGCCGCGGCGATGCGCGCCTCGAAGTCCCCGGCATTGCGCGGCACGGGTTGCTCAGGCGGCGCAAAGCACTCCTCGAATGCGCGCTCGATCAGCATCTCGGGCAACGGGCGCTCGAGCGCTGCCCCTTGGGCGAGCAGCACGAGCTCGCGATCGAGGCTCACGCGGCGACGCAGCTCGCGGGCCTGCGGGGCAAGTGCCAGGGCCGCGAGCCGCGCCACGCCGCGGCGCAGGAGCTGCTCGGCCGCGGCGCGGCTCGGCGCCTCGGCGAGCGCCACGCCATGGGCGTGCGCTTCGAGCGTCGGATAGACCTGGTAGCGGATGCCGCCGCGGCTCACCGCTACGCTCTGCGGCAGCTCGCCGAAGTCCCAGGTGCGATGAAGCGAGGGGGTCGCAGCGCGCTCGGGCGGCGCCTCCAGATCCCGCCGCCGGCCTCGCAGCTGCTCCTTGAGCCGCCGCACGTCGCGTCCCTCCGCCAGGATTGCCGGTGCTCCGCGCTCAGGGGCGGTATCGAGCACCCGCACGTTGATGCTGAGATAAGGCGGCAGCGGCAGCGCTACCAGCTCCGCGGCACTCATCGGCTCGCCAGTGCGGCGGGTGAGCCACAGGGCGAGTGCTGCGTGGAAGGGCGGCTCCGGAAGCAGCTCTGCCGAGCTTGCGGGGCCGCTGCCGAGGATGTCGGCGAGGGCGGCGCGCGCCTGCTCGGGCAGCGGCACGAGCTTGCGCCGCAGGCTCTTGGGCAGCGCGCGCAGCAGCTCGGTCAGCCTCTCGAGCCGGCGTCCGGGTACCTGCCAGGCGAGCCGCTCGGGATCGAGGCGGTCGATGAGCGCCTCGGGCGCGAGCAGCGTGGCGCCATCATCGGGCGCTCCCGGATCGAACACATAGCGGAGCGGCAGCGCGTCGGCGCCGATGCGCAGCGCATCGGGAAAGTGTTCGGGTGCGGCATCCTCTGCGGGCCGGCACATCAGATCGGCTGCAGTCATGCGCAGGCGCTGCGTCTGGTGGCGCTCGATGCCGACCAGCCAGCGCTCGAAGGCGGCCGTGCTGCTCACCGCCTCGGGGATGCGCTCGCGGTAGAAATCTACCTCGTGCTGCTCATCGACCAGAATGTCGCGGCGGCGGATCTTGGCCTCGAGCTGCTCGAGCCCCGCGCGCAGCGCGCGATTGGCCTCGAGCGAGGGCGATACGATGCTGGAGCGGCCGGCGACGAGCGCCTCGCGGATGAAGATCTCGTGGGCCTGGGCCGGCGCGATGCGTGCATAGCTCACGCGCCGGCGCGCGATGAGCGCGAGCCCGTAGAGCGAGATCGTCTCGAACGCGAGCACCTCCCCCTGGGCAGCGCTCCAGTGGGGCTCGCTGTACGTGCGCCGCACGAGGTGCGCTGCCGCCCTCTCGATCCACGCGGGCTCGACCGATGCGACCATGCGCGCGTAGGTGCGCGTGGTCTCGATGAGGCTCGCGGCAACCACCCAGCGCGGCGGGCGCGTGGCGAGCGGTGTGCCGGGAGCGATCACGAAACGCGCGCCGCGCGGGGCGCGGTACTCGCGCCGCTCCTCGAGCACACCGACGCAGCTCGCGAAGCCGCTCAGCACGGCACGGTGCAGCGCCGCGTAGCTCGCGGGCCGGCGGCTCATGGTGAGACCGAGCTCGCGCGCGGCATCGGCGAGCTCGCGTTGCAGGTCCTGCCATTCGCGCACGCGCACGAAGGACAGGAAGCTCTCGCGGCACCATTTGCGCAGCTCGCCTCGAGTGCGGACCGCAGCCTCGCGCTGCAGCGTGTGCCACAAGCGCAGCACGGTGCGAAAGTCCGAGCGCGCATCCGCCGCGCCCGCGTGGTGCGCATCGGCCTGCGCGGCCGCCGCCGCCGGACGCTCGCGTGGGTCGGGAATGGCGAGGAAGGCGACGATGATGAGCATCTCGGTGAGGCAGTGCTCGGAGGCCGCGGCGATCAGCATGCGCCCGAGGCGCGGATCACACGGCAGGACCGCCATGCGCCGACCAGTGGCGGTCACCTGGTGTGCCTCATCCATGGCCTCGAGCTCCTGCAGCAGCCGCACGCCGTCCTGCACCGCGCGCGCATCGGGCGCATCGAGGAATGCAAAGCTCGCGATGTCTCCGAGCCCGCTCACGGCCATCTGCAGGATGACGCTCGCGAGATTGGTGCGCAGGATCTCCGGCGGCGTGAAGGCCTCGCGCTGCTCGAAGTCCGGCTGCGAGTACAGCCGTATGCAGACCCCTTCGGCCTCGCGTCCGCAGCGGCCCTTGCGCTGCTCGGCGCTCGCGCGCGAGATCGGCTCGATGGGCAGGCGCTGCAGCTTGCCGCGGGGACTGTAGCGGCTGATGCGAGCGAGACCCGAGTCGATGACGTGACGGATGCCGGGCACCGTCAGCGAGGTTTCCGCCACGTTGGTGGCGAGCACCACACGCCGGCGCGAGTGCGACGCGAAGATGCGCTCCTGCTCGGCGCTCGAGAGCCGCGCGAAGAGCGGCACCGCATCCGTATCGTCGAGCCGCGCTTGCCGCAGCGCCTCGTACGCCTCGCGGATGTGCTGCTCGCCGGGTAGAAACACCAGCACGTCCCCGCGCGCGGTACGCGGCTCGGCGCCGAGCTCGCGCACCGCGGCCACGACCGCCTCCGGCAGGGTGAGCTCTGCGGTGTCCTCATCCGCGGCGAGCGGCCGGTAGCGCACCTCCACGGGGTAGCTGCGGCCGCGGACCTCGATGATCGGAGCGCCGTCGAGATAGCTCGCGAGCCGCTCGGCCTCGAGCGTCGCCGAGGTGATGATGACGCGCAGCTCGGGCCGCCGCGCCACGAGCGTGCGCACGACCCCGAGCAGCAGATCGATGTTGAGGGTGCGCTCGTGTGCCTCATCGATGATGAGCGTGTCGTAGCGGCGCAGGTCGCGATCGCGGGCCAGCTCGCGCAGCAGGATGCCATCGGTCATGAGCTTCACGCGGGTGTCGGGTCCGACGCGCTCGGCGAAGCGCACCTGATAGCCGACCGCTGCGCCGCTCGAGGTGCCGAGCTCCTCGGCGAGGCGCGCCGCGAGCGCCCGGGCGGCGATGCGCCGTGGCTGCGTGTGGCCGATGAGTGCGCGCGCACCGCGCCCCATCGCGAGGGCGAGCTTGGGCAACTGCGTCGACTTGCCCGAGCCGGTGGCGCCGCAGACGATGAGCACGGCGTGCCGCTCCAGGGCGGCACCGATCTCCTGGCGATGCGCGCTGATCGGTAGCGCCGGATCGAGCTGCAGGCGCAGCGGCAGGCTTGCCAGGCGCCGCACCTGCGCCGCGGAGGCGGCGATGCGCCGCTGCAGTTGCAGCGTGGCATCCGCAGCGACGCGCGGCCCGGCCCGCCGCAGACGCTCGAGATCGCGCCCGAGACGGCGCTGATCGGCGAGGCGCGCTTGCTCGAGCTGTAGCGCGAGCTCTGCCAGGACCGCTGCGTCGCGTGGCTCGGCGCGGTGCACGACTTCGCAGGCGGGCAGCGCCCCGCCGCCCTGGACGGGGCTCGTCGGCGGCGGCGGTGTCGACGGCGGAGCTGCGGAGGAGGGCACGGCGCCCTTCAGTGTAACAGCGCAGGACTTGCTAATATTTTACCAGATGATAAATTATTGCACATATCATAAACACAGAGGCAGCGTCATCTCATGGCAACCCAATGGAGCAAACCCTCACCGCCCGGCTGGCCGCGCATCTCCTCGGCTCTCGTTTACCGCGATCCGGTACGCGCCATCGACTGGCTGTGCCGCGCCTTCGGTTTCGAGGTGCGTCTCAAGGTCGCCGCCGATGATGGCAGCATCGTGCATTCCGAGCTCACCATCGGCGATGGGCTGATCATGGTCGCAGGCGAGGGCGCCAAGTGGAACGTGCCGGCACGCAGCCCGCAATCCCTCGGCGGCGCAAACACGCAGACGCTGTTCACGTACGTCGACGACGTGCAGGCGCATCACGATCGCGCCGTCGCCGCCGGCGCGCGCATCGTGCGCGAGCTCGCCACCAGCGATTACGGTGAGGACTACTGGAGCGACCGCGGCTACGCGGCGCTCGACCCCGAAGGGCACAACTGGAGCTTCGCGCAGCGCCTGAGCGGGCCGAAGGCGTGAGCGTGCGGCATGCCGCCGATGCGCGCGCGCCCGCCGCGAGCCTCGATCGCACCCTCGCCGCACTCGCCGATCCCATGCGGCGCGGCGCCATCGAGCTGCTGCGCAGAAGGCCGCGCCGCGCGGGCGAGCTCGCGAGTGCCCTGGCGGTGAGCGCGCCGCGCATGAGCCAGCACCTGCGCGTGCTGCGCGACAGCGGCCTCATCGAGTGCGGTCTGGCGCCGCAGGATGCACGTGCGCGCATCTATCGGTTGCGGGCCGAGCCCTTGGCGGAGCTCTCCGGCTGGCTCGCCGAGACCGAGGCGCTCTGGTCGAGCGAGCTCGCCGCCTTCAAGGCGCACGCCGAGCGCACGCGCCGTCGCCGGCCGTGAGCGGCCCTCTGGGAACAGCCCCGTGAGCACGGCGCCGGGCGATGCCGCCACGGTGTGCGTGACCGTCGCCGTGGAGCCAACGATCGCCTTCGAGGTCTTCACCGAGGAGATCGATCGCTGGTGGCGCCGCGGGCCGCGCTACCGGGGACGCAATCCCGGGAGTCTGGTGCTCGAGCCGCGGCTCGGGGGCCGAGTCTTCGAGCAGGGCGCGGAGCGCTCGCTGCCGCTCATCGAGCGCGGGGTCATCACGCAGTGGGAGCCGCCCGGCAAGCTCGCCTTCCGGTGGCACGTCCCCGAGGCGCTGCGCGCGCCGGGCCATGCTGCCGCGATGCGCGCCGTCGATACCCTGGTACAGGTCTGGTTCGAGGCCGTGCCCGGCGGCACGCAGGTGACCGTACGCCACAGCGGCTGGGCGGCCGTGCCCGCGGAGCATCCGGCCCGCCACGGTGCGCTCGGACTTGCGATGAGCCGGCGCATCGGGCTGTGGTGGGGCGAGCTGTTGAGCGCGCTGCGCGAGGAGCTGCAGGGGCGTTGTTGACGAGTCATCGGGGACACCGCAGGCCGGCTGCGGCCCCATTGCCCCGCGCGGGGAGTCGTGTCATAAACGCGCACGCAAGGCACGCATAACCGGCGCGCCGCTCGAGGGGCCCCATCTTATGTTGCCGCAGATCCTTCGCCCGCGCCGCATCCTCGCGATCCTCGCTGTCGGTGGGCTCGTCGGCGCCGCTCAGGCGCATCACTCGTTTGCACTCTTCGATCACGTCAACCGCGTGACGCTGACGGGCACGGTGGCGAAGTTCGACTGGACCAATCCGCACGTGTTCATCCAGCTCGACGTTGCCGATGGCAGCGGCATCAAGCACTACAGCATCGAGTGCGCGAGCCCGAACGTGCTCACCCGGGTGGGCTGGAAGTACAGTGACGTAAAGCAGGGCGACAAGGTGACCCTGCTCATCAACCCGCTGCGCAACGGCCAGGCGGGCGGCATGCTCGAGACGGCCACGCTCGCCGACGGGCGCGTGCTGAGCGATGGCAATCCCCCCGGCGGGGTATTCCCCCGTCAGCGGCAGTGAGACGGCAGCTTATGTCGTGCCTGCGCTCCACCCCCCGCACCGCCGGCCGTGCGCTGCGTCAGATCGCTGTCGGGCTCGTGTGCTGCGCTTTGCTGCACCCGCTTGCCGCGCAGCCCCCGACGGCGCCCGATTTCAACGGCGTGTGGGCCCGCTACGGGGGTTTCTCGCGCACCCCGGTCGACCCCCGCCTCGCCGCCCCGCCGCCCGGCAAGATGCTCCTCACGGCCGCCTATGCGAAGGATTACGCGGCGCGGCGTGCGGCGGAGGAGGAGTCCGACAAGCGCGGTGAGCCGATCGCGGCCCCGGGTGTCGACTGCCTGCCGTACGGCATGCCGGAGATGATGTCGGCGATCTATCCGCTCGAGATTCTGCAGACACGCTCTCAGGTGACGATCATCGCGGAAGCCATGAGCCAGGTGCGGCGCATCTATCTCGACAAGCCTCAGCTGAAGATGGGCGACGTGCCGCCGGGCTACTACGGACATTCTGTGGGGCACTTCGAAGGCGACACGCTCGTCGTCGATACCATCGGGGTGAAGGACACGGTGCTCGGCCACAACGAGATGCCGCACAGCGATCGGATGCGCATCACCGAGCGCTTCCGCCTGGTATCGCCCGATGTGCTGCACGATCAGATCACCGTCGAGGATCCCGTCACCCTGCAGCAGCCCTGGACATTCACCTTCGCCTACCGCCGCATGCGCAACTACGAGATGCTGGAGTACGTGTGCGAGAACAATCACGAATATGTCGATGACAAGGGCGTGACGCACATGCGCCTGCAGGATCTGCCCCAGAAGTAGCGCCGCTCACCGCCCGCGCGCTCGGGCTGCTTCGCTCCTGCGGGCGTCGCCGTCACGCGACGCCCCGGGGCTGGCGCTATGGCGCAACCCGCGCCCCGGCGCTAGGCTGTCGCAAGCCTCGAAATCCGCCGCGTTTTCTCGCGGGATCCGACTCACCAGGAGTACCTTCATGAATGCTGTCGTGAAGCCCGAGCTCGAAGCGCGCACTGCGGGCTTTCTCGCCAAGACCCACAGGCTCTTCATCAACAACGAATGGGTCGAGCCCGAGTCGGGCAAGACCATCGAGGTGATCAATCCGGCGACCGGTAAGGTCTTCGCCCGGGCCGCGGCGGGCGGGGCGGCCGATATCGACCGGGCGGTGCGTGCCGCACGGGCCGCATTCGAGACCGGGCCGTGGCCGGACATGCCGCCCATCGAGCGCGCGCGGCTGCTGTGGAAGCTCGCCGATGCGGTCGAGGCGGCCGCCGATGAGATCGCCTACGTGCTGAGCCTCGATAACGGCATGCCGATGATGATGGCGAAGTTCGCCGGTGCGCTCGGCACCGCGCGCAATCTGCGCTACATCGCCGGGTGGTGCGGCAAGATCGACGGCAGCGTGCCGACGCTTGCCGAGCCCAACAAGCTCGCCTACACCCTCAAGGAGCCCGTCGGCGTCGTCGGGGCCATCACGCCGTGGAACTTTCCCTTCGCGATGGAGGCCGACAAGGTCGGTCAGGCGATGGCATCGGGCTGCACGCTGGTGCTGAAGCCGGCCGAGCTCACTCCGCTCGGGGCCATTCTGCTTGCGCGCCTGGTGCAGGAAGTCGGCGTGCCTCCGGGAGTGATCAACATCGTCACCGGCTACGGCGATCCGGCGGGCAAGGCGCTGGTCGAGCACCCGGACGTGGACAAGATTGCCTTCACCGGCTCGACGGCCACCGGCAAGTGGATCGTGCAGGCTGCCGCCGCAACCTTGAAGCGCGTGACGCTCGAGCTCGGCGGCAAATCCCCGACGTTCATCTTTGCGGATGCGGATCTCGAGCGCGCCATCCCCGGCGCGGCGATGGCGGTGTTCGCCAATGCCGGGCAGATCTGCGTCGCCGGCTCGCGGCTGTACGTGCACAAGAAGGTGTTCGACCGCGTGATCGAGGGTGTGAGCGGCATGGCTCGTGCGCTCAAGGTGGGTCCCGGCCTCGAGCCTGACACGCAGATGGGACCGCTCGTGTCCCAGGGTCAGCTCGAGCGGGTCACGGGCTACATCCAATCCGGCAAGACCGAGGGCGCCGAGATCGTCGTCGGCGGGGAGCGCGCCTCGCGCGAGGGCTATTTCCTCAAGCCGACGGTGCTCGCCCAGACTCATCGCAGCATGCGTGTGATGCGCGAGGAGATCTTCGGCCCGGTGGTGTGCGCGATGCCCATGGAGGAGGAGGATCTCGAGCGCATCGCGCGCATCGCCAACGACACCACCTACGGGCTTTCCGCCTACATCTGGTCGCGCGATGTGAGCGTGGTGCACAAGCTTGCCCGCAAGATCAAGGCCGGTACGGTGCAGGTGAACGGCGGCGTCGGACTCGACCCGGCGGTGCCCTTCGGCGGCTACAAGCAATCCGGCTGGGGACGCGAGCGCGGCCGCCAAGGCATCGAGAGCATGACCGAGACCAAGGCGATCGGGATCGCGCTCTAGAGTCGATGCGCGCACTCTGCGTTGCAGCCACGCTTCTCAGCTGCGCGTTGCTCGCGCGGACCGCCGCATTCGCCGCACAGCCAAGCGCAGCGCTGCGCCTTGCGCCGGCCACGGCCGAGGCGGGCGATCTCTTCGGCAGCGCGGTGGCGCTCGATGGCACGACGCTCCTCGTCGGGGCGCCCGGCGCGCACGACTTCGCCGGGGGTGCGTATGTGTTCGCGCGCGAGCCCAGCGGCTGGTCCGAGCTCGCGCGCCTGACACTGCCCGATGCACTGCCCGGGGATCAGCTCGGCGCCGCTGTTGCGCTCTCGGGCAGCTCGGCGCTGCTCGCAAGCGCACGACCCGGGGCGCGTGCCGGCCTGTTTGCCTTCGTGCGCGATGCCGATGGCAGCTGGCTGCCGCAGGCGAGCTGGAGCCTGCCCCAGGCGGATGTGCCGCAGGCGCTCGCCCTCGCGGGCGCTACCGCCGTCGTCGGTGGACGGCAGGCGGCCTATGTGTACGTCCAGGTCGCAGCGGGCAGCTGGCGGCTGCAGGCGCGCCTGCAGCCCGATCCGGCGGATGCGCACAGCAGCGGCTTCGGCGCCGCCGTGGCGATCGCCGGAGCACAGATCCTCGTCGGGGCGCCGTCGGCGGATCACTTCGAGGGCGCTGCCTACGTGTTCACGCGCTCGCCGAGCGGTCAGTGGCTGCGTCAGGCACGCCTCACGGCGGATGCGCGTGAGTTCGCGCTCTTTGGCAGCGCCGTGGCGCTCGCGGACGGTTATGCGCTCGTCGGCGCCTACGGCGAGAGCAACTTCCAGGGTGCGGCGTATCTGCTGCGCGATTCCGGGCACGGCTGGATGCAGCAGGCGCGGCTGCAGTCAGACGATGCGGTGCGCGCCTATCAGTGCTTCGGACGCTCGGTGGCGCTCGCGGCCGGGGCTGCGATCGTCGGCAGTCCCTGCACCGACCCGGATGAGACGGCGGAGGTTGCCGTCTATCAGTATTTCCCCGGCGCTTTGCAGAGCTGGAACGAGCGCGTGCGACTCGGACCGGCGCCCGCGGCGGCGCGCGAGAACTTCGCGAGCGCGCTCGCAACCAGCGGCGAGCTCACCGTCATGGGCTCGCCCGAGGATGGCGCGGCGGGTGCGGTCTATGTGGCGCAATGCGACGATTGTCGGGCTCACTGAAGGAGAGGCGAATGACTGAGGGCGTGCCGGCGATCGAGCGTGTCGGCTTCATCGGTATCGGCAACATGGGCGCGCCCATGGCCGCCAACATCGCGCGCGCCGGTCGCGAGCTGTGGGTCTACGACCGCGAGCCCGAGCGCTGCGAGCGCTTCTCGCGCGAGCATCGCTGCACCGTTGCGCGCACGCTCGCCGAGCTCGCTCCGGTCGAGGCCATCATCACCATGCTGCCGACGGGGCACATCGTTCGCGAGGTGCTGCTCGAGCAGGAGGGCGGCCTCGCGGGCGCCTTGCGGGCGGGGACGCTGGTGATCGACATGAGCTCATCGGAGCCCTTCGGCACGCGTGAGCTCGGTGCCGCGCTCGCCCCCCGGGGCATCACGCTCATGGATGCGCCCGTCTCGGGCGCCGTGCCGCGGGCGCGCACGGCGACCCTTGCCATCATGTACGGCTGCGACGATCCGGCGGCAGCACCGCGTGCCTGCCCGCTGCTCGCGACGATGGGCGAGCGGCTGTTTGCGACCGGCCGGCTCGGCTCGGGTCATGCCATGAAGGCGCTCAACAACTTTCTCGCGGGCACCAGCTTCGCAGCGGCAGCCGAGGCGCTCGCGATCGGCGAGCGCTTCGGTCTCGATCCGGCGAAGATGATCGATGTGCTCAATGTGTCGACGGGCCGCAGCTTCATCACCGAGGTGCTCAAGGAGCAGGTCGTGGAGCGGCGCCACTCGAGCGGCTTCGCCCTGGGGTTGCTCGCCAAGGACGTGAAGATCGCGGCCGACCTGGGCCGCGCCGTGCGCCTGCAGGCGCCGCTCACGCAGCTCGTGAGCGAGCGCTGGGCGCTGGCGCGCGACCGGCTCGGTGGCGAGCGCGACAACACCGAGGCGGTCTACGCCTGGGGCGAGGAGCTGCCGGCGGGCTAGTTGCGCTTCACACCTGCGCCGTGGCCGACCCGCAGATCGTGAGCCATCTGGATCGCATCCTCGAGGCGTTGGTAGTAGCCGGCCACGCGGCCCGTCTCGCGGTAGCCGAGTGCCTCGTAGAAGGCGCGGGCGCCGAGATTGCCCGCCCGCAGCTCGAGCCGTATCAGAAAGATGCCCGCGGTCGAGGCGCTCGCCTCGAGCCAGCGCAGCAGCGTGCGTCCCAAGCCGCGGCGCTGCGCGCCGCTTTCCACCGCGAGCAGGTTCAGGTGCGCGCTCACATCGGCGAAGTGCATGATGGCAAAGCCCGCGATCTGCCCGGCGTGCCGCCCGGTGAGCACGACGTTCTCGGGGTGGCGGATGTGGCGCGCGATGCGCTCGGCGGGCCAGGACGGCGCGAGCCCCGCCTCGATCAGCCGGCTCGACATCCCCGCGAGCACCGGAGCATCGGCGAGGCGCGCCAGCTCGAGCGCGATGCTCACGGGAGGTGTGCCTGCGCAAGGCTGCGGCACCCCGCGGTGACGACGGCGTTGCAGGTGGCGGCCTTCATGGCGAGCAGATTCCGCCGCCGCTGCGCCGGCGTCAACCCTTCTGCGGCTCGTCCCGCCGCGGGGCGCTGCGCCAGCTGCCGGGCAAAACGCCCGCGGCCGCCTTAGAATAGCCGCCGCATGGCCATGACCACGCTCGAACCGCCGGGGGCTCTGCAGGCGATCGTCGATCCTTACGCGAGCATCATCATCCCGGTGTACAACGAGGAGGCCTCTCTGCCCTCGCTGTTCAGCCGCCTGTATGCCACGCTCGATCGGCTGGGTCTGCCCTACGAATGCATCTTCATCGATGACGGCAGCCGGGATCGCTCGGCGGCGCTGCTGCGGACGCAGCAGCAGGCCCGTCCGGCCGAGACGCGCGTCATTCTCTTCCAGCGCAACTTCGGCCAGCACGCCGCGATCCTTGCCGGGTTCGAGCACGCGGCCGGCGAGCTCGTCATCACCCTCGATGCGGACCTGCAGAACCCGCCGGAGGAGATCCCGCGCCTGATCGAGGCGGCGCGCGCCGGGCACGATTACGTGGGCACGGTGCGTCGTGGCCGTCAGGATCATTTCGCGCGGCGCTACCTGTCGCGACTCATCAACGTGGTGCGCGAGCGCACCACACCCATACGCATCACGGATCAGGGCTGCATGCTGCGCGCCTACTCGCGCTCGGTGGTGCAGGCGGTGAATGCGTGCGAGGAGATGAATACCTTCATTCCCGCGCTCGCCTACCTCTTCGCGCGCTCGCCCATCGAGATCGAGGTCGGCCACGAGGCGCGCCGCGCCGGTGAGTCCAAGTACTCGCTCTATCGGCTCGTGCGGCTGAATTTCGATCTGATGACCGGCTTCACGGTGGTGCCGCTGCAGCTGTTCTCGATGCTCGGCATGGCGACCTCGGGGGCGGCGGGGCTGCTGGTGCTGCTGCTGATCGCACGCCGCCTGATCCTCGGCCCCGAGGTCGAGGGCGTCTTCACCCTGTTTGCCATCTCGTTCTTCCTGATCGGCCTGGCGCTGCTCGGCATCGGCCTCATCGGTGAGTACGTCGGGCGCATCTACGAGCAGGTGCGCGGCCGGCCGCGCTACCTCGTGGCGGCCGTGCTCGATGCGACCGGACGCTCCGGCAGCCCGGCCCCGCGCGATCCCGCCCGGGGGACGCGCGAGAGCGGTCGTGCTTAGGGCGCTCGTCTGCGCCTACAGCGAGGTCGGATATCGCTGCCTGCGGGTGCTGCTCGATGCCGGGGTCGAGGTGCCACTGGTGTTCACTCATGCGGATGCGCCGGATGAGCAGCGCTGGTTCGCCAGCGTGGCCGAGCTTGCGCGTGCGCGCGCTGTGGCGGTGTGCACCGAGGATCCGCACGCACCCCCCTGGCCCGGGCGCATCGCCGCGCTCGCACCGCACTACCTCTTCTGCTTCTACTACCGAGCGCTCCTCGGGCCGGGGCTGCTCGCGAGTGCGCGCTGGGGCGCCCTCAACATGCACGGCTCGCTGCTGCCGCGCTACCGCGGCCGGGCGCCCGTCAACTGGGCGATCCTCCAGGGGGAGTCGCAGACCGGTGCGACGCTGCACTACATGGTGCAAAGGCCCGATGCCGGTGCGATCGTGGCCCAGGAGGCCGTGCCGATCGGCATCGACGACACCGCGCTCGACGTGTCGCTCGCCGTCGCGGGCGCCGCGGCGCGGCTGCTCGGGCGCTGCCTCCCGCAGCTTGCCGCCGGACCGCCCGCAGCTACCCCCATGGATCTCGAGCGTGGCTCCTACTTCGGGGGCCGACGGCCCGAGGACGGGCGCATCGACTTCACCTGGCCGGCCCTGCGCGTGCACAATCTGATCCGTGCCGTGGCGCCGCCCTTTCCAGGCGCCTTTGCCGAGCTCGGCGGCGGTACGCGGCTCAGATTCGCGGGCTCGCGCTGGCGTGGCGAGCCCGCGCGTCACGCAGCGCTCGCGCCGTGCCTGTACGCCGAACGGGGCACGCTCTTTGTCGATTGCCGCGACGGCGTGCGGCTCGAGCTCACCGGGGCATCGCTCGGGGGTGAGTGGCTCGATGCCGCGCGGCTCGAGCGGCTGAGCGCGGCGCCGCTCTGTCTTGACCCATCAGTGCTGCAAGGAAATTCCGACGATGAAGAAGTTGCTGATTCTCGGGGTTAACGGCTTCATCGGCCATCACCTGAGCGAGGCCGTGATCCGCGACACCGACTGGGACGTGTACGGCATGGACCTCGAGTGCGATCGGCTCGCGAACCTGCTCGGCAATCCGCGCTTTCATTTCTTCGAGGGCGATATCACGATCAACCGGGAGTGGGTCGAGTACCACATCCGCAAGTGCGACGTGCTGCTGCCGCTCGTGGCGATCGCCACCCCTGCCACCTACATCAGCGATCCGCTGCGCGTCTTCGAGCTCGACTTCGAGGCCAACCTGCCGCTCATCCGCGCCTGCGTCAAGCATCGCAAGCGCGTCATCTTTCCCTCGACCTCCGAGATCTACGGCATGTCGAGCGATCGGGAATTCCACCCCTACGAGTCCGCGCTGGTGCTCGGCCCGGTGCCCAAGTCGCGCTGGATCTACTCCTGCAGCAAGCAGCTGCTCGATCGGGTCATCTGGGCCTACGGTGCCGAGCGGCAGCTCGACTTCACGCTCTTTCGACCCTTCAACTGGATCGGCCCGGGGCTCGACCGCATGATGACGCCGAAGGAGGGCAGCTCGCGCGTGCTCACGCAGTTTCTCGGCAATATCGTGCGCGGGGAGAATATTCAGCTGGTCGATGGCGGCACCCAGCGCCGCTGCTTCACGTTCATCTCCGAGGGGATCGATGCGCTCATGCGCATCATCGGCAATTCCGCGAACGTCGCCTCGGGCAAGATCTACAACATCGGCAATCCGCGCAACGATCTTTCGGTGCGTCAGCTCGCGGAGCTGATGCTCGAGATCGCGCGCGCGATTCCCGACTACGCCGAAGCGGCCGCGCACGTGCGCCTCACGGAGGTCTCGGCGGATCGCTACTATGGGGCGGGCTACCAGGACGTGCGCGCCCGGGTGCCCTGGATCGAGAACACCCGCGAGGAGCTCGGCTGGAATCCGCGCATCGACATGCCGACGGCCGTGCGCAGCATCTTCGAGTCCTACCGCGCGAACCTGCCCGCCGCGCGTGCCCTGGTCGACGCAGGCTGACGGTCGCCGCGCATGCCAGGATCCTCTCCCGAGCTCATGAGCGAGCGCTGGGCGCGCGCCCCGCACCCGCAGCGGCGCGTCGCCCTCAAGGTCGATGTGGATACGCTCGCCGGCACGCTCGAGGGCGTGCCGCGCCTGGCGGCGCTGCTGCGCCGTCTGGAGCTCGGTGCGACCTTCTATTTCAGCGTCGGCCCCGATCACACGGGGCGGGCGCTGCGCCGGGTGTTCCGCCGCGGCTTTCTCGGCAAAGTGCGCCGCACCTCGGTGCTCGCGCACTACGGCCTCAAGACCTTGCTCTACGGAACTTTGCTGCCCGGGCCGCACATCGGACGGCGCGCTGGGGACGTGATGCGCGCCGTGCGCGATGCGGGCTTCGAGGTGGGGCTGCATTGTTACGATCACGTGCGCTGGCAAGACCACGTGGCCACTGCCGATGCGCTCTGGACACGCGACGAGTTCGAGCGCGGCATCGCCGCGTTCACCGAGGTCTTCGGCGTCCCGCCCGACTCGCACGCGGCCGCGGGCTGGCAGATCAATGCTCATACGCTCGAGCTCGAGGAGCAGTACGGCCTCAAGTACGCGAGCGATGTGCGCGGCTCGCGCCCCTTCTATCCGAGCCGCGGCCCGGTGAACGGCCAGTGCCTGCAGGTGCCCACGACGCTGCCGACCTTCGATGAGCTCATCGGCGTCGACGGACGTGACGCCGCGGCCGCCGCGCAGGAGGTGCTGCGCATCACCCATGTGGCGCCATCGCCGGTGCACGTGTTCACGCTGCACGCCGAGCTCGAGGGGCGGCAGCTGCTGCCACAGTTCGAGTGGCTGCTGCAGGCGTGGCTCAACGATGGGTGTATGCCGGGCTCGTTGCGCGACCTGGTAGGGCGTCTCACACCGCAAGAACTGCCGCGCCACGCCGTCGAGCTCGACGCCGTGCCGGGCCGCTCCGGCGTGCTCGCGGTGCAGGGGCGCTGCCTCGCGGAAGCCCCGAGCGGTCCCGAGGCATGAGAGGCGAGCTGGCCTGGCGCGATCGGCTGTGGCTCGCGCTCGCCGTGCTCGCCGTCGCGATCAGCTGGATCGCGCAGCTCGGGGATCGCCCGCTCTTCAATCCGGACGAGGGGCGCTACGCGGAGATTCCGCGCGAGATGCTCGTGAGCGGTGACTGGGTGGTACCGCACATCGATGCGCTGGTGTACATCGAGAAGCCGCCGCTGCAGTACTGGGCGAGCGCGCTCGGCTACGAGCTGTTCGGGCTCTCCGACTGGTCCGCCCGGCTTTACGCGGGCCTCATGGGGCTCGCGACGGTGCTGCTCACGGGCTGGCTCGCGCAGCGGCTCTGGGGAGCCGTGGCCGGCTATCGGGCCGCCATCGTGTGCGCAAGCTCCATGCTCCTCATGCTCATGAGCCATCAGCTGACGCTCGACATGGGCCTCACCTTCTTCACCACGCTCACGCTCGCGGCGTTCTGCGTCGCGCAGGATGCGCGCACGCCCGAGCCGCGCCGCTCGCGCTGGATGCTCCTCGCGTGGGCCGGCGCCGCCGGAGCCTTTCTCACCAA
Organism: Steroidobacteraceae bacterium; assembly: GCA_035504015.1. GTDB lineage: Bacteria > Pseudomonadota > Gammaproteobacteria > Steroidobacterales > Steroidobacteraceae > JASHUC01. The sequence goes on from DATJSR010000066.1 coordinate 28,364, forward strand.
GGGCCTGGTGGCCGGGGCTCTGCCGGTATTGGTGCTCATCATCTACACGGCGTGGCAGCGCGATGCGCGCCCCTGGAGACGCCTCGCACTGCTGCCCGGTGTGGCGCTGTTCGCGCTACTCGTCCTGCCGTGGCTCATCGCCATCGAGCATCGCGTGCCGCAGTTCTTCCAGTTCTTCTTCGTGCGTGAGCATCTGCAGCGTTACCTGACGCGCATCGAGGCGCGCTATCAGCCCTGGTGGTTCTTCCTCGAAGTCCTCGCCATCGGCTGCCTGCCATGGCTGCTGCCGACGCTGCGCGCGCTCCTCAATGACTGGCGCGCGACCCGGGCGCGCGGTGAGTTCGACGTGCGCCGGCTGCTCTGGGTGTGGTGTCTCACCGTGCTCGTGTTCTTCTCGGCCTCCGACTCGAAGCTCATTCCGTACATCCTGCCGCTGTTTCCGGCGCTCGCGCTGCTCATCGGCAGCGCCCCCGAGGAGCCCCTGCGCGCCGACCTGCGCGCGACCGGGCTCGGGCTGATCGCGGTGGGCGTGCTGGTGGCCCTGGGCGCGGCGCTGCTGTCGCATCTGGTGCACGATCCGAGCCGCGTAGCCTACTTCCTGCCCACCCGCCGCCCGTTGCTCGGCGTGGCGCTGCTGTGTGTCGTGGGCGGCAGCGCCGCGTGGCGCGCGCGGGGCGATGCGCTCGCGCTCGCCGCGCTCATCGGCGCGACGAGCTACGGGTGCTTTCTGTGCATTCTTTGGGCTGCCAGGCTGCTCGCGCCGCTGTACTCCGGCGCGCCGCTCATCGCGCAGCTGCCCGCACCGTTGCGCGCGGTCGCGACGGTGTACAGCGTTCGCACGTATGATCAGAGCCTGACCTTCTATCTGAGGCGCACCGTGACCCTGGTGGAGTATCGTGGGGAGCTCGACTTCGGTCTGACGCTCGCGCCGCAGCGCGAGATCGCGACGCTCGCGCAGTTCGAGGCGCGCTGGCGCAGCGGCGCCCAGGCGCTGGCGGTGATGTCGAGCGCCACCTATGCGCAGCTGGTGCGCGATCGGGTGCCGATGGTGCTGCGCGCGGCCGAGCCGCACGAGCTGATCGTGAGCCGGGATTGAGCCTGCGGCGCGCCTCATGAGAGCGATCACCTGGACGCTGCTGCTCGCCGGCGTGCTGCTGAATGCCGCCGCGCAGCTGCTGCTCAAATCGGCAACCCGCGCGAGCGGGGTGCTGGTCGCCGACAGCGGTGCGGTCTCCTGGCAGGCCGCCACGCGGCTGCTCGCAGCGGCGCCCTTGTGGGTGGGGCTCTGCTGCTATGGGGTGAGCGTGGTGCTCTGGCTCGGGGCGCTCTCGAGAGTGCCGGTCAGCATCGCCTATCCGATGCTCTCGATCGGCTACATCGTCAACGCCTTCGCCGCTGCGCTGCTCTTCGGCGAGGCGCTCTCGGGTGCCAAGCTCGCAGGTGTCGCGCTCATCGTGCTCGGTGTGCTGCTGCTCGCGCGCCTGCCATGAGCGAGTTCCTGCCCTTCACGCGGCCGAGCATCGACGAGGAGACCATCGCGGGCGTCGCCGAGGTGCTGCGCTCGGGCTGGATCACCTCGGGCCCCCAGGTGAAGGCCTTCGAGGCGCAGCTCTCGGCGTACGCGGGCGGCCGCCCCGTGCGTGCCTTCAACTCCGGCACCTGCACCCTCGAGATCGCCCTGCGCATCGCGGGTGTCGGGCCCGGGCACGAGGTCATCACCACGCCGCTCTCCTGGGTGGCGACCGCGAACGTCGTGCTCGAGGTCGGCGCGCGCCCCGTGTTCGTCGACATCGATCCGACGACGCGCAACATCGACCTCGCGCGCATCGAGGGCGCCATCAGCGCAGCGACCCGCGCGATCATTCCGGTCGATCTTGCAGGGCTGCCGGTCGATCGCGACCGGCTGTATGGCATCGCGCAGCGGCACGGGCTGCGGGTGATCGAGGATGCCGCACAATCACTTGGCAGCTCCTGGGCGGGACGTCCCATCGGCCGCAGCGGAGATCTCGTCTCCTTCAGCTTTCAGGCAAACAAGAACATCACGTGCATCGAGGGTGGCTGCCTGGTGCTCAACGATGAGCGCGAGGCGCGGCTCGCCGAGCAGTACCGCCTGCAGGGCGTGGTGCGCTCAGGCTACGACGGCATGGAGGTGGAAGTGCTCGGCGGCAAGTTCAATCTCACGGACGTTGCCGCGCGCGTCGGGCTCGGCCAGCTGCCGCATCTCGCCCGCGTGACCGAGCGCCGCCGCGCTCTGGCGCGCACCTACTTCGCGGCATTCGAGACACGGGGCGCGCGCGAACTGGGCTTGAGCCTGCCGCTCGCCGACTTCGAGCACAGCAACTGGCACATGTTCCAGGTGGTGCTGCCGCAGGAGCGCCTCGCCATCGGCCGCGCGCAGCTCATGGAGCAGCTGCACGCCGCCGGCATCGGCACCGGGGTGCACTATCCGGCGATCCACCTGTTCTCGCTGTATCGGCGGCAGGGTTGGAAGGCAGGCGACTTTCCGCAGGCGGAATATGTCGGGCGCAACATCCTCACCCTGCCGCTTTTTGCAGCCATGGAGGA
>DATJSR010000067.1:0-15170 GCA_035504015.1 Steroidobacteraceae bacterium
GACGACCAGCACGTCGCCCGCCTTGCAGACCTCGACGGCGACGTGGATCATCCAATTGTCCCCGGGCGGCACCAGCACGGTGACCGCGGAGCCCGAGAGCGCAGCCCCCGTATAGATGGGGCGCATGTAGGCGGCGAGCAGCCCGGTACGGCCCTGCGCCTCGTGCACCGTAGCGACTCCGTAGCTGCCGAGCGCGGTGATGACCGCCGAATCGGCGCGCGCGATCTCACGCACCACGACATGCTGGCTGATGGGAGTCTCCTTGCGGGCGCAGGGCGGCCCGGCGCGTCGTCACTATAGCCACTGCCCCGCAGGCGAGCCAGTACGCTAGGGTGAAGTGGTGGCCGGCGCCGGCGCGCTCGCGGTGGTCGCCGCCTTCTTCCTGCCCTTTGACTTGCCCGAGCCTGTGCCTGCCTTGGCATCGGCCTTGGCCGGCGGCGGCTCGGGCTTCCTCAGCAGCTCCTCGAGCGGCCGGAACATCATGTCGTACTTGTAGCCCGGAATCTCGAGCTCCCAGGGGCTGAAGCGTGCGAGCTGCTGTGCCTCGGCCTGGGACTCGGGCGAGCTCGACTGCACGCTCAGGATGCGGATCAGATGACGGTCGCCTTCCTGGTGGCCCGCCACGACGATGCTGATGCCGTCGAAGGTGGTGAAGGTGGCCTCGACGGGGGCGGGGGCCGCGGCACCGCCGGCGGTGCTCATCGTGTGCACCAGGTTGGCATGCCCGGGAATGGGCGAGCTCTGCGCGCTGGGCGCGCCCGAGCTCGGCAGCGGCGCGTGCACGGCGGGTGTCAGCGCCGTGGGGCTGCGCAGCGGCAGGCCCGCCGTGGAGGCGGCGGTCGCCGGCTCCGCCTTGCTCACATCATCGAGGGTGAGTGAGGTGAGTGCGGTCGCGCCGGCATCGGCCACCCCGGCGGCGAGCAGCTCGCGGCCCTTGGGAAGGTTGCTCACATCGAAGTTGCTCTGCTGCGGTGAGTTACGCCTCATCGTGTAAGCCGGCCCCGTGGCGGGATGCACGTCGACCTCGCGGATGCGGGTCTGCGGCACGTCCATGACGCTGCTGTCGAGCCAGCGCCGCGGATCCGCGTCGACCGATGCGAGCGGGCTCACGAGCCAGCTCTGTGGATCGTTGACGAGGCGCGCGTAGCCCGACTTGCCGTCGGCGGGCTTGCCGATGATCAGCTGCGTCGAGCGTTGTGGGGTGATGAGCTCCACGCGCGTGCCGCCGGCCTTGGGCGAGCTCACGTCCTCGACGCCGAGCTGCGCGTAGTTGGCCGGCTCGCGCGTCTTGTCCTCGAGCGACTGCATCGCTGCGAGGTCGAGCAACAGCCGGCGCACGTGACCGGAGTCGGCCGGGTAGTCGCGCTCGACGACCACCCAGTCCTTCGCCTGCCGATGCAGGGTGGTGCGGGTGCCGTCGCCTTTGATGAGACGCACCTCGGTCACCTCGTTGAGGCTCTTCTCGAGGCCGGGCAGCAGCAGCTGGCCGCTCTGCGGCGCATCGCTGCGCGGTGTACGCGTCGACACCCACAGGGCAAGCGCGATGGCGACGACGCCGGCCACGAGCAGCGCAACGGTGCGGCGGGGCGTGATCATGCGTCGGCCTCGTGCTTGGTGCTCTTGGGAGGGGTGGACTCGGCCTGCGCCTGGGGGGCTGCAGGCGGATGTGCCGCATCGGCATAGCTGCGCGGCAGACCGGTATAGCTCGGCGTGCTGCGCCGGCGGCGCCAGCCGATGAGCAGTGCGATCAGCACGAATACCGCGGGCACCACCAGGATATTGATGAGCTTGACCATGCTGCCCAGGTGGTTGATGTCCTCATCGAGGCCGAGGCGCACCTGACGCAGCTCCTTGCGGATGCGCAGCTTCTCCTGCTGGAAGCGCCCGAGCTCCTGCTGCTGCTCGGGGGTGAGGATCAGTGCGGACTGATCGTTGCGCCGTGCCTGCAGCGCCGTGAGCTTGTCCTCGGTCTGGCGCAGCTGCGTCTCGAGCTCCTGCTCCTTGGCGCGGAAGCGCTCGTCGGCCTGCGCGCGCAGCGCCTCGACGCGGCTGAACGGGCGCTGGAAGCTGGCGCGGCCGCGCACGCTGATGAGGTCATCGCTGCCGGCGAGGTTGTCGAGCGCGTTGGTGAGCAGATCGCCGTTGTTGGCGAAGGGCTGCGCAATGCGCTGCCCGAACAGCGACTGCTCGTGCACCCAGAGGTAATCGGAGAGCAGGTCCGTGTCGGCGACGACGATCAGGTTGAGCGGCTTGGCGGAGACCTTGAGGCTGCCGCCGGCGGGCGCCTGCGCACCAGCGGGCGGGCCTGCCGGGAAGGCGCTCTGCACCTTGCCGGTGATGCGGGCGGCGAGGGTGTACTGCTGACCGGTGGGGCGGAAGCCATCCTGCAGCGTCGCCGGATCCATGAGCATGGCAAAGCGCTCGGTGGCGATCGGCGCGGCGAGCCGGCTGCTCCAGATGAGCGGCTCGAACTGCGTGGTGGCGCCCTTGCGCGGGGTCAGATAGCCCGCCGTCTCGACGTTGACGTTCGAGAGGTTCGCCGTCACCACGTCCTTGTGGTTGAAGCTCGTGGAGTCGAGGCCGAGGATGCCGAGGTGGCGCACCTGCTGCTCACCATCGCGCATCGTGACGGTGAGCGCGTGCTGCGCATCGCCGATCACCTGGTGAGGATTGAAATCGACCCCCCAGGTCTTGAGCAAAGGCTCGAGGTGCGAGGAGCGGTCGGCCGTCATCGCGGCGACGGGGTTGGAGGGATCGGCCGCGGCAGGATCGGCCTGCGCGAGCGGATCGATGAAGGCGAGGATGCGCCCGCCGCGCAACGCGAACTGATCGATCGCGTACTGCATCGCCGGGGAGAGCTGCTTCGGATGCACCAGCACCAGCACGCTCACATCCGGATCGATACGCGCGGAGGCGGCATCGATGACGCGCACGTTGAAGAGCTGCTGCATCTGCTCGTAGGAGGCCCACGCCTCGCGCGGCTGCCCGGAGGAAGGATCGAAGCCCCCGCCCATCGGCAGACTCGACAGCCATCCGACCACCGGCTTGTTCGGGGTCGAGAGCTGATAGATCACCTTCATCACGTCGTATTCGAGGAACTGCTCCTTCATGGGATCGAAGAATTCGATGGCCGCCTTGCCGTCCGTGGAGTTCGTCGCGGCGAGGCCGAAGTACAGCGAGTTGCCGTTGCCGCCGAGCGGCACGGCGCGCACCCCGAGCTGCGAGGCGCGGTCCTCGTCCTCGGAGAAGGGCTGCGGGTCGATCACGTGCAGGCGCAGTTTGCCCTTGGAGCGGGAGACCAGCTCCGCGAGCAGATCCTGCACCCGCCCCGCGTAGGTCTTGATCTGCGGGTACTGATTGGCCGCCTCGGCGCTGTAGAAGAAGTAGAGGTTGATGGGCTCCTTCAGGCCCTTGAGGATGTGCTCGCTGCCGGGTGCGGTGGTGTAGAGGTGATTCTGCGTGAGATCGATGCGCCAGCCGCGCAGCGCATGCCCGAGCAGAATGGTGATGGCGGCGAACAGCAGCGCCAGCGCGATCAGCGCCCCGCCACCCACTGTCATGCGTCTGTTCATTACAGTCCCTCGCGGCCTAGTCGGCCTTGTGCACGTCGAGCACCACGGCCGTGGCCACCAGGAAGTAGGCGATCAGCATGGCGAAGTACAGGAGGTCGCGGACATCGAGCACCCCCTTGGAGATCGCCTCGAAATGGGTGAGGAAGGAAAGGGAGGCGATGGCATCGACGAGTGTCTGCGGCAGCCAGGCGCGAAACGCATCGAGCACCAAAGGGTAGCCGGCGAGCAGCACCACGAAGCAGGCGACGACGGCCAGGATGAAGGCGACGACCTGATTGCGCGTGAGCGCGCTCATGCACGAGCCGATGGCGAGGAAGCCGGCCGCGAGCAGCAGGCTGCCGATGTAGGCGGCGAGGATGGCGCCGTTGTCGGGGTTGCCGAGATAGTTGACGGTGATCCACAGCGGGAAGGTGAGCGCGAGCGCGAGCGCGGCGAAGGCCCAGGCCGCCAGGAACTTGCCGATGACCGCCTCCCACAGCGTGATGGGCTGCGTGAGCAGCAGCTCGATGCTGCCGCTCTTGCGCTCCTCGGACCACAGCCGCATGGAGATCGCCGGGATCAGGAACAGATACAGCCACGGATGGAAGCTGAAGAAGGGATTGAGATCGGCCTGGCCGCGCTCGTAGAGCCCGCCGAGGTAGAAGGTGAACAGACTCGCGAGCACCAGGAAGATGAAGATGAACACGTAGGCGAGCGGCGTGGCGAAATAGCTCGCGAGCTCGCGGCGCATGATGATGGCCACGTTGCGCATGCGGTTTGACCCTCAGGCCGTGATGGTTCGAAAGACTTCGTCGAGCCGCCCCGACTCCAGGTGCAGCTCCTTGAAGGCGAGCCCCTGGCGTGCGGCGAGCTCGCTCACCGCCGGCAGGATGGTGGCACCGGCACGCGGCAGTGCCGTCAGGCGCACCTCGCGCTCGGTCACTTCGACCTCCTGCACGGCAGGCAGTGCGCTGATCGCGGCGCGCGCGGCCGCGAGCTGCTCGGCCCGCTCGAGCCGCACGCTCACGGCGTTGTGATAGCGCGACTTGGCCGCGAGCCCCTGCGGAGAGTCATCCGCGACGATGCGCCCGCGCGCGATGATGATCGCGCGATTGCACACCGCGTCGACCTCCTCGAGGATGTGGGTCGAGATGACGATGATCTTGTCGCGCGCCATCTCGTTGATGAGCGTGCGCACCTCGTGCTTCTGATTCGGATCGAGCCCGTCGGTGGGCTCATCGAGAATCAGCACCGCGGGGTCGTGCATGATCGCCTGTGCCAGCCCGACGCGGCGCCGATAGCCCTTCGACAGAGTCTCGATGCTCTGGCCGAGCACGCTGCCGAGCTGCAGCCGCTCGATGACGTAGTGCAGCCGCGCGCGCCGGGTGCCGGCGAGCCCGCGCAGGTCCGCCACGAAGGCGAGAAACTGCTGCACGGTCATCTCGCCGTAGGCGGGCGCACCCTCGGGCAGGTAGCCCAGGCAGCTCTTCGCCGCGAGCGCATCCTGCTCCACGTCGTGCCCGCAGATGCTGGCGCGGCCGGCGCTCGGGGTGAGGAAGCCCGCGAGCATGCGCATCGTGGTGGTCTTGCCCGCGCCGTTCGGGCCGAGAAAGCCGAGCACCTCGCCCGGGCGTACGTCGAAGGTGACATCATCGACCACAGTTGCCGTGTGGTAGCGCTTGGTCAGGTGTTCCGTTCTGATCATGGTGCTTACCGCGCTCGAGCGAGCGGCCGGGACAGGCTCCTAGAGAACATTGTTTGTAAAAAGTTCCCCGCAAACTGGCAAAACGTGCCTTGGCGACCCCGTGGCAGGCGCCCCGAGGCCGCGGCGCGCGATTGTGGTCAAGTCAGTGGCTGAAATTCAAGGGTCGCCGCCCGGATGGAAACGCTTTTTTGGCGGCGAAGCGGGGCAGTAGGCGCCGGCGCCGCTGGGCTCAGGATTGCCCGCGTAACCGTGCCTGCGCTTGCCAGATGAGCATGACCACGGCACCCCCGAGCATGCCGCCCAAGTGCGCGAAATGCGCAACGTTCGGCTCGCGGCCGGAGACTCCCAGGTACAGCTCCACCAATCCATAGAGGGTGACGACCAGCCAGGCCGGAACGGGGATGGGAATCGGAATCACGAACAGCCGCACGCGCGGGTAGTACATGGCAAAGGCCAGCAGCAGTCCGAACACCCCGCCCGATGCGCCGACCGTCGGCTCGGGGACTGCGCTGTGCAACTCGGTGAGCAGCTGCACGGCGGCGGCGGCGATGATGCAGGCGAAGTAGTACACGAGGTAGCGGCGGCTGCCCCAGGTGCGCTCGAGCTGCGGGCCGAACATGAAGACCGCGAACATGTTCAAAAAGATGTGCCACCACGCGCCGTGCAGAAACGCGTAGGTGACGAGCTGCCAGAGGCGAAAATATGGGCCGAGCGGCCACAGCGCGCACAGTGCGTCGATCCAGGGGGTGACCTGCTGCAGCAGAAAGACGACGACGTTCGCCAGGATGATGAAGCGAGTCGCCGGGGGTAGAGAGAGCATCGGGTGGCAGTTTACCGTCCGCGGCGCCCGTCCGCCGCGCCCGTTCGTGCGATAATCTTGTGAGGGTGCGCCGCGAGGAGTGGAAGATGCCCCAAACCGGCTTTTACGGTTGGAAGCTGCTCGCCGCCTTCTGGGTGATCGTCTTCATCAATCTGGCGTTCGCCACCTACGGCGCCTCGGTGATGAACACCGCCATGGCGCTGCAGATGCATCTCTCGCGCGAGTACGGCGCTACGCTCTTCGGCTTCTACACCCTCATGTCCGGGGTGCCGGCCTTGTTCACCGCGGTCCTCGTGCGCCTGATCGGCGTGCGCCGCACCGTGATGCTCGGCAGCCTGCTGGTCATGTGCGGCGCGCTCGCCATGGCCACCGTGGTGCACGATGCGCTCGGAGCCATCATCGCGTTCGGGGTCATCGTGGGGCTGGGAGTGGCCACCGGGGGCCCCTTCGGCGTGCAGCCCGGGGTCGTGCAGTGGTTCGTCCGACGCCGCGCGCTGGCGCTTGCCATCGCCTACTCGGCGGGCGGCGTCGGCGGACTCGTTTGCGCCCCCATTTTCACCTGGATCGATGCTCACTGGGGCACGTGGCGCGCGGGCTGGTGGCTGTTTGCGGCGCTTGCTGCCGTGGCCACGCTCATCGCCGCCACGGCGATCCGCGAGCGACCCGCCGACCTCGGGCAGCTGCCCGATGGCGGCGCGCCGGATGGGGCCACGGCGCAAGTTGCCGGCGCTGCTCGGCCGGCCGCTGGCGCCCGTGCGCAGGCCGCCTTCATCACCCGCGAGGTTTGGTCGCTTCCCGAGCTGCTCGCCTCGGGGCGCTTCTGGATTCTGGTGCTGGCGCTGTGCGGCGGCAGCGCGGGCTTCACGCTGTTTCTGTCGCAGGGCCTGCTGCACCTCGCGGATCTGGGGCACGGCAAGATGGCCGCAGCGAGCGCGTACGGCTTTGCCACCGGCTCGACCCTGCTCGGCAAGCTCGCCCTGGCCGCCTTCGGCGATCGGATCGATCCGCGCTATATCTGGGCCGTCACCATGGTGATCTTCGGTGTGGGCCTGGTGCTGATCCTGCATGCCCGCAGCACCCTCATCATGTACACGTTCGCGCTGTGCATCGGCATCGGCTTCGGCGGCGGCCTGGTATGCATGATGGCCGTGCTCAGCAACTACTACGGCGTGGCGGTGTTTCCCGCCGCCGCGGGCCTTGCGGCCGCGCTCAATACCGCGGTGAGCTTTGCGGCGAGCCCGATCGGCGGCTACCTCTACGATCAGACGCACAGCTACGCAGCGACGTTCTACAGTCTCGCGCTGTGGTGCTTCGCCGGCGCGCTGGCGCTGCTGCTGGTGCGGCCTCCGCATCGCGTGGTGCGCACCGAGGCGATGGCCCCCACGGGTAATGCCTAGCACTTTCCGGCACGCGGCGCCGATCGGCGACCCTTAGTTCAAAGACAGGAACGACGCAGGCAACGATGGTCAAAGAAGGTGATCTGCTGTGGACGCCGCGGCCCGAATGGGTCGCGAATACGAACCTCACGGCCTACATGGGCTGGCTCGCGCGCACGCGCGGGCTCGAGTTCGAGAGCTACGATCGGCTGTGGCGCTGGTCGATCGAGAATCTCGAGGACTTCTGGGCCTCGGTTTGGGAGTACTTCGAGGTGCGCGCCAGCAGCCCCTACGAGCGGGTGCTCGGCCGCCGCCAGATGCCCGGCGCCGAGTGGTTTCCGGGCGCGCGGCTCAACTTCGCCGAGCACGCGCTGCGGCACGAGCGAGCGAACGCCGATGCCGTCTATCACCTCTCCGAGCGCACGCCCCTGAGTCGGCTCTCCTGGGAGGAGCTCGGCGCGCGGGTGCGCGTGCTCGCCACCCAGCTGCGCTCGCTCGGCGTGCAGCCGGGCGATCGCGTGGCGGCGTACATGCCGAACATTCCCGAGACGCTGGTGGCGATGCTCGCGACCACCAGCATCGGTGCCGTCTGGACCAGCTGCGGGCCGGAGTTCGGCACTCGAGGCGTGCTCGATCGCTTCACACAGCTCGCACCGCGCGTGCTGTTCTGCGTCGATGGCTATCAGTACGCAGGCAAGCCCTTCGATCGGCGGCCCGAGCTCGCGCGCATCATTCCCGAGCTGCCCGCGTTGCAGCACGTGATCTGCCTGCCGTACCTGCACCCCGAGGAGCGCCAGCCGCTCTCGGTCCACACCCTGTTCTATCCGGATCTGATGGCGCATCCGCCCGTGCCCGCGAGCGAGTTCCGCTACGCGCAGGTGCCCTTTGCGCATCCGCTGTGGATCCTCTTCTCCTCCGGCACCACCGGACTGCCGAAGGCGATCGTGCACAGTCACGGCGGCATTCTGCTCGAGCAGTTCAAGGCGATCACCTTCCAGATGGACATGCGCCCGGGCGAGCGGCTGTTCTTTTACACCACCACGGGCTGGATGATGTGGAATTTCCTCGCGAGCTGCCTGGTCGTGAACGTGGTGCCCGTGCTCTACGACGGCAGCCTCATGCACCCCGAGCCCGACTCGCTGTGGCGGATGTACGAGGAGACCGGCGCTGCACTGATCGGGGCCAATCCCGGCTACGTGACCCTGCTCGAGAAGGCGGGTGTGGTGCCGCGCAAGAAGTACCCGCTCGAGAAGCTGCGCTGCGTGATGCTCGCCGGCTCGCCGGTGACGCCCGAGGTCATGGCCTGGTTCTACGACAACGTCAAGCGCGATCTGTGGGTGCAGAACGGTAGCGGCGGCACCGATATCTGCTCGGCCTTCGTCGCCGGGGTGCCCAACCTTCCGGTGCATGCCGGGGAGATCCAGGCGCGCATGCTCGGGGTCGCCGCCTACGCCTTCAATGATCGCGGCGAGGCCGTGATCGATGAGGTCGGGGAGCTCGTGATCGCCGAGCCCATGCCCTCGATGCCGGTGTTCCTGTGGAACGATCGCAATTTCGAGCGCTATCGCGAGTCCTATTTCCAGGATTTCCCGGGCAAATGGCGCCAGGGGGATTTCTTTCGCATGAACCGCCGCGGCGGCTGCTTCGTGCTCGGGCGCTCCGATGCCACGCTCAACCGCCATGGCGTGCGCATCGGCACCGCCGAGATCTACCGCTCGCTCGCGCTGCTACCCGAGATCGAGGACTCCCTCATCGTCAACCTCGATCTGCCGGGGGGCAGGTTCTTCATGCCGCTGTTCGTGAAGCTCAAGGACGGTCGGCAGCTCGATGAGGGGCTGCGCGAGCGCATGCGCGCGAAGCTTCGCCAGGAGTACTCCCCGCGCCACGTGCCCGACCGCATCTATCAGGTCCCCGACATTCCCTACACCCTCACCGGCAAGAAGATGGAGGTGCCCGTGCGGCGCATCCTCTCGGGGATGGCCCCGGAGAAGGCCGCCAATCGCGATGCCACCGTCAACCCCCACGCGCTCGATTATTACGTTCAGTACGCGCACACGCAGCAGGACTACACGATGACTTAGCAACTCGATCGAGCGACAATGCGCTCACGAGAATGCGCGAATACCGGAGATCCTCATGGAACAAGTGCAACTGCTGATCGGCGATCGCGACGTGTCGGCGAAGAACGCCGCCACCTTCAACCGTCTCAACCCGATGTCCGGCGAGGTGGCCACGCGCGCCGCCGCGGCAACGCCCGAGGATGCGCACGCCGCCGCCGAGGCCGCCGCGAAGGCCTTTGCGAAGTGGTCGGCGACGGGCCCGAGCGAGCGGCGCGCCAAGCTCAACAAGGCGGCCGATCTGCTCGAGAAGCATGCCCAGCAGTTTGCCACGCTCATGATGGCCGAGACCGGCTGCACCATGGGCTGGGGGCACTTCAACGTGCATTTCGGCGCCATCCTGCTGCGCGAGGCGGCGGCGATGACCACGCAGATCACCGGCGAGGTGGTGCCTTCGGACGTTCCGGGCATGATGGCGATGGCCGTGCGTCAGCCGGTCGGGGTGGTGCTCGGCATCGCGCCGTGGAATGCACCGGTGATTCTGGGGGTGCGCTCGGTCGCGATGCCGCTCGCCTGCGGCAACACCGTCGTGCTCAAGGCCTCCGAGGTGTGTCCCGCCACGCACCGCCTCATCGGCACGGTGCTGAAGGAGGCGGGGCTGACCGATGGCATCGTCAACGTCATCACCCACGATGCCAAGGATGCCGGGGCGGTGTCCGAGGCGCTCATCGCGCATCCGGCCGTGCGCCGCGTCAACTTCACCGGCTCCAGCCGCGTCGGCAAGCTCGTGGCACAGACCGCCGCCAAGTACCTGAAGCCGGTGCTCCTCGAGCTCGGTGGCAAGGCACCGCTCATCGTGCGCGAGGACGCCGATCTCGATGCCGCGGTCAGCGCCACCGTGTTCGGCGCCTACGCCAACGCGGGCCAGATCTGCATGTCCACCGAGCGGGTGATCGTGCACGAGAAGGTCGCCGACGCATTCGCCGCCAAGCTCGCGCAGCGCGTGAAGGCGCTTCCGGTCGGTGATCCGCGGGAGGGAGAGTTCGTGATCGGCTCGGTCGTCGGGCGCCCGACGGTCGAGCGCGTCGAGAAGCTCGTCTCCGAGGCGGTCGCTCAAGGCGCGAAGGTGCTGGCGGGCGGGGAGAAGGCCGCGGGCACCGTGATGAAGGGCGTGGTCGTCGACCACGTGACCCCGAAGATGAGTCTGTTCCGCGAGGAGTCCTTCGGGCCGCAGGTCTCGATCACCCGCGTCAAATCCGACGAGGAGGCCGTGGAGCTCGCGAACGACACCGAGTACGGCCTCTCCGCCGCCATCTTCACCCGTGACATCGCCCGTGGCATCGAGCTCGCAAAGCGCATCGATACCGGCATCTGCCACATCAACTCTCCGACCGTGCAGGATGAGGCGCAGATGCCCTTCGGCGGCGTCAAGGCCTCCGGCTATGGCCGCTTCGGCGGGCGCGCCGGCGTCGCCGAGTTCACCGAGCTGCGCTGGATCACCGTGCAGATCGGGCCGCGGCACTATCCGTTCTGAGCGCAGGCGATCGCTGGCGCGCGCCGGCACGAGGAATCAGCTATGGATCTCGGACTCAAAGGCCTGAAGGCGATCGTCACGGGAGCAACCCAGGGCATCGGCCGCTGCATTGCGCAGACGTTGGCCGGGGAGGGCGTGGACGTGGCGATTTGCGCGCGTACCGCCGCCAACGTCGAGCGCACCGTGCGCGAGCTAGGCAAGCTCGGGGTCAACGCCATCGGCGATGCGATCGATGTCACGCAGCGCGAGCCGTACGTCAACTGGATTCAAAGCGCGGCGGAGCGGCTGGGTGGGCTCGACATCTTTGTGTCGAACACCACGGGCACCCCGACACATGCCGGCGAGAAGGGCTGGCACGCGGGCTTCGAGGCGGACATTCTCGCGGCAGTGCGTGGCTGTGAGAGCGCGCTGCCATATCTCAAGCGCTCGCGCTCGGGCGCCATCATCCTCATCGCCAGCATCTCGGGGGTGATGTCGAAGGCGCTGCGCGCGCCGGGCATTCTTGCCTACGGCTCGATGAAGGCGGCGCTCATTGCCTACGGCGCGCAGCTCAGCAAGGAGGTTGCCAAGGACGGCGTGCGCGTCAACATGGTCTCACCGGGCCCGATCTACTTCGAGGGCGGTCCGTGGGATCACATCCGCCAGCGGGCCCCCGCGGCCTACGACGATGCGCTCCAGCACTGCGTGATCGGCCGGCTGGGCCATCCGGAGGACATCGCCAATGCGGTGGCCTTCCTTGCGAGCCCACGCTCGAGCTTCACCGTCGGACAGAACCTGCACGTCGATGGTGGCTACATGGAGCACATCGCGTACTGATTTTTGTCGGCTGCGCGCGCCTAAAGCTTCATGTCGACGGCGCACACCGCGGCGCCGACGGCGGCATTCTCGCCCGCGGGGACGAAGATCTCGAGCAGCGTGCCATCGCCGCTTGCGTTGATCTCCTGCGTCACCTTCTCGGTCTCGATATCGTACAGAGGCTCGCCGCTCTTGAAGCTCTCACCCGGCTGCTTGTGCCATTTTGCGATCGTCGCTTCCTGCATGTTCATGCCCACTCGGGCCAGCTTGAGACTCACCCGCATGCGCGCTCAGCTCCGTGCCAGCTCGGTGGCCACCGAGGCGATGCGCTCGGCATCGGGAATCATGCGCCGCTCGGCGTTGGGCGCGTAGGGCAGGCAGACGTTGGGCACCGTGACGCGCTTGATGGGGGCCTTGAGCGCGGCGAAGGCCTGGTCGGCGAGCACCGCCGCGATGTGGCTCGCGACGCTGCAGCGATCGCGTGCCTCATCGACGACGACGACGCGGCCGGTCTTGCGTGCCGCGGCAACGAGAGCGGCCTCATCGAGCGGCACGATGGTGCGCGGATCGATGACTTCGGCTGAAATGCCCGCCGCCTCGAGCTTCTTCGCCGCCTCGAGCGTCGGCTTCTGCATGGAGCCGAGCGCGATGATCGTCACGTCCTTGCCCTCGCGCACGGTGCTCGCCTTGCCGAAGGGGATGGTGTAGTCGCCCTCGGGTACCTCGCCTTGCTCACCGCCGCGGCCGATCGCCTCCATGAAGAAGGTGGGATTGTCCCCGCGGATCGCGGTCTTGAGCAGGCCCTTGGCATCGCCCGGTGTCGCCGGCAGCACCAGATTCACCCCACCCAGGTTCGCAAGCACCGGATAGCCGCTGTCGGAGTGCTGGGCGGCGTTGGAGCCGCCCCCCCCGTAGGCCGCAATCACGGTGATCGGCATCTTCGCCTGTCCGCCGGTCATCAGACGCAGCTTCGCCATCTGATTGGCGATCGCATCGAAGCCCGTGTAGATGAAATTGGAGAACATCATGTGCAGCACCACGCGGCAGCCGGCGGCCGCGGCGCCGACGGCCATGCCGGTGAGCGTTGCCTCGCAGATGGGCGTGTTGCGGATGCGGTCGCGGCCGAATTTGTCGAAGAGCCCGCGCGTGTCGCCCATGATCGCGAGCTCCACGTCCTCGCCGTAGACGATCACGCGCGGGTCGCGGCTCATCTCCTCGATGAGCGCCTCGTTGATGGCATGGATATAACGCTTGCGAGCCATGAGTGTGTTCCTACGAAAGAAAGGAGGTCGGTCGGAGCTGGCAGGGCTGCCGGTGTGCGCAGGGCATCGGCCTTTAGGCCTTCTGGCCGCAGAACATGAGGTCGAAGGCGAGCTCCGGATCGGCAGGCTCGCTTTCCTGGGCGAACTTCACCGCCTCCTCCACACGCTCGCCGACCCGCTTGTCGAGCGCCTCGAGATCGGCGGCACGAGCGCCGAGACCGACGAGCCGCTCGCGCGTGCGATCGAGCGGATCCTTCAGGCGCCACGCATCGATCTCCTGCTTGTCGCGGTACTTGCCGCCTGCGAGGAACAGGTCCTCGGCCTCGAGGTGACCCTGGATGCGATAGGTGCGTGCCTCGATGAAGGAGGGGCCCTCGCCACGGCGCGCACGCGCCACGGCCTCGCTCGCCGCCTGCCATACCGCCGCCACGTCGTTGCCGTCGATCACCGTGGCCGGAATCTTGAAGGCCCGCGCTCGATCGGCGATCTCTCCGGAGGTCACCTGCGCCGAGGGGGTGAATTCGCAGAACTGGTTGTGCTCGCAGACGAACACCAGCGGCAGCTTCCACAGGCTGCTCACGTTCAGGCACTCCATGAAGACGCCCTGGTTGGATGCGCCATCGCCGAAGAAGGCGACCGCGACGCGCTGCTCGTGAGTGAGCTTGGCGGCGAAGGCGGCACCGGTGGCGATCGCAAAGCCGCCGCCGACGATTCCGTTGGCACCGAGGATCCCCTTGGAGAAGTCCGCCACGTGCATCGAGCCGCCCATGCCTTTGCAGATGCCCGTCCGCTTGCCCCAGATCTCCGCCATCATCGCCCGGGGGTCGCCGCCCTTGGCGAGAAAGTGGCCGTGGCCGCGATGCGTGCTCGTGATCCAGTCGCTGTCCTGCAGCTGCGCGCACACGCCGGTGGCGATCGCCTCCTGGCCGATATACAGATGCACCGCCCCGGGCAGGTTGCCGGCAGCGGCATCGGCACGCAGCCGCTCCTCCATGCGCCGGATGAGCAGCATGCGCTCGAAGAGCGCAAGCAGCCGCTCGCGGTCCGGCTCCTCGCCGGGGCGCTCGAGGCCGGATGTGACGCTGTGCTGGGAAGTAGCCATGTGCAAGACCTCTTCGCCCCTTAAGGCGGGGCCGATTCAGCTCAAGGGATCAAACTGGGCGCGCGTGGTACGGAATGCCCGTTCGGTCACTTCATCGATGGGACGCCAGCGCAAGGTGGCATTGAGGACCTCTATACCCCACGGACCGCGCCAGCCGAGCCGCTGCATGGCGGCAATGAAGCCGCGGATGTCGAATTCGCCCTCGCCGCAGAGCTCGCGGTGCTGTGTCGTCTCGATGTGCGGGTCTGGCATCGAATGCGCCTTGGACCGCCCGTCGTTGAGCTCGACGCCCGCGCAGTAACGGGCCGGAAAGCGTGCGAGCTCCTCGTAGGAGACGCCGATCTTCGCCAGATGCCACAGATCGAAGAAAATGCCCCCGTTGGCCGCGGCGGCGCCTTCCACGAGCGCGCGGGCCGACTCGAGCGAATCGATGACGCAGAAGGGCATCATCTCGTAGCCGATGGTGAGCCCGAGCGGGGCCGCTTCCCGGCACAGCGTGCCGAAGGCCTCGATCAGATGCGGCATGGGGCAGGGCTGGCGGATGAAGTCGCCGACTTTCACCGAGCGCGCGCGCAAGGCGCCGGCGGCCTCGAAGAGCAGCTTCTTGCGCTCATCGGAGCGGCGCTTGGCCTCCCCTTCCAGAAACCAGTCGTTGAGGAACTCGAGCTCGACGTGGCGGATGCCGTGATCGTCGAGGATGCGGCGCATCTGCTGCAGGGTGTGGCGCTGCAGGGTGTGCTCGAGGTCGGCATGCCAGATGCCGATGCCTGTGAAGCCCGCGCGGGCGGCGCTCGCGACGCGCTCGGCAAAGCCGACGGTACTGTACTCATGGTCGGTGTGGGGCTCCGCACCCACCGCCAGGGTCCAGTAAGAACCGAGCAGCTCGGGCGGCGCCGTCATGGCTTGCCTTGCGGGGCTGGAACGGTGAGCGCCACGTGATCCTCGCTGCCCACCGCGCGGGTGATGTG
>DATJSR010000068.1:0-17431 GCA_035504015.1 Steroidobacteraceae bacterium
TTATCCGGGCGATGTGTTCTATCTGCACTCGCGCCTGCTCGAGCGCTCCGCGCGCGTCAACGAGACTTACATCGAGGAGATCTCCAAGGGCAAGATCAAAGGCAAGACGGGCTCGCTCACGGGCTTGCCGATCATCGAGACCCAGGCGGGCGATGTGACCGCCTTCGTGCCGACCAACGTGATCTCGATCACCGACGGACAGATCTTCCTCGAGGGCGATCTCTTCAACGCAGGCGTGCGCCCGGCGATGAACGCCGGCATCTCCGTCTCGCGGGTGGGTGGCGCAGCGCAGACCAAGATCATCCGCAAGCTGGGCGGCGGTATCCGCCTCGCCCTCGCGCAGTACCGCGAGCTCGCGGCCTTCTCGCAATTCGCCTCCGACCTCGATGAGGCGACCCGCCGCCAGCTCGAGCGCGGCCAGCGCGTCACCGAGGTGATGAAGCAGAAGCAGTACGCGCCCATGTCGGTGGCGGAGATGGCGCTCTCGATCTACGCCGTCAACAACGGCTACATGGACAAGGTCGAGCGCAGCAAGGTGCAGGCGTTCGAGGCGGGGCTGCAGTCCTTCGCCAAGACGAACTCGGAGGCGCTGCTCAAAGCCATCAACGCCAACCCCGATCTCACCCCTGAGAACGAGCAGGGACTGAAGAAGGTGTGCGAGGAGTTCGCCAAGACAGGCAGCTACTGACATGCCCGGCACCAAGGAAATTCGCGGCAAGATCGCGAGCATCAAGAACACGCAGAAGATAACCAAGGCGATGCAGATGGTCGCGACCAGCAAGATGCGCCGTGCGCAGGAGCGCATGCGTGCCGCGCGCCCGTACGCGGAGAAGATGCGCATGGTGATCGGGCATCTCGCCGAGGCCGAGCCCGACTACCCGCATCCGTTCCTGCACGAGCGCGAGGCCAAGGCCGTCGGTCTCATCGTGGTCAGCACCGACCGCGGCCTCACGGGCGGGCTGAACATCAATCTCTTCCGCCAGGTGCTGACGAGCCTGCGCGAGCTGCAGCAGCAGGGCAAGCAAGTGAGCCTGTGCCTGATCGGCGCGAAGGGCGTCGCTTTCTTCCGGCGCCTGCGCGTGGCGATTCTCGCGCAGGCGACGCACCTCGGCGATCGGCCGCACGTCGCCGACCTCATCGGCCCCGTCAAGGTGATGCTCGATGCCTACCGGGAAGGGCGCATCGACCGCCTGCTGCTGCTCAACAACCGCTTCGAGAGCACCATGACGCAGCGCCCGGTGGTCAGCCAGCTGCTGCCCGTGCCGCGTTTCGATACCAAGGATCTGCCCGAGCACTGGGACTACATCTACGAGCCGGATGCGGCGGCCATCCTCGATGGCCTGCTCACACGCTTCATCGAGTCGCAGGTCTATCAGGCAGCCGTCGAGAACGTGGCTTCGGAGATGGCAGCGCGCATGGTGGCGATGAAGAGCGCGACCGACAATGCCGGCAAGATCATCGAGGAGCTGCAACTGGTGTACAACAAGGCGCGCCAGGCTGCGATCACCAAAGAGCTCGCGGAGATCGTGGGCGGCGCGGCCGCGGTGTGACAATCGGGCAAGACCGGCCTGCGGCCGTTTTGCGGATCTATTTGAAGGAACTGACATGGCAACGGCAACTCAGGCGCACCAGGCTCAATCCCAGGGCACGGCTCAGCAGGGCAAGATCACGCAGATCATCGGTGCAGTCATCGACGTGGAATTCCCGCGCGAGAACGTGCCGAAGGTCTACGAGGCGCTGAAGCTCGGGGATGGCGTGGATCTGACCCTCGAGGTGCAGCAGCAGCTCGGCGACGGGATCGTGCGCACCATCGCGATGGGCTCCTCGGAGGGCTTGCGGCGCGGCATGGCGGTCACTGCCACGGGCGCGCCGATCAGCGTCCCCGTCGGTGCCGGCACGCTGGGGCGCATCATGGACGTGCTCGGGCGCCCGATCGATGAAGCGGGCCCGGTGAAAACCGAGGAGCGCTGGCCGATCCATCGCCCGGCGCCCTCCTACGCCGACCAGGCGGGCGGCCAGGAGCTGCTCGAGACGGGCATCAAGGTCATCGACCTCATCATCCCCTTCGCCAAGGGCGGCAAGGTGGGGCTCTTCGGCGGCGCCGGCGTCGGCAAGACCGTCAACATGCTCGAGCTCATCAACAACATCGCCAAGGCGCATTCGGGCCTGTCGGTGTTCGCAGGCGTCGGCGAGCGCACCCGCGAGGGCAACGACTTCTATCACGAGATGAAGGAGTCGGGGGTGCTCGACAAGGTCGCGATGGTGTTCGGGCAGATGAACGAGCCGCCCGGCAACCGCCTGCGCGTCGCGCTCACCGGGCTCACCCTGGCCGAGTACTTTCGCGACGAGCGCCGCGAGGGCGGCCGCGGGCGCGACGTGCTGCTCTTCATCGACAACATCTACCGTTACACGCTCGCTGGCGTGGAAGTGTCGGCGCTCCTGGGGCGCATGCCCTCGGCGGTCGGCTATCAGCCGACGCTCGCCGAGGAGATGGGCGTGCTGCAGGAGCGCATCACCTCCACCCGCACGGGCTCGATCACCTCGATCCAGGCCGTCTACGTGCCCGCCGACGACCTCACCGATCCCTCGCCGGCAACCACTTTCGCGCACCTCGATGCCACGGTGGTGCTCGATCGGCAGATCGCGGCGCTCGGTATCTACCCGGCGGTGAACCCGCTCGACTCGACCAGCCGTCAGCTCGATCCCCTGGTCGTGGGCCAGGAGCACTACGACACCGCGCGCGGCGTGCAGGCGGTGCTGCAGCGGAACAAGGAGTTGCAGGACATCATCGCGATCCTCGGCATGGACGAGCTCTCGGAGGATGACAAGCTCACCGTGTACCGCGCGCGCAAGATTCAGCGCTTCCTGTCGCAGCCCTTCAGCGTGGCCCAGGTATTCACCGGCCAGGAGGGCAAGTACGTTCCGCTCAAGGAGACCATCCGGGGCTTCAAGGGCATCCTCGCCGGAGAGTACGATGCCCTGCCGGAGCAGGCCTTCTACATGGTCGGCACGATCGATGAGGCCGTTGCCAAGGCCGAGACTCTGAAGAAGCAGCAATGAGCACCGGCGCGCACGCGGCACCACCGCCCCGCGCGAGGAGATGAGCGGCGATGGCCGAAACGACGCACACGATCCAGGTCGATATCGTCAGCGCGGAAGGGCAGATCTTCTCCGGGCCGGCGAGCGAGGTGCTGGCGCCCGCCTCCGAAGGCGATGTGGGAATCCTGCCGCGGCATGCGCCGTTGCTCACGCTGCTCAAGCCGGGTGCCGTCGTTGTCAAGACGCCCGACGGTGAGGAGCAGCCCTTCTATGTCGGCGGCGGCGCGCTCGAGGTGCAGCCGCAGCGGGTGACGGTGCTCGCGGATACGGCCCTGCGCGCCCGCGATATCGATGAGGCGGCCGCGCTGCGCGCCAAGCAGCGTGCGGAGGAGACCCTCTCCGGACACATCGACAAGATCGAGCAGGCCCAGGCCATGGCCGAGCTCGCACGGGCGGCGGCACAGCTGAAAGTCCTCCAGAGGCTGCGCAAGCTGCGCGGCTGACCCGGTGCGCCCGCCTCGCGCCTCGCTGCTCGTCGCCCTGCTCGTCGCGGTCGCCGGGCTGTGCGGGGCGCCGCCGCTGCCGGCAGCCACCTCGAGCACCTTGCACCGCGAGCAGCTGCGCGCGGTGGCCGTCGCCGTGGCGCGGATGGGACCTCGCGCACCGGGTGCCAATGTCTACTTCGTGGGATTCGCCGGCTATGGCGAGCAACGCGTGTTCCGTCGCGAGGAGGAGCTCGCGCGGCGCGTGCTCGGGGGACGCTTCGGGGCGCTCGATCACTCGGTGCAGCTCGTCAACGACGTACATGATCGCCACGCCTACCCACTCGCGACCTTTCCCAACCTGCGCGAGGCCGTCCGCCTGGTCGGCGAGCGGATGAATCGCGCCGAGGACGTGCTGGTGCTGATGCTCACCTCGCACGGCTCGGCGCAGGATGGCATCGCGGTGACGAACGGGCGCCTGGTCGATGATGCGCTCTCCCCGCAGGACGTGCGCCAGGTGCTCGATGCCGCAGGCATCCGCTGGCGAATCGTCGTGGTCTCGGCCTGCTACGCGGGTATCTTCATTCCAGTCCTCAAGTCCGACACCACCCTGGTGATGACCGCGGCCGATGCGCGGCACAGCTCCTTCGGCTGCGCCGACGACCGCGATCTCACCTACTTCGGAGAGGCGCTGCTGCAGGACGCGCTGCCGCACGCGTGCTCGCTGCCGGCGGCCTTCACGGATGCGCAGCAGATCATCCGCCAGCGCGAAAGCGCCGAGGGCGAGATCCACTCCAATCCGCAGATGTACGTCGGCCGTGCCATGCGCGCGAAGCTCGTACAGCTCGATGCGGCCCGAGCCGCCGCGCGCTGCGCGGCGGGGCCGGCCCCCAACCCGCGGCCCGAGAGGTCAGGGCCGTCGCGGCAGCCATGAAACGCGCGCGCTCCAAGCGCCCGGCCCGCGCGCGCCCCGCGGCCGCACGCACGGCTGCCCCGCCGCTCTCGGTGGTCATTCTCGCCGCCGGCCAGGGCAAGCGCATGCACTCGGATCTGCCGAAAGTGCTGCAGCCCCTCGCCGGCCGCCCGCTGCTCGCTCATGTGATCGCGACTGCACGGGCGCTTGCGCCGGCGGGCATCCAGGTCGTGTACGGTCACGGCGGTGAGAAGGTGCGAGCCGCGCTCGCGAGCGAGCCCGTCTCGTGGGTTCTGCAGGAGCCGCAGCTCGGCACCGGCCATGCCGTGCAGCAGGTGGCCTCGCAGCTCGATGACGCGCATCGCGTGCTGATCCTGTACGGGGACGTGCCGCTCATCCGTCCGGGAACGCTGCAACAGCTGCTCGAGCTTGCTGGCGCCCGCTCGCTGGCTCTCCTCAGCGCGCGGCTCGATGACCCGAGCGGCTACGGGCGCATCGTGCGCGATGCCCGCGGCCACGTGCGGCGCATCGTCGAGCATCGCGACGCCAAGGCACCACGCGAGCTCGCGCTGCGCGAGTGCAATACCGGCGTCATGGCGTTGCCGGCCGCACCCTTGAAGTCCTGGCTCGCGCGGCTGCGCAACGACAACACGCAGCGCGAGTACTACCTGACCGATGTGATCGCCCTCGCCGTCGCCCAGCGCTTTGCCGTGCGCGCGCTCATCGCCCCAAGTGCCGACGAGGTGCTCGGCATCAACGACAAGGCGCAACTGGCGGCCGCGGAGACCGCGCTGCGCCGGCGCACCGTCGGCGAGCTGCTGCAGGCAGGCGCCACGGTGATCGATCCGGAGCGGCTGGACGTGCGCGGTCGGGTGCGGCTCGGGCGCGACGTAGTCCTCGATGTCAATGTGGTGCTCGAGGGCGACGTGGTGCTCGGGGATCGGGTACGCATCGGCGCGGGCTGCATCGTGCGCGACAGCGAGATCGGAGCGGATACGCAGGTGCAGCCTTTCTGCAGCATCGATCAGGCGCGCATCGGCAGCGCCTGCCGTATCGGACCCTTCGCCCGTATCCGTCCGGACACCACGCTCGGCACCGAGGCGCACATCGGCAACTTCGTCGAGGTCAAGAACAGCCAGCTCGGTCCCCGCAGCAAGGCGAACCATCTCACCTATCTGGGTGATGCGAGCGTCGGCGCGGACGTGAACGTCGGCGCCGGCACCATCACCTGCAACTACGATGGCGCGAACAAGTCGCGCACGCTCATCGAGGACGGGGCGTTCATCGGCTCGGGCAGCATGCTCGTCGCACCGGTGCGGGTCGGCGCCGGC
Organism: Steroidobacteraceae bacterium; assembly: GCA_035504015.1. Lineage (GTDB taxonomy): Bacteria > Pseudomonadota > Gammaproteobacteria > Steroidobacterales > Steroidobacteraceae > JASHUC01. The sequence continues at coordinate 5,766 of DATJSR010000068.1, forward strand.
GCCACGATCGGCGCCGGCTCGACCATCTCGCAGGATGCTCCGGCCGGAGAGTTGACAGTCGCACGCTCGCGCCAGGTCACCGTGCGCGGCTGGCAACGACCCAAGAAACGCGGGGCCTGAGGTTCGATTCTGCAACGCTGCTGTAGCACTCCTTCGGTACCGTCGCTGCCATAACGAATCGGTGGGGAGGCGGTCATGAGTGCCGCGCAAGAGGGTCTGAACACCCTCGAGGATCCGCAGCTGCCGCGCTGGTTGGGCGATCCGTTCTGGGCGCGCCTCAACAGCATCGAGGCCGCTCACCAGCGCATACAGTCGCTGCACGAGACCGAGCGACGCAATCTCGAGGCGGTGCAGCGCTTGCGCAGCCCGGAGCTGCACGAGGCGTGGCGGCGCTACTGCGATGTGATCGCGGAGCTCGACCGCACCACCGCCGAGCTGGAGGCCCTGCGCACGCAGGCAGGCTGAGCGCCGGTCGCCCATCCTCATGAAGCCCTTTTCGCGCCGTACGCTGCACGAGCTCGGGGCTCTCCAGGGCATCCTGCGCGAGCTGTCGCGCGATCGCACCGTGGCGCTGCGCATGCTGCTCGCCAGCCGCTGCGCGGCAACGCGCAGCGCGCAACACGAGTTCTGGCTCGAATACACCTGGATCGATCAGGAATATCGGGCCGCGGTGCGTCGCCTGGTGCAGTTCTGCGTGCTGCACGGGGGCCCACCTGGCGGCTCGCCCGCCCGCCGCTAGATCTCAGCCGGGGGCAGCGCAGCTAGTCGTGCGATCCGTGCCACTCGCGCCAGTAGCGGCCGAAGCGCGCCGCGAAGCTGCGTGGCTTCTCCCGGAAGATCCTCTCGCCCAGCACGAAGGCCTTGTCCTGCAGCTGCGTGCGGCAGCGGTCGATGAGCGCCAGCAGCGCCGCGCGCGAGGCGGGATCGGGGAAGGCCTCGCGCCGCAACTCGATCTTGGCGCGCAGCACGGCGAAGTCGTGATCATCGCCGAGATAATCGGTGAGCCGATGCACCTCGTCGGCGAGCTCGCCGATCTGCCCCGGCCACAGAGGCTGCAGCAGCTGCAGCTGGTGCCACAGGTACTTCGCCTGCTTGCGCCACTCGTGCAGGTTCTCAGCCGAGCGCTTGGCGATCGCGGCTCCCATGGCCTTGCGCGCCTTGCCGTACACGCGCTGCATGCCCCGACCGAGCACGGACCAGCCGTGCTCACCGACGCGCCAACGGGCGCTGCGCGCATGTAGCTGGCGCAGCGCCACGAGCGGGGCGCGCAGCTTTGCCGGCGTGCCCTCGGCATGGCGGACCTGGCGACGCTCGCGACGCAGGAGGCGGCGCAGGCCCTCGAGGTGCAGCGCATGCCCGGGCGACCCGTAGCGCTGCACCAGCTGCTCGAGCTGCTCGAGCAGCACTGCGCTATCGCGCAACCGGCTCAAGGGGCGCGCCGCATCGCGCATCGCGGCGTTCTCGCGTGCGTAGGTCGATTGGGTGAGCGCGTCACGCAGCAGCCGCAGAGCGGCGCGGGCTCGCTTCAGGTCCTTGCGCGCCGCGTGCACGGAGCGGCTGCTCACTCGACCATGATCGAGTGCGTCGAGCGCCTTCTTGAGCTGATGCCGCACGGCCTTGCGGGCGGCATGCGTGCCGCTCTCCGTGCGCATCAGCTCGTAGGCCATGAGGTTCCGTCGCGATCGAGTGCGAGCCGAAATCATACGGGAACCGCCCGCCCGCGGGCAGAACGCGCCTGAGGCGGTATCGCCCTGCTCCGGTCCCCGCATTCGCACCCCGCACCCCGGATCCCGCATCCCTCATCCGTGCCCGCTGGGACGAACCGGCGTACAGCCGTACACCGTTGCGGGTGCATGCGGTGCACAACAGCTGGACCGACGTCACATAAACGAAAAAGGCTTGCAATACTACATAACTACTGTCGCGTCGCAGAGGCAGACAAGAACAGAGCCAGTGGCACACGAGCCGACGGCATCCCGAGTACAAAAGGCACGCCAAGGGAGTTCAGGTCAGTGATCGAGAGTCGCAAGCAGGCGGTTTCCATCCGGATGAACGGCTCGGATGTGCGCAAGGTGAAGAGGCTCGCGCACCGACTCGGTGTACGGGATTCGGACGTGATCCGCTTCGCCGTCAAGTGCGCGTTGTCGCGTCTCTCCCCGCTCTACGACCCGGAAGTGCGCGGTCGCAACCTGGTGCCGGTATTCGTCGAGTCGGGTGTGGAGCTGCTGCGCTTCTTCGAGCTGGACGCGGTGCGTCTGGAGGCGATCATCAACGAGGGCGTGGAGCCCGAGCGGCGCGTGGACCGCGACGACATCGCGCTGCTCGCGCTCTCGAGCACACAGCAGCCGTATGCGGCGCTGATGCTGAGCGAGCTCAGCCGCGATGAGAGCAACCGCTCGCGCGTAGCGGAGCTCGCCGATTCGCTGCGCCAGTACCTGTACGACAAGTACGTCTACCGCGGGGTGCCGGGTGAGCAGGCGCTCAAGCGCGCCCAGATCAGCCCGGGCGATCTTGCGGCGGTCATCAACATGTCCGGAGGCGAGCATGACTGATCTCAACCCACGGCGAGTCGTCGCGGGGCGGGAGCTGATTGCGCGCATCCCGCTGCGGCGGATGGCTGTGATCCTCGCGTGCCTGCTGCTCGCGCTTCTCGGGGCGCGCCCCGGCAGCGCGCTCGCCCAGAGCTGCGCCTCCGCCCTGGTCTGCGACAGCAACGCCTTCTACAGCACGGCCACGGACGAATTCTCACTGGTGGCAAGCACCCGCGAGAATCTCGAGATCACGGTGTCGGACCTGCATTGGCCCCAGAGCCTGAGCGTGCTCGACCTGTACATCAGCACCCCCGGCAGCACGACTCCTACGCTCATTCAGGCCGCCGGCACCACGATCTCCACGCAGCTGCAGGTGGGCCCGGGCGCCTTCTACGCCAACCTGATCGCCGATGCCGATCCCACGGGAGCCCTGCTGCCGGATCTGGGCGCCTTCTCGCTGCTGATCACGGTGCAGCCGGCGATCTCCTCGGTGCCGCTGCCCGCCGCAGGACCGTTGCTGCTCGGGGCCCTGCTGCTCGGGGCCCTGCTGCTCGGGGCGCTCTGGTGGCACGGGCGCGCACGCCTGGCGAGGAGTATCTGCGCCCCCTGACGCGGCGCGCCGCCACGTCCTTGCCGGCCGTGACAACAAAGCGTCACGAGCGCCCCCTAGTATGACGATCGCATACCAACCGTAGTCGCCGACCACGGGGCCGACCCGTGGCGCACGCGTACGGGCGCACGCGAATAACACCGTGGGGTCTGTTGCAGCTCATGTCACGACGCTGGCATCTCTCGTTCGCCTTGGGCGCGCTCGCCGTGCTCGCGCGTGTGGCATGCGCCCAGCCCGCGTCGGTCGCGCCGGCACCGTCCGCCGGCGCCTCGGTCGAGGCCGCTGCACAAGCGCCTTCGACCCCCTTCTCCGATTATCTGGTGCAGCCGGGCGACCTGCTGGTCGTGAGCGTGTGGAAGGAGCAGGACCTGCAGCTCGACGTGCTGGTGCGCCCCGATGGCGCCTTCTCCTTCCCGCTGGTCGGGGAAGTCGTCGCCGTCGGCAAGACCGTCGAGCAGCTGCGTGCGCAGATTGCCGAGCGGCTCAAGCACTACATTCCTTCCCCGGTGGTCACCGTCGCCGTCAAGCAGGTCGGTGGCAACCACGTGTACGTCGTCGGCAAGGTACAGCGGCCCGGCGAGTATCCGTTCGTGCGCCCGCTCGATGTCATGCAGGCACTGAGCCTTGCGGGCGGCGCGACTCCCTATGCGGCGCTCAACAGCATCACCATCCTGCACCGGGAGCGTGACGGTGAGCAGCGTGCGATCCGCTTCCGCTATTCCGAAGTCGCCCGCGGACACGACCTGACGCAGAACATCCTGCTGCAATCGGGCGATACCGTGGTCGTGCCTTGAGCGGGGCGTGAGGCGTGAGAGCATGGATGCGGGCGGGCGGCCCCGGCGCTGTCGCCCTCGCTGCTCTGCTCTGGAGCGCCAGCGGCTCGGCCGCCGACTACAGTTGCTCCCCCGCGCTCAACTCGAGCATGGACACCGACAGCAATCGTTACTACGAGTTGCACGGCGCCGCCTCCCAGAGCATCAATCTCAGCGGCTCCCTGCCCTGCGAGCGTGCAACCGATACGACACAGCTCTCCGTCACGCCGGTCCTGCACTGGCAGCACTTCGACAAGGCCGACTACAGTCCGATCCTCGAGTATGACCTCAACGGTGAGTTCATCTGGACGCGAGAGCTCGATCGGCTGGATGTGACCGGCCAGGACTCCGATTACAGCACGCTCAGCAGCGAGCTCGAGACCACCGGCCTCGTGAGCAGCCGCGTGCACCGGCGCACCGAGCAGGGCGCGCTCACCTTCACCCGCTCGCAGACCGAGCTGCTCGCGCTCGTCCTGTCGGTTTCCTATGCCAACGTCAGCTATTACGGCGCCGGCTCCGGACTGCTCGAGCTGCTGACGGGCTATCGCGAGCCGCAGGGCTCCATCGCCGAGCGCGTGAGCCTCACCGAGACCTCGACGCTTACCCCGAGCCTGTTCACGCTGCAGCAGCAGGCGCGCATCCCCGGCGAGGACAACCGCGAGAGCGGCGTGCAGCTCGACTACGCGCGCCTGCTCGGGGAGCGTACGCAGCTCGATGTGGCTGCGGGCGCCTACAGCAGCGACGAGCTGGGCGAGCACGGCACCGGCTCGATCGCGAACGCGCAGATCTCGCGAAGCTATGACCGCGGGACCATCGCCGCGAGCTACTTCCGCGGACTCACACCCTACGGCACGGGAGTGCTGCTGCAGCAGCAGAAATGGACGCTGAGCAGCACCTACGGCCTGACGGAGCTGCTGATTGCGAGCCTCAACTTCACCCGCACCCAGAACGGCGCCGAGCCGCGCATCGGTCTGGGGGCCCGCACGTACAACACCTTGAGCGTGGGGCTCGACTGGAAGCTTCTGCCCGCCTGGACGGTGCACGGTGAGCTCGGCACCACGCGCACCGACACCGCGACGTTCATTCCCCAATCGGTGGGCGAATGGCGCGCGCTGGTGTCGATCGCCTGGAGCCCGCTCGTGCCGCACTACTCCTTCTGAGGCTTCTCGGCGCCCAGGAGGCGCGCCTCACGCGGCACCGCCGCGGCGGATGCGCTCGAGCAGGGCGGAGGTGGATTTCTCGGGTACGAGCGGCACGAGCACCACGCGTCCGCCGTGCGCCTCGACCAGCTCGCGGCCGACCACCTGCTCGGGGGTGTAGTCGGCGCCCTTCACCAGCACTTGCGGGAGCAGTTGCTCGAGCGTCGCGAGCGGTGTGTCCTCATCGAAGATCGTGACGGCATCGACGAAGGCGAGCGCCGCGAGCAGCGCCGCGCGCTCGGCCTGCGGCACCAGCGGACGCTCGGGTCCCTTCAGCCGTGCGACCGATGCATCGCTGTTGATGCCGAGCACCAGCACGTCACCGAGCTCGGCCGCCCGTCGCAGCAGGGCCAGATGTCCCGAGTGCACCAGATCGAAGCAGCCGTTGGTGAAGACGACGCGCTTGCCTGCCATCCGCCAGGTGCTGGCGCGTGCGCCGAGCTCCTCGCGCGAGAGGATCTTGCCCTCGGGCAGCACGGCGAGGGCATTGCGGATGCTCGGCGCATCGATTGCGACCGTGCCGATCTGGCCGACGCCGAGACCCGCGGCCGCGTTCGCTACGTGAGCGCCGAGCGCGAGCGGCGCGCCGGCGGCCAGGGACAACCCCAGAATGGCGATCGCGATGTCGCCCGCGCCGGTTACGTCGTAGACGGCGCGCTGCTGCGTGGCGATGGCGGTGGCAGGGGCCTGCGGAGGCACGATGAGCATGCCGCGGTCGCCGAGCGTCACGACCAGCGCCTGCAGGCCGAGCGCCGCGGCCAACGGGCGTGCGGCTGCGGCAATGCCATCGACATCGTCCACATCGAGCGTGCGCCCGAGAGCCGCCTCCAGCTCGCGCAGGTTCGGCGTGATCACGCTCGCGCCTCGATAGCGCTCGAAATCGCGGCTCTTCGGGTCGACCAGAACGGGCCGGCCGCGCATGCCTGCGATCAGCGCGCGCAACAGCTCGGGGCTGAGCACGCCCTTGGCATAATCGCTCAGAATCAGTGCATCGGGTACTGCGCGCTCGTGCGTCAGCGCCTCGTGCAACTGTTGCGCGAGCGGCGCGTCGCTCGGCCGCACATCCTCCCAGTCGAGACGCACCAGCTGCTGGTGCGCGCCGAGCACGCGCAGCTTGCGCGTGGTGTGCCGCTCGGGCAGCTGCAGAACGGCGCGCGTGTCGATGCCACACGCACGGCACTGGCGCAGCAGCTCGGCGCCCGCGGCGTCCGCACCGACGAGCGCGCCCAGCGAGACGTGCGCCCCCAGGGTTGCCGCCTGGCGCGCCACATTCGCAGCCCCGCCGAGCCGGGATTGCGTCTCACGCACGCGCACCACCGGCACTGGCGCCTCGGGGGAGATGCGCTCGACGGCGCCGAGCACGTACTCATCGAGCATCGCGTCGCCGACGACCCAGAGCCGCAAGCCGGCATAGCGATCGAGAAGGCTCAGCCATTCGGTGAGCTGCGCGGCGCCGACGGTATGGCTCCTCATCGGGGCGGCGCTTCCCGCAAGGCGGCCTCGACGGCCTCCACGATGATGTGAACGCACAGGCCGTGGATCTCCTGGATGCGGGCCACCACGTTCGACGGGGCGCGCAGCACAGGCTCCGCGAGCCCCGCCAGATGCCCCCCGCGCTCGCCCGTGAGGGCGATCACCGGACAGCCGCGCGCGCGGGCGGCTGCCGCCGCGGCGAGCACGTTCGCGGAGTTGCCGCTGGTGCTGATGGCGACGAGCACGTCGCCTGGGTGCGCGAGCGCCTCCACCTGTCGCGCAAAGGCGCGCTCGTAGCCGTAGTCGTTCGCCACCGCCGTGAGCAGCGCGCTGTCGGCGCTGAGTGCGATGGCGGGCAGCGCCGCGCGCTCCTCCCGGTAGCGACCGACGAGCTCGGCGACGAAGTGTTGAGCATCGCTGGCGCTGCCGCCGTTGCCGCACGCGAGCACCTTGCCACCCGAGCGCAGGCAGCGCACCAGGGTGGCGATGATCTGCTCGAGCACCGGAGGCAGGCACTGCGCGGCCGAAGCGCTGACACGTGCGTGCTCGAGGAACGTTTCCTGAATCGACATCTCGCCACCGCGTCCGATGACAGCCCGTCGCAGTCTAGGGCGTGTTCAGGCCCGACTCCAGCCTCGTGGCGCGGCGCTCCTCGAGTCCTCTCAGTCGTGCTCCATCGTGAGCGCGCGGGCGAGTTGCTCGAGGTCCGCGTAGGTACGCACCGGCGTGCCGCGCGCGACCAGCTGCATCGCCGTACGGGCGCCCTTGCCGGTGCACACCAGTGCCGCCTCGACCCCCGCCCGGGCTGCGGCCTCGATGTCGCGGGAGTCATCGCCCACGACCAGCGTATCGGCGGGGGCGAGGCCCGAGCGGGCCATCGCGGCCAGAATCAGTCCAGGCGCCGGCTTGCGGCAGCTGCAGCCCGCTTCGGGCGCATGCGGGCACACGAGCACGTCAGCGATCGGGGCGCCGTGCGCGGCGGCGTCCGCGAGCATGCGCGCATGCACCGCCTGCAGCTGATCGAGGCTCATGCGTCCGCGGCCGACGCCCGATTGGTTGGTCGCGACGCAGAGCCGCACGCCGGCGCGGGCGAGCTGCGCCAGGCCCGCAAGCGCCCCATCGAGCCACTCGAACGCCTGCGGGTCGTGCACCCACTCACCGGCGGGAAGGTCGCGATTGAGTACCCCGTCGCGGTCCAGGATGACGTGCTTTATCCGCACACGCGAGTCCGCGGGCTCAGCGGTAGGGATCGGGCTGCGTCAGATAGCGCCGCACATAGTCCCCGACGCCGTCCTCGAGCGAGACGAAGGGACGCTCGTAGCCGGCGAGCCGCAGGCGCTGCATCGGCGCCTCGGTGAAGTATTGATAGTTGCTACGCAGGGCTTCCGGCATATCCACGTACGTGACTCGACTCGGACGCTGCAGACTCAGGCACAGCGCGCGGGCCAGGTCCTCGAAGCTGCGTGCGCGACCCGTGCCGAGGTTGAAGATGCCGCTCACGTCGGGCCGCTCGAGCAGCCACAGCATCACTTCGGTGCAATCGGCCACGTACACGAAGTCGCGCTGCTGGGCGCCGTCGCTCACGCCGCTGCGGTAGGATTTGAACAGGCTCACCGGCTCGCCGGCAGCGGCGAGCGCGAACTTCTGCGCAACGACACTGCGCATGTTGGCCTTGTGGTATTCGTTGGGCCCGTAGACGTTGAAGAACTTCAGGCCCACCCATTGCGGTGGCACCGGCTCGCCTGCAGCGACGCTGCCCGCCACGCGGCAGTCGAACAGATGCTTGCTCCAACCGTAAGCGTTGAGCGGCCGCAGCCGTGCGAGCGCCGCGGGCGTCGCATCGTCCTCGAACCCCTGCTCTCCGGCGCCGTAGGTGGCGGCGGAGGAGGCATAGACGAAGCGCACCCCATGCGCCGCGCACCACTCCCACAGTGACACGGACAGGCGCAGATTCACATCGATGATGCGGTCCGCATCGCGCTCGAGGGTGGATGAGATCGCCCCGAGATGCACGATGGCATCGAGCTGGCGCCCGTGGGCCGCGAGCCATGCCGGCAGGCCCTCGGGCGCGATCAGCTCCCAGGGGCGGCACTTGCGCAGGTTGCGCCACTTCTCTGCGTCGCGGAGCCGATCGCAGACCACGACGCGGGTGCCGCGCTCGGCGAGCGCCGCGACGAGATTGGACCCGATGAAGCCGGCGCCGCCGGTCACCAAGGTCAACTTACCCGACAGAGCTTGCACCGATTTGCTTTAGCCTTCGCGGCACGCGCCGCCCGATACCCCGGGGTGTCACTGGGCCGTCATCGCGGCTTCCTAGACTGACTGGCAGACCGCCGGCCACGAAGCATCTTACTACAATGAATTTTCTCGCTCGCGGCGTGCGCCCCCCGGGCCGCGTCTGCCTGCTGGCGGGCTGGTGCCTGCTCGCGAGCCTGTGCCTGCTCGCCGGCTGCGGCAGCCGCGCGACGCGGGTGTCTCACCACTTGCAGCGCGCACAGCATTATCTCGACGCCGGGCAGCTCGAGAAGGCGCAGATCGAGTTTCGCAACGCTGCACAGATCGAGCCGCGCAACGTGCCGGCGCGCTTGCTCGGGGCGCGCATCGCGGAGCAGATGGGCAATCTGCCTGAGGCCGCGGCCCTGTACCGCTCCATCGTCGAGCTGGACGCGGATGCGCGCGTGGCGCGCGCAGGTCTCGGCCGGCTGTACGTGCTCGCGCACCTGCCCCGGCAGGCGCTCGATGTGGTGCAGCCGGCACTCCTCAGGCACCCGGAGGATGCCCCGCTTCTCACGGTGCGTGGTGCCGCGCGCTTGGAGCTCAAGGACGGCGCGGGCGCCGCACTCGACGCCGAGCACGCCGTGCGGCTCGCTCCCGAGGATGAGAATGCGGTGGCACTGCTCGCCTCGGTCTATCAACGCTCCGGCCAGAGTGTCCGTGCGGTGCAGACCGTGCGCACCGCGCTCGCGCGCGTGCCACACTCCGTCGAGCTGCGCCGCATACTGGTGAGTCTGTATACGAGCGGCGGCCAAACGATGCTTGCGGAGGAGCAGCTGCGCCAGATCGTCAGCCTGCGACCCCGTGAGCTCGCCGCGCGCTATCAGCTGGCGCTGTTCCTCGCGGGACACAAGCGGCTCGATGATGCCGAGCGCACGCTGCAGGACGCCGTCGCGGCCGCCCCCTCGCAAAACGCGCCCAAGCTGGCCCTCGCGGGCTTTCTCGCCGAGAACCGCTCCGCCGCGGCGGCGCAGGCCGCGCTCGAGGGGTTTCTGCGCGCGGATGCCGCCAACCAGGAGTTGCGGGTCGCACTCGGGCTGCTGCAGCAGCGCGCGGGTCAGCCCGACGCGGCCCTCGCCAGCTATCGCCGGGTCGCCGCCGAGGCTGGGGATCGAGCCAATGGCCTGCTGGCACACGAGCGCGCCGCGGCGCTCTTGATCGATCGGCAGCGCTTCGCCGAGGCCGCGGCGGAGCTCGCCCCGGTGTTGCGCAACGACCCGCACGACAACGATGCGCTGCTGCTCAGTGCCAGCCTCGCTCTGCAGCGTGAGGATGCAGCGGCTGCCATTACCGATCTGCGGGCCCTGCTGCGCGACCGACCGCGATCGACCCCGGCCATGCGGCTGCTGGCGCGGGCGTACGCGGAGAGCGGCAAGACGGCCCTCGCCGAGGAGCAGCTGCGCGCAGCGCTCGAGGTGACGCCCGCGGACGTGCAGCCGCGCCTCGAGCTCGCCGATCTGCTGCTGCGCGAAGGCCGTGCCGATGCCGCGCTCGAGGAGCTGCAGCTCGCCGCCAAGCTTGCGCCTGCCGATCTGCGTGTCGGCGAGGCCTTGGTGCGCACCGCACTCGCCAAGCCCGATCTGGCCGCCGCACGGCGTGGCGCCGAGGCGCTCGAACGACTCGCCCCGCAGCGGGCGCTCGGGCCCTACATGCAAGGTCTGGTGGCGCAGGCGGAGCATCACGCCACGGATGCGGCGCGCGATTTCGAGCGCGCCCTGGCGCTGCAGCCCGATGCACTCGATGCGCTGACGGCGCTCGTTCGCGTGCAGCTCGCCGAGCATCAGCCGCAGCAGGCACGCGAGGTGGCCGAGCAGTTCGCGCAGCGCTACCCGGCGAGCGCCGCCGCGCAGAATCTGCTCGGGGAGCTGTATCTGCAGAGCGGTGATTTGGTGCGAGCCGCAGCTCAGCTGGAGAGGGCCTCGCAGCTCGCCCCGCAATGGTCGCGCCCGTATCTCGATCTGGCCGCGATGCAGCTGCGCGCCGGCGAGGGCACCGCCGCCGAGCAGACCTACAAACGCGGTATCGCGCATGCCGGACGCGACACCACCCTGGTGGTTGCGCTCGCCGAGTTCTACGAGCAGCACCAGCGCGGCGAGGATGCGATCCGCGAGTACGAGGCGCTCTATCGTGAGCAGCCACGCCTCGAAGTCGCCAACAACCTCGCCATGCTGCTCGTCACCTATCGCAGCGATCGCGCCAGTCTCGATCGGGCACTCGATCTCACGACGCCCTTCGCCGAGTCGGCGAACGCGGCGCTCCTCGACACCGCCGGGTGGGTGCGCTTCAAGCGCGGCGAGCTCTCCCAGGCGCTGCCCGTGCTCGAGCAGGCGGCCGAGCGCGCTCCGCGCTCGGGCGTCATCCTGTATCACCTCGGCATGGCGCAGCTGCGCGCCGGCAACCGCGACAAGGCGCGTGAGAGCCTGCAGGTCGCGGTCCAGGCCGGACAGCGCTACGAGGGCCTGGACCAGGCGCGCTCCGCGCTCGCCGGCATCGCCTCCTCGAAGGGCTGAGCTGCCCTCAGCTATGGCCTCGTGCCGGTCGCCGCCGCCGGCCCCATGCCGAGCGCCTGGCGCAGGAACGCGTCGCTCTTGCGCAGCATCTGCGTACGCGCCTGTGAGTCATCGAGCTGGTGATCCAGATCCGGCCACGTCACGAGCTCGCTGTGCCCACCCGCGCTCGTCAGACGCTCCGCCATGCGGCGCGACTCGAGGCTCGCGACGTTGCGGTCGAGGTCGCCGTGAAAGAGCAGCACCGGAGCTTTGATCTT
>DATJSR010000069.1:0-10455 GCA_035504015.1 Steroidobacteraceae bacterium
ACCATGTCCGGCAAGGTGGCCACCTTCTACGAGGCCGAGGTGGACAACGCCGTCGATGCCATGTCGAGCCTGCTCGAGCCGCTGATCATGGCGATCCTCGGTGTCCTCGTCGGCGGACTCGTGATCGCCATGTACCTGCCGATCTTCAATCTCGGCAAGGTCGTCTGACGCCGCGTCATCCGCGCGCTGCCGGCGCAGCACCCGGTCGGCCGACTGCGGTCGGCGCCTTTGCGAGTATCCTCGCGGCTGCGGAGGTAGCGTGCTCGAGGCGTTCACAGCTCATCCGGGCTTTTTCATCGCCGCCTGCGGCGTGCTGGGGCTGCTCGTCGGCAGCTTCCTGAACGTCGTCGCCTACCGCCTGCCGATCATGCTCGAGCGGCAGTGGCGTGAGCAGTGCGCGGAGCTCGCGCAGGGGCCGGACGCCCCGGTTGTGCCCGAGCGCGCGACCGCCGAGCGCTTCGACCTGCTTCTGCCGCGCTCGGCCTGTCCGCTGTGCGGGGCGCCGATCACGGCGCTGCAGAATATCCCCCTGGTGAGCTATCTGGCGCTGCGCGGCAGATGTGCAGGCTGCCGAGCGCGGATCTCCCCGCGCTATCCGCTGGTGGAGCTGCTCACGGGCATCACCTCGGCGACGGTCGCCTGGCAATTCGGCTTCGGCACGGCCGCACTCGCCGGCCTGGTGCTCACCTGGTTCCTGATAGCCCTGACGATCATCGACATCGATCATCAGCTGCTGCCCGATGACCTCACCCTGCCGCTGCTGTGGCTCGGACTGGCGCTGAGCCTCACGAGCGCCGGCGGCGGACGTGCGGGCGTGCCGATCGACCCGCGCTCGAGCATCCTCGGCGCCGTGGCAGGCTATCTGAGCCTGTGGTGCGTGTATCACCTCTTTCGCCTGGCGACGGGCAAGGAGGGTATGGGCTACGGTGATTTCAAGCTGCTCGCGGCCCTCGGCGCGTGGCTGGGCTGGCAGATGCTGCTGCCGATCGTGCTCGTGGCCGCAGCCGCCGGTGCCTGTGTCGGGATCGTGATGCTGGCCGCCAGGGGGAAGGGTCGTCATACCCCGATCGCTTTCGGCCCATTCCTGGCGGCTGCCGGCTGGCTCATGCTGCTTTTCGGCCATTCCCTCGTCGCACGCTATCTGGGCCTGTTCTCTCGATAGCACCGGCCTGTGCCTGAGCAAGGCCAGGCCGTGTAAGCTCCCGGCATGGCGCGCGCGTTCCGGGTCGGACTGACGGGCGGTATCGCCAGCGGCAAGTCGACCGTGGCCTCCCTGTTTGCCGCCTTCGGGGTCGCGATCATCGATGCGGACGCGCTGGCGCGCGAGCTGCTCGCCCCGGGCAAGCCACTGCTGGCGCGAGTCGCCCAGCGCTTCGGCTCGCATCTGCTGCTCCCCGACGGCAGCCTCGACCGGCCTGCCCTGCGCGGGATCGTGTTCGCCGACGCGCGCGCCCGAGCCGATCTCGAGGCGCTCACCCACCCGGCCATCTGGGACGCCATGGAGCAGCGCTCGAGCGCGAGCGAGGGGCCGTACCAGATGCTCGTGGTGCCCCTGCTCGTCGAGAAGGCGCGGACGGGGCGCGTCGATCGCGTCCTCGTCGTGGACTGTGCCGAGGAGCTGCAGATCCGGCGTCTGCAGGCCCGCGACGGGCTGAGCCTCGATGGCGCGCGCGCCGTGCTCGCCGCGCAGGCAAGCCGCTCGCAGCGCCTTGCGGCCGCAGACGACGTGATCCTCAACGACTCGGACCTCGGCGCGCTGCGCGCGCAGGTCGAGCCGCTGCACCTGCGCTATCGCCGCTGTGCCGCCGAAGCGCGGACTTGACACTCGCCCGCCACGTCGCCGTTTACGGGCGCCGAGCCCGTCAAGCACAATAGGGCGATGATGGAGACGCGTGAACTCGAGACCCCGAGCACGGTGGGGCAGGACGAGGTCCTGATATTCGAGCAGCCGCTCAACGAGCGCATGCGCACCTTCCTGCGCCTCGACTTCCTCTACAGCCAGGCGCTGTTCCACAACGAGACGCCGACGCAGTGGGGCAGCCGCGCCGCCATGGCGAGCCTGCTCGACATCCTCGCCATTACCACGCGAAGCGACACGCGCTCGGATGTGCTCAAGGAGCTCGAGCGCCATCTTGCGGTCCTCAACGAGTTTCAGGCCAAGCCTGGGGTCGACAATAGTCGCCTGAAGACGATCATGGCGAACCTGCTGCGCCTGCGTACCGAGCTGCTGAGCTCTTCGGCCTTTCTGCAGCCACTGCGGGATTCGGAGTTTCTGAGCGCCATCAAGCACCGCAGCGCCATCCCCGGCGGTACCTGCGAGTTCGATCTGCCCGATTACTACTATTGGTTGAGCCAGCCCGTCGAGACCCGCCGGCAGACCTTCGGTGAATGGCTCGCGATGCTGCGGCCACTGTGCGACGCCATCGCCGAGCTGCTGTGGCTCACCCGCCAGAGCGGTCGGGCGCGCGAAGAGGTCGCCCAGGGCGGAGTGTTCCACATCACCTTCGAGCGCGACTCGCCCTCGCAGCTGCTGCGCATCTCCATGCCCGCATCGCTCGGTCTGTATCCGGAGACGAGCGGCAGCCACTACCGCTGCAGCATCCGCTTTCTCACCTGGAACGGACTCGCGGCCCGCCCCACGCAGGCCGAGACCGATGTGCGCTTTCTGCTGAGCTGCTGCGCCTGAGCCCGGCGCGCGTCAAGTGCCCCACCTGCGGGCGTACCATCGAATGGTCGTCCGCGTCCCCCTACCGGCCGTTCTGCAGCGAGCGCTGCAAGCTCATCGACCTGGGTGCGTGGCTCGCCGAGCAGCGCGCTGTCGCAGGGGATAGCGCAGCTTCCGAGGGCGAGCCGCCGCCGGAGCCTCCCGAAACAGTGTGAAGCCGGGCACAGCCCGCGCACGCGAGCCCGGCCAACATAGAGGCTCACTTTCGGGCTGAACATAACGCTCGCGACCATGCGGTTTCGACTCAAGGCGTTCGGCTTTCACCTGCTCGGCAGCGTGACGATGCTCACGCTGGTGATGGGCGTGCTCTATCTGGGCTGGTACCACTGGCCGGGCTGGTACCTCACCGGCATGCCGACGCTCGCCTTGGTGGTGATCTCGGTCGATGTCGTGCTCGGCCCTTTGGTGACGCTCCTCATCGCCAGTCCCGCCAAGCGCGCACGCACGCTCGCCGGCGACATCGCGGTGATCGTGGCGGTGCAGCTATGCGCGCTCGCGTACGGCGCCCACACGCTCTGGGGCGGGCGACCCCTCTATTACGCGTTCTCCGAGGACCGTGTGGAGGCGGTGCAGGCGCAGGATCTGGATGCCAAGGAGATCGCCCTGGCGCGCACGCAGAATCCCGGCTTTACACCCCACTGGTACAGCCTGCCGCGCTGGGTGTGGGCACCCCTGCCGAAGGACGACAAGACGAGCCGGCAGATCATCGCCTCGGCGATCTCAGGCGGCAACGATGTGGTCGACATGCCCCGCTACTTCAAGGACTGGGCGCAGGGTAGCTCGACGCTGCGCGAGCGCTTGAAGCCGCTCGACAAGCTCACCGACTTCACGGGCCTCGAGAGGCAGTCGCTGCGCGAGCAGCTCACCAAGCTCGGCCTGGATCCCACGCGGCCGGACTACCTGCTCATGACCGGCCGCACGCGCCCGGTACTGCTGGTCATGGACCACCAGAGCCTGCGGATTCGTGAGTGGTTGCGCGCCCATCCGCGCATTCCGCCGCCGCACTACGGTAAGCACCGACGGCACAAGCCGGGTTGGACGGAGCGCTTTCCCTGGCTTGAAACCTGGGTCGAGCGCATCCGATCGGTCTTTAGCTGACAGGCACAGCCGGCAAACTAAGGAAACTTGATCTTGCCCCCACCGGGCCCGGGCCCGGCACCCGGGCCGAGCGCTCCCGCCCCCACATCCGGGACCACGATGCGCGAGGCAGCCTCGCGGCGGTACTCGCGCGCTTCCTCGATCGCCTCATCGAGCGCGTGCTTCATCGCCTCCGGAAATTTGCGTAGCGCCTCATCGAGGGTCGTCGCCTCGATGTCGAATGCGAGCGGCAGCACACCGGCGGGCGTGAGCAGCTGCGTCTGACCCGAGAAGAGCACGGCACGCGTGCCATCGGTCGAGCCATCGAGCTTGATCGGTACCATCCGCCGCAAGGTGCCGGCCTTGCGATCCGTGATCACTTCCTCCCGATAAAGCCCATTCGGGTCCAGCTTGATCTCGGGAAGCTCTGGTTGAGTCGCCATGGGTAGTGCTCAGTCCTGGTGTGGTCCCATTGTATCAGTGCCGGATGCTTTGCCCGCTGCCTGCGCGCAGCCGGCTCGGCGCGCCAGCGCATCGATGAACGGCCGGTCGGCCTCGAGGATGTCCTGCGCCGCAAGCTCCGCAGGCGCGACCCACCGCAGGCGCTGCCCGTCGAGGCCCCGAGGCTCACCGACATAACGCTCGACGACCCACAGCGATAGCCGCACGGTGCGGTCCGGGTACGCGTGAGTGAGGTTGACCAGCGGCTGGGCGGCCAGCACGCCGATGCCGAGCTCCTCTTGCAGCTCGCGCTCGAGGGCGCTGCGCTCGCTCTCCTGCGGCTGCACCTTGCCCCCGGGGAACTCCCAGCGGCCGGCCAGATGCTTGCCCGCGGGGCGCTCGGCGATCAGCACCCGTCCGCCGCCGTCGTAGAGCGCCGCCGCCACCACGTGCACGGGTGCTGGCATTCGTTCATTCGCAAGACGGGCCTGGTGGACCTCTTGCTAGGGCTCCTCGACGCTCGAGAGCGCTCCGTGGCAGTGCTTGAATTTCTTGCCCGAGCCGCACGGACACGGCTCGTTGCGGCCCACCTTACGCTCGCTGCGCACGAAGGTGCCCGGCCCCTCGGGCATGGGCGGCGGCGCTCGCCCCGGCAGAGCCCCCGCGGCCCCGGGAGCCGGCAGGGGCGCACCGAACGGGGGCGCCGCCGGTGGCGGTACGGGGGCGGCCTCACCGGCCACGAGAACCGATTGCGCCTCGGCGTGCTGCGCCTGAAGCATGCGCAGCAGCCGCTCGCGGCGTGCCTCCTCCTCGCGCTCCACTTCCTCCTGGGTGCGGAACTCGATACGCGACAGTTGCGAGACGGTGTCGAGCTTCACCCGCTCGAGCATCGCCGAGAAGAGCTCGAAGGCCTCGCGCTTGTACTCGAAGCGATAGTCCTTCTGCGCGTAGCCGCGCAGATGGATGCCCTGGCGCAGGTAGTCCATGGCGGAGAGATGCTCGCGCCAGTGCATGTCGAGCGCGCGCAGCATCACCTCCTTCTCGATGTGCCGCATCGTCGGCGCATCGACCTGCGCGATCCGCGCCTCATACGCCGCCTGCGTTGCCTCGATGATCCGGTCACGGACCTTCTGCTCCTCGAGCTCGGGCTCCGCGGTGAGCCAGCTCTGCACATCGACCTGCGTGCCGAAGTCCTTCTGCAGCGCCTCGGCGAGGCCCGCCAGGTCCCAGTCCGAGGGCAGCGCCGTCTTCGGCATGTGCTGCTCGATGAGCGCGCGGACCACTTCCTCGCGGATGCTGCGGATCGCGGCCGAGAGATCGTCGGTGCCCATGATCTCGGTGCGCTGCTGGTAGACCACCTTGCGCTGGTCGTTCGCCACGTCATCGAACAGCAGCAGCTGCTTGCGGATGTCGAAGTTGTGGGACTCCACCTTCCTTTGCGCCTTCTCGATCTGCCGCGTCAGCATGCCGCTCTCGATGACCTCGCCCTCCTTCATGCCGGCCATCTGCAGCAGACGCTTGGTGCGCAGGGGGTCCCCGAAGATGCGCATCAGATTGTCTTCCATCGAAAGATAGAAGCGGCTGGAACCGGGATCGCCCTGGCGACCGGAGCGGCCGCGCAGCTGATTATCGATGCGCCGGGACTCGTGCCGCTCCGTGCCGACGATGTGCAGCCCCCCGGCGGCGAGCACCTTGTCGTGACGCGCCTGCCACTCGGCGCGCGCGGCCGCGCGCGCCGCCTCGTCGGCCTCCGCGCCGAGCGCGGCGAGCTCCGCCACGAGATTGCCGCCGAGCACGATGTCGGTGCCGCGGCCGGCCATGTTGGTGGCGATGGTCACCGTCGCCGGCCGACCCGCCTGCGTGACCACATGCGCCTCGCGCTCGTGCTGCTTCGCATTGAGCACCTGATGCGCAATCGACTCTTTGCTCAGCAGCCCGGAGAGAAACTCCGAGGTCTCGATCGAGGTGGTACCTACGAGCACCGGCTGCTCGCGCTCCACGCAATCCTTGATGTCCTCGATGATCGCCTGGAACTTGTCGTTCTGAGTGAGATAGACGAAGTCCGGATTGTCTTTACGCACCATCGGCTTGTGGGTCGGGATCACGACCACCTCGAGGCCGTAGATCTGCAGGAACTCCGGGGCCTCGGTGTCGGCCGTGCCGGTCATGCCGGAGAGCTTGCGGTAAAGCCGGAAGTAGTTCTGGAAGGTGATGGAGGCGACCGTCTGGTTCTCCTCGCGCACTCGCACGCCTTCCTTGGCCTCGATCGCCTGATGCAGCCCATCCGACCAGCGCCGGCCCGGCATCGTGCGCCCGGTGAACTCATCGACGATGATGACTTCGCCACCGCGCACGATGTACTCGACATCACGCTTGTAGAGCGCATGCGCACGCAGCGCCGCATTCAGGTGATGCAGCAGGCGGATATTCGCCGGATCGTAGAGACTCTCCCCTTCCCGCAGCAGACCGAGCTCTACCATCAGCGCCTCGACGCGCTCGTGGCCCTCCTCGGTCACGTGCACCTGCTTGGTCTTCTCCTCGACCGCGTAATCGCCGGGCCCGTTCTCCTCCTGCTGCCGGGTGAGCCGCGGCGGAATCTGGTCGATGCGCACGTAGAGCTCGGTGCTCTCCTCCGCAGGCCCGGAGATGATCAGCGGCGTGCGCGCCTCGTCGATCAGGATCGAGTCCACCTCGTCGACGATGGCGAAGGCCAGCCCGCGCTGCACGCGATCCTCGATGCGAAACGCGAGGTTGTCGCGCAGATAGTCGAAGCCGAACTCGTTGTTGGTGCCGTAGGTGATGTCGCACGCATAGGCGTCGCGCTTCTCCGCGTGCGTCTGGGAATTCTTGATCACACCCACCGTGAGCCCGAGGAAGCGGAAGATGGGACCCATCCAGTCCGCATCGCGCTGCGCCAGGTACTCGTTCACCGTCACCACGTGCACGCCCTCGCCCGGCAGGGCGTTGAGGTAGGCGGGCAGTGTCGCCACCAGTGTCTTGCCCTCGCCCGTGCGCATCTCGGCGATCTTTCCCTGGTGCAGGGCGATGCCACCGATCAACTGCACGTCGAAGTGACGCATCTGCAGTGTGCGGCGCGCGGCCTCGCGTACCACGGCGAAGGCCTCCGGCAGCAGATCGTCGACCGCGGCCCCGGCCTTCAGCCGCTCGCGAAATTCGGCCGTCTTGCCACGCAGCGCCTCATCGCTCAGCGCCTCGATGCTCGGCTCGAACTGCTTTGCCTGCCGAACCAGATGGCCGTAGCCGCGGACCAGCCGGTCGTTGCGGCTGCCGAAGACTCGCGTGAGGAGCTTGAGCACTGGGTCTTCCTGATCGAAAAAATATGAGCCCGGATAAGGACTTACGCGAAACGGGCCCATCGGAGCCGGGTATTGTACGCAATAGACCCGAGCAAGCGGAATCGGTTCGGAGCGGCCTGCGGCGACACGCCCATTCCAGAGAATCGCAATGGGGCCGGGAGGCCTGGGCTGCAAGGGCCCGCGGGGCATACCGCGCGGGTGCCTGGTGCGGGAAAAGCTTGCGGTTAAGCTGCGAGCGTGAAGCGCCGGCAGGCGGGCAGCTCAGTGCCCGATCACGTTCTGATGCTCGATGACCGGCAGCGGGTTGATCTGGCGCCCGTTGTGCAGCACTTCGAAATGCACGTGCGGGCCGGTCGAGTGACCCGTCGAGCCCATGAGCGCGATGGTCTCGCCGCGAGTCACCGTATCGCCGACTTTCACCAGCGCCTGCTCGTTATGCGCGTAGCGCGTGACGTAACCCTTGCCGTGATTGATCTCGACCAGCGTACCGTAGCCTGCACGATCGCCCGCCCAGGTGACGACGCCCGCCGCCACGGCCACCACCGGAGCACCCGCCGTTCCGGCAAAGTCGACCCCCTTGTGGAATTCCTCGTGCCCGGTGAAGGGGTCCTCGCGCTCGCCGAAGTAGGAAGAGATGAAGCCCTCGAGCACGGGACGGCCTTCCGGCTGCGTCGCCTCGTTGAGGTTGCGCGCCTGGATCTCGTTCTCGAGCGCGGCAAGCTGCGTATCGCGCAGCTCCACCCGGCTCTCGAGCTGGGACAGGGAGGCCGAAAGGTCTGGAATCTGCGGGCTCACCCCCGCATCCTCATCTTCCGGCCCGCCGACGGGCGGCTCGTCGTCGAAATTGAATTCGCGCCGGTCGATCTTCGCCATGCTGGCGAGACGCTTGCCGAGCGCGTCGATGCGGATGACGTGCGCGTCGAGCCTGGCGATGCGTACGGCCAGCGCATCGACCCGCTCCTGCACACGCTCCTTGAGCTCGGCGATCTGGGAGCGCTGCTCGTCGAGGACACCGTTCCAGTGCTGCACCTGCAGTCGGCCGAGCGTGCGTGTGCTGTGCCTGCCGAGGTGTACACCGAGAGCGAACGCCGAGCCGAGCGTGCCCAGAACCACGAGCGCGAGCACGAACAGCGTGAGCGGGTGGGTGAGATCGAAGTGGCGCGAGCGGCCGCTGCTTCCTTGCGAGAAGATGACCAGATTCATGCTGCGGCTCCCGTCGTCAGGTTTCCCTGTGCAGGCAGCACCATGCGCTGCCTCAAGCTCGCCACGGCGCCCGACGGACCATCCTCTGCCCGCAAGGCGTGCTCAGCCCCCATCGAAAACCCTGATCTTTTTCGCGCCCGCTCCGCGAATCGTCGCGGGCCTCGGTACACAAACTCCTGCGCCGGGTCTTAGGAGCCCTGTTCTCGGACCAGAACGCTTGCACCGTGCCGGCAACCCCGCTCTCATAGCGTGCTGCCTCGATCGACAGCCTGACTATGCCCAATAAGTCCAGACGAGACAAGACGAAACCGCGCGCACCGCGACGTAGGACTGCGCGCATTTCACGGCCGGCGGATTCTGTCAAAGCCTTGCTGCAGGCGCGCTCGCCCGTGCTGAGCGCCATCAATGAGCAGACGCAGCGCCAGCAGCAGTGGCACAAGTGGCTGCGAGAGCACGTTCCGGGCGAACTGCTCGCTTATGTCACCGGAGTGGTGGAGCGCGACAAGCAGCTTGTCATATTCACGGCCTCGGCGGCCTGGGGCGTGCGCCTGCGCTATGCGCTCGCCGAACTCGAGCCCGCGCTGCTGCGCGATCACGCGGGCCTCGAGCGCGTGGCGGTGCGAGTGCTGCCTCCGCGTTGAATCGCTAAAGCCGGGTCGCGGCCGTCGTGCGGCACGAGGCGCGGCGTTCGCCGCCTGCGCCGACGGCTACGGGGATGAGCCGCGACCGAGCGCAGCCGTCTCGACGTAGGAGATCGGCGCCTCATCTGCCGTCTCAAACACCACGTCCTCCCAGGCCGTGGCGTCGGCGAGCAGCGCACGCAGCAGGCGGTTGTTCAGTGCATGGCCCGACTTGTAGCCGCTGAACTCGCCGATCAGGCTGTGGCCGAGCAGGTAGAGGTCCCCGATGGCATCGAGGATCTTGTGCTTGACGAACTCGTCCTCGTAGCGCAATCCGTCCTCGTTCAGGACGCGGAAGTCATCGAGCACGATGGCGTTGTCGAGATTGCCACCGAGCGCGAGATTGCGGGCGCGCAGCATCTCGAGATCGCGCATGAAGCCGAAGGTTCGGGCGCGGCTCACCTCCTTGAGAAAGGAGGTGGTGGAGAAATCCATCGAAGCGCGCTGCGCGCGGCGCTTGAAGATCGGATGGTTGAACTCGATCTCGAAGTTGACCTTGAAACCGTCGAAGGGAGTGAACTGTGCCCACTTGTCGGCATCCTCGACGCGCAGTGCCTTCTTGATGCGGATGAAGCGCTTCGGCGCGCGCTGCTCCTCGATCCCGGCGGACTGCAGCAGGAACACGAAAGGACCCGCGCTGCCATCCATGATGGGAACCTCGGGCGCGGACAGCTCCACCACGGCGTTGTCGATGCCCAGGCCCGCAAACGCCGACAACAGGTGCTCCACCGTGGACACGCGCACCTCGTCCTTGACGAGCGTGGTGCCGAGCACCGTGTCGCCCACGTGCACCGCTTGCGCCTTCACGGCAGGGGCGCCGGGCAGGTCAGAGCGGCGAAAGACGATGCCGCCGTCCACCTCCCCGGGGCGCAGCGTCATCAACACCTTTTTGCCCGTATGCAACCCCACCCCGGTCGCGCGAATCGAATTCTTCAGTGTGCGTTGTCCGACCATCGAAGTCCTAAGCGGTGGGGCCACGAGGCGGCCAGCCCTTGAATTTTAAGTCAAACGG
>DATJSR010000070.1:0-6781 GCA_035504015.1 Steroidobacteraceae bacterium
GCATAGCTCGTGATCGGCAGGCGAAAGCCTGCCTTGGCGGCGAGCACGCTGCTGTGGCCTGCGACGGCGAGCGCCACTTTGGCCGCGTGGATGCGCCCCAGGGAGGTCTCGACGCCGACGATGCGATCGCCTTGACGTACAAAGCCGAGCACCTCGCAGCCTTGGATGATGTCGACGCCACGCGCATCGGCGGCGCGTGCGTAGCCCCAGGCGACCGCATCGTGCCGCGCGACACCGCCGCGCCTCTGCAGCAGTGCGCCCATGACGGGATAGCGCGCGCTCGGGGAGGCGTTGAGGAGTGGCAGCCACTCGCGGGTTTGCCTCTCCGTCAGGATCTCCCCGTCGATGCCGTTCAGCTGCAGGGCATTCGCCCAGCGCGCGACGATCTCCATCTGATGCGTACTGTGAGCAATCGTGACGACGCCACGCTGGCTCAGCATGATGTTGAAGTCGAGCTCTTCGGAGAGTCCCTCGTAGAGGCGCAGCGACAAGTCGTAGAAGCGCGCGCTCTCGGGGTAGAAATAATTCGAGCGTACGATGGTGGTGTTGCGCCCGGTGTTGCCTCCGCCCAGCCAGCCTTTCTCCAGCACCGCGACCTTGCGGATGCCGTGGCTCTTGGCGAGGTAGTAGGCGGTGGCGAGCCCATGGCCTCCCGCACCCACGATGATCACATCGTAAACGGGCTCGGGCGTTGGGCTGCGCCAGAGCTGCGGCCAGTGCTCATGGTGCGAGAGCGCGTTTTTCGCAAGGGCGAGGGCAGAGAAGCGCACGGAAGCTCTCAATCGGTCGGACAGCGCGACTCAGCGCGCTGCGCCGCGCGAATCATTGACGAGCGCCGACAGATCGTGCACCAGGTCATCGACGCTGGTGTTGCTGCCCCCGACGAGCCGCAGGCGCCCGCCACCATCGAAGACGAATTCCTCGACGGGATGGTCGATGAGATAGTTTTGCTTGCCAGGCAGGCGCGCATAGTCGAGCGTGAAGCGCCGGGTCGCTGCATCGGTCTGCCGCGGCGTTCCGCGCAGCCCGATGAAACCCGGATCGAACGCGTGCACGAACTTCGCAAGCGCCGCCGGGGTATCGCGCTCGGGATCGAGCGTGACGAAGATAACCCGCACCGAGGCGCCCTGGCGCCCGAGCGAGTGCACGGCACTTGCGAGCTTTTGCAGCTCGAGCGAGCACAAGCTTGGGCAGTTGGCATAGCCGAAGGTGACGACGGCGACATTGCCGTGAAAGCTGCGGATGGTGCGCAAATGACCGTCCGGGTCCATGAGGCGAAAGTCCGGGGAAGGCGCTCCGGCCGGCCAGGGATTCAAGTGCGGGCCCTGCGTTGCCGCCGCAGCGCTGGCCGGGCTGAGCCATGCGCAGACCGTGAGCGCGATCGTCCAGGCGAGGACCGACCGAGGGGCCGTGCGGCCGCTGTCACTTGTCACACTCACCGCCGAGCTCCTGTAGTGCCGTCACGTTGATTCGTGCGCTGTCGCCTTGGGGTATCTTCACGCCCTTGACCAGCACCCGCGCCCCCTTCAGCGCCGCGGGCCGGAACGGCTCCAGCCCGATGAGGGAGTAGCGCTGGGTGCCGCGCGTCCGCGTGGTGTCGGGCAGCTCCGCCCGCGTGATCGTCTGAGTGAGCGCGCGCTGTGGCCGAGATGCGTGCACCAACTCCCAGCCATGGGAGGCGTCGAGAGAGCCGTCAGAAACGAGACAGCCGCGCACGGCGACGAGGGGTAAGTGCGCGGACTCATCCGTTGCCTGCACGTCGTCGATCGCAAATTGCACGATCGGTGAGAACATTTCGTCCCACGTCTGGTTCTGCGGACGGAAGAACGCGTACTTGTCTGGCCCGCAGCGCGCCGTGGGGTTGATGGAGGAGAATTCGCGCAAGTGCTGGTTGGCGGGCGAGTTATCGTAATGGGCGGTGACGACGAGCTTCGATCCAGCCGGGGCTTCGACGGCGGTCGCGAAATAGTAGTCGAGCTGACGATGATACTCGTACTTCGGAATCGACAGCAGTGTCCTGGTGCGTCCGTCGGGGTAGATGAGGTCGTAGCGAAAGTCCTTGGCGCGCAGGTGGGCATGCGGCTGAAAGGAGTACAAGGTGACGGGGCGCTCGTAGCCCGTGATGCCCACGAGTTCGTAATCGCTCGCATAGGGCGGGATGGGTGGGATCGCAACGTCCGTCCCTTCCGCCTTGGAGCCGGGATCGTCCGGGTACAGCTCGTGTCCCTCCGCGAGGATCGTTCTACCGGCGGAGGGAGTGCGATACACCTGGCGCTTCGGCGGCGTCCTCGAGTACCAAAGCGCGAGGCGAGACTGATCACTCGTCGCCTGGCCGATCGTGGTGTAGTGAATATTGAAGTTGACATAGTTGTTTTCACCCGCCTTCAGCAGCTTGCCCGTGCCGCTCGGCAACGACTCATAGGCCTCGCCCGGTGTGTAAGCCGCAAGCATGTCGTAGCCGCCGGAGAGCGTATCGATGATGGCAGGCTGTGCCTGAATCAAGGCGTCTGGCGGCAGACCCAGCTTCGCGGCCACGTGCGCGAGATCGCGAATCTGCTGCGGTCCAACCCCCGCGGGCAGGCGCAACTCGGCAATGCCCATGTGGTGCACGACCGCCGGGTTGCCGGGCAGCACTTGCAGAGCAGCGATCCAACGATCCTCCTTGAAGTTCACCTTGATCAATATCTGCTGGTACGGGAGCTCGCCCTGCGCCGGTATCGAGAACGTGGGTAGCGAGATGATGTCGTCAGGGGGAGGATGTTGCGTACCTGCCCAGCCGACTGGCGGCGGTTCGGGTGCCGCCTCGCGGCGCGTTCCTCGAGGCAAGCCGGCGGACAGCCATGCTCGCAGCACGTCGATCTCCGTGGCGGAGAGTCGGGGGTCGTCGCGCATCGGTGCGCTGTGAAGGGCATCGATCGGCCACGGCGGCATGGCGCCGCTTTCCACGGCACGCAGCACCTGCTCGGCGTGCGCAGATGCCTGCTCGTAGGTTGCCAACGGCAGCGCGCCCTCGCTCGAGCCCGCTCGATGGCACATCAGGCAATGCGTTCGCAGGAGCGGCGCCACCTGTCCCACGAAAGTGGGCTCGGCCGAAGCTGCGCGCGCCGGGCTCGTGGTTGCCGCAGCGGCAGTCGACGCCTGGGCGGCTACGGCGATCCAGAGCGCGATGCTGTAAGAGCGGGCGAGCACTCCATAGCCTAACCGAAAAGGCGCGCGCGTGAGTGCGCGAACCTGGGAGTCGGGCATCGCTCATAGGCAGACCGCCGCGGCCTCGCCTTGCGCGCTAGGAGCTCCCGAAGGCGTAGAGCACGCTCTCCATGCCTTGCGTGGTGATATCGAACACGGTACCCGCGTTGGCGGCGCCCCCGCTGGCCGTGACGCCATAGAGATCGCCGTTGGAGCCTTGAAGCACGCCCGCCGTCGGGTCGCTACCCTGGGCGGCGCTTCCGAAGGAGTACACCAGGGTTTCGGCCCCGGCCGGCGTGACCTGAAAGAGCGTGCCGCACCCTGCGTTGCAACTGCCGTCGCCTCCGGCACTGGTCGTGCCGTAGAGGTTCCCGTCGGCGCCTAGGAACAACGCTGCATAGGGATTGGCACCATCGGCAGCGGCGCCGGCGAAGGCATGAAGCACGCTCTCAACTCCTGCGAGACTGATCTGGTAAACGGTGCCGCAACCGTTCGTGCACGAGGGCGAGCTACCCGCGGACGCACCCCCGAAGGGCGTGGTTCCGTACAACATCGCGTTACTGCCCTCGACCAGCGCGGCAGCGGGACCGATGCCATCCGCCTCGCCACCGAACGAGTGCAACACCGTCTCCACGCCGGCGAGCGTGAGGCGAAAGACCGTCCCATCGTTTGAGACGCCGCCGAGCTGCGTAGTCCCGTAGAGATTGCCATCGCTCGCCAGCATCAGGCTCGTCGGCAACGTGCCATCGCTCGCTGTGGCGCCGAACGCATAGAGCGCCTGTTCGGAGCCCGCCGGCGTCAGCTGGAACACGACACCACAGCCCGCATTACCGCATGCCGCGCCGCTGGCGCCGCCATAGCGCGCGGTTCCGTAGAAACTGCCGCTGCTCGCCTGGATCAGCGAGCCGTTGGGCTCGCCCCCATCCGCGGCGCCCGTGAAGAAATAGACGATCTGCTCCTGACCTTGGGCCGTGAGCCGAAAGACGACACCGCACCCCGTGGCACCGCTGCTCGCCCCGGCCGGCGCACCGCTCGGGCAGTTGCCCTGGCCGCCGTTCGCCGTGGTGCCGTAGAAATCGCCGTCGCTGCCCTGGATCAGCCCTTGGGGATAAGCGCCGTCACTGCCGCCGCCGGCAAAGGAGTAGAGCACGGTCTCTGCACCCGAGGGCGTGATGCTGAATACCGTGCCTCGATTGAATTGGCCGCCGCTCGCCGTGGTGCCGTAGAAGTTGCCATCGCTCGCGAGGATGAGCCAGTTGGGGCCGGATCCGTCCTGTGTGCTCGGCGTCGGCGGTCCGCTCGTGCTGAGGCGCCCACCGCCACACGCTGCCAGGCCCAACGCAGCTGCGCAGACCGGGGCACTCCCCAAGCGAGCCAGCGCTGCGTACCCCAAGGCGACTTCCTTCCCTGACTTTCGCGAGAGGATCATCCTGCGGCGGCGATCGGCTTTTCACAAGGGCAAGCCGAACGTGCTCGCGGCTTTCAACATAAGACGTCGACTCTGCCCGGCCTTGAAGGCATAGTGCCGTATGAATTCGCATGACTCCGCGGCCGCGGGCAAGGCAGCGGCCGGCATGGTCGCCAACCACGCCCACGTCAGGCCCCGCGCGCAGCGCTGGTATGTGTTGGGGCTGCTGACGCTCGTCTACGGGCTCAATATCGCCGATCGCTTCTCGATCTCGACGCTCATCGAGCCGATCCGCCTGGAGCTGCACCTCTCGGACAGCGGTATCGCCTTTCTCACCGGCGTGGCGCTTGCGCTCTTCTACGTGACCATCGGCATTCCGATCGCCGTGCTGGCCGATCGCGCCAACCGTCGCAACATTCTTGCGATCTCGATCGCCATCTGGTCGGCGATGACGGCGTTCTGCGGCTTCACGCGCAACTACACCCAGCTGCTGCTCGGACG
The DNA here is from genome assembly GCA_035504015.1 of Steroidobacteraceae bacterium. GTDB lineage: Bacteria > Pseudomonadota > Gammaproteobacteria > Steroidobacterales > Steroidobacteraceae > JASHUC01. The sequence continues at coordinate 5,096 of DATJSR010000070.1, forward strand.
TTTCGGCGTTGGCATCGGGGAGGCGGGCGGCACTCCGCCGTCCTCATCCATCCTGGCCGATGAATTTCCGCCCCAGCGCCGGCCGATGGCACTCACGATCTGGGCGCTGGGGGCGTGCCTTGGGGCGTGGCTGGGCTCCTCCATCACCGGGCAGATCGCTGCGCAGTTCGGCTGGCGCGCAGCGTTCCGCGCTCTCGGGATCCCCGGGTTGATCGTGGCCCTCGTGCTCTGGATGACCGTGCGTGAGCCCGAGCGCGGTCGCTTCGATCAGCCAGGCGGCGCAGACGCCGCGGAGCCCGACGCCGATGCAAGAGCGCCCGCTGCACCTCGGGCGAGTCTCTGGGGGACACTCGGGTACCTCGAGCAGCATCGCTCGGCGCTGCACCTGGTGCTCGGCGGCTCGGTCGCGACTTTGTGGAGCTGGGGCCTCATCTGGTGGATGCCGACGTTCCTGCAACGCTGTCATCACCTGACCCTCGAGCAGGCGGGCAACCTTCTGGGTCCCATGCACCTCATCGCCGGTACTGCGGGGACGCTGATGGCAGGCTGGCTGATGACCGGGCGTGCCGCCTCCGATCCCCGACACATCACCCGGCTGCTCGCGTGGGGGTTGGCACTGAGCACCATCCCATCGATGGCGCTGCTGTGGGTCGACTCCACGTGGGCGGTGACGCTGTTGCTGTGGATCTTCGTGCCGGCGGTGTACTTCTACATCGGGCCGATCATGGGGCTGCTGCAGAACGTGGTGCCGCCACACATGCGCGCCACCACCTGCGCACTGCTGCTCTTCACCGCCAACGTCGCCAACCTCGTCATCGCGCCCCAAGTCGTCGGTGCATTCAGCGACGGGTTCGCCAGCGCCTTCAACGCGGGCAGTGAGTCTCTGCGCTGGGCGATGTTGATTCTCGCGCCGACGGGTTTCTGGGCGGCCTGGCACCTGTGGGCCGCCGAGAAGACCGTCATCGCCGATGAGGCGGCGGCACGCTGAGGCGGATGAGGCGGCGCATCACGCGGAGATAGCACTCCCCGAGCCGAGCGTTTACTTTGGAGGTGCGGACAGTGGCGGCCCGTTCGGGTTGATGTTGATGCCGCGCTTGCGAAGCTCATCGACGACGAGCTTGGCATTGGGATCCCCGCTATCGGCGAGTCGCAGGGTGCTGGCCGCCAGGGCATCGAGTGCGGCACGCAGCTTCTGCGACTGCTCGATATGTGCCTGCTGGGCCAGTATCGCGGCTCTGACCGCGCTTCGCTGATAAAGGAGCTCGGCGGTCTGGAAGACAAACGCGCCGAGAACCGCAACGCCGAGCAGCAGGCCCGGCAGGAACAACGAGCGCACCGCCGGCGGGATGGATTGAGTGGCCGCGGCCGATTCCGCGCCAGGATGTTCGGGCTGCACGGCACTCATGGCGAGTGCTCGTGGGTGGGTGCCGCCGGCGCCTTCGCCGCCTCGAGCGTCGTTGCGGCCGGGGGAGCGGGATTGACCGTGAATCCCTGCCTCGCCAGCAGCTCGCGCAGCTGCGGATCCTTGTTGCGCACGGACAAATCGGCGAGGGCGCGGACAATCTCCTGATAGAGCGTCTGCAGCTGAATACTCTGCTGGATGTACTGATTACGCCGGGTGAGCTCGGCCTGGCGCGCGTTGTTGCTCAGTGTCAACCCGACGCTCAGCAGCATGCCGATGACGCA
>DATJSR010000071.1:0-7163 GCA_035504015.1 Steroidobacteraceae bacterium
GGATGAGCGGCGCGTCCGCCTCGGCGCTGGCCGCCATCGCCGTGCGCATCGAGCGCTCGAGTGGCAATCTCGAGCCCCTGCTGCATCAGATCCGCCATGCCCTCCTCCGATTGCTCGAGGAGCAAGTCGGCAGCTGCATCGACCTCAGGTCCCTGCCGCTCGCCCCGGGGGAGCAGGAGCAACTCCTCGCCGCGCTCGGCACGGGCGAGATTCGTGCGGAGCTGCGGGCCTCGGGAAGCAGCGACATCCTCGAGACCGCCTTTCCGGGCGTGTGGGTCGTCACCCATCGTGATGTGCATGGTGAGGTGCAGGCGCGTTTTATCGAGGTGACGTTCTCTCCGGAGATTCTGTGCTCGCCCCGGCAGGACGTGGCCGCGGGCTTGTTACGTCTGACTGCGCGCCTGAGCGAGCGAAAGGAGCTGGCGTGATCCCGCAAGCCGATGCTCGGAGCATCCCAACCGATGCCCCGCTACTCGATGCACTCGCGGTACGCGGCGTGTCGCGGCGGGGCTTCGTCAAGTTCTGCGCCACGATCACCTCGATGCTCGCACTCTCCCCGGAGCTCATTCCTCAGGTGGCGCAGGCGCTGCAGAGCGCGCGGCGTCCCTCGGTGATCTGGCTGCCGTTCCAGGAGTGCACCGGCTGTACCGAATCGATCACGCGTGCCGATGCGGAGACCATCGAGCAGCTGATCTTCGAGGCGATCTCGCTCGATTATCAACACACGCTGCAGGCAGCCGCGGGCACCGCTGCCGAGCAGGCCCGCCAGGATGCGATGCGGGCGAACTGGGGCCAGTACCTGCTCGTGGTGGACGGCTCGGTGCCCCTGGGCGGTGCCGGCTTCTGTACGATCGCCGGGCGCAGCGCCGCGGACATCCTGGTGGAGGCGGCCCGCGGCGCCCGCGCCATCATCTGCGTGGGAACCTGTGCCGCCTTCGGCGGCATTCCCGCAGCCAACCCCAATCCGACCCAGGCGGTCCCCGTCTCGCAGATCGTGCGCGACAAACCGATCGTCAACATCTCGGGCTGCCCACCCATTCCGAACGTCATCACGGCGGTGCTGGTACAGCTGCTGACCTTCGGCGAGCTGCCGCAGCTCGATCACCTCGGCCGCCCGAAGGTGTTCTACGGCGAGAGTATCCACGATCGCTGCTACCGGCGTCCCTTCTACGAGCGCGGACAGTTCGCCGAGAGCTTCGACGATGAGGGGGCGCGCCAGGGCTGGTGCCTGTACAAGCTCGGCTGCAAGGGGCCGGTCACCTACAACGCCTGCGCCACCGTCAAGTGGAACGGCGGCACGAGCTTTCCGATCGGCGCGGGCCACGGCTGCATCGGCTGTGCGGAGCCCGGCTTCTGGGATCGCGGCGGTTTCTACGATGCGCTCTCGGTCACGCACACGGACAACCTCGAGGAGATCGCGCTGGCCGCCGGCGCCGGAGTTGCCGTCGGGGCCGCGGCGGCGCTGCTCGCGCGCAAGAAGCAACACGCTGCCGCGCGCGCGGGCGACGACGGCGCCAAAGGGGAGCTGCCATGAGGCGGGAGGAGATCCGATGACGCTGCTCGACTTCGCGCGCGGTCCGGGCTTTTTCTGGGCCTTCACCATCCTCATCGTCGGCATTGTCTGGCGGCTCTCGGGCCTGGTGTTCTTTCGCTGGCGCCGTGAGCTCGCCACACCACGCGAGCCGGGGCTCGTGGCACCGGTGAGCGGCGGGCTGCGTACCGTGATCATGCGCTCGGTGCCACCACACGAGCTCGAGAAGAACATCACCTTCCAGCACTTCACCGGCTATGCCTGGCACATCGGCTGGTTCGTCACCTTTCTCTTCCTCGGTGCCCATCAACCCCTGATTCGCTCGATCCTGCACTTTGGCTGGCCGAATCTGCCAAATGGCGTGGTGCTGGTGATCACGGCGATGACGCTCGGCATCCTGCTCACACTCTACGTACGGCGCTTGCTGCATCCGGTGCTGCGCCTCATCACCGACATGGATGATCACGTCAGTGTGCTGCTCACGATCGCCCCGCTCGTCACGGGCGTGGCGGCATTCGCTCACTGGTCACTCTTCGGTCTGCGCTACGAGACGGTGCTCGCGATCCATCTGCTCTCGGTCGAGGCGCTGATGATCTGGCTACCCTTCGGCAAGATCTTCCATTTCGTCACGGGCCTCATCACGCGCTTCCGTCTCGGAGCGGAGATGATGCGCCGGGGAGTGCGTGCATGAGCCTCGATCCACAGACGCTCGAGCGCTTCGAGGGCGAGGTCAGGTCGCTCAAGCAGCGCGCACCGCCCAGCACCCTCAGCGACGCAGAGCGCGTGCGCCGCGCCAAGCAGGTGATGCTCGAGCGGCTCGATTCGCACACCGCCATGGACCTCGAGACGTGCGTGCATTGTGGCATGTGCGCCGAGGCCTGCCATTTCTACGAAGGCACTCAGGACCCCAAATACACGCCCATCCACAAGGCGTACCTGCTGCGCAAGGTATACCGGCGCGAGCTCTCGCCCATGCGGCTGCTCAATCGCTTGTTCCTGCGCGAGATCACCGCCGAGCAGCTCGCCGAGTGGCAGGAGCTCGTCTTCAATTCCTGCACCGAGTGCGGGCGCTGCGACATGCTCTGCCCCATGGGCATTCATATCACGCGGGCCATCTCCATCACGCGCGAGGCGCTCGGCGCCGCGGGGCTCGCCCCGCCCGAGCTGCGCGCACTGGAGCAGGAGCAGGCCGAGCGCGGCACGCTCTTTGGCGTGGGCCCGCAGGAGCTGGATGCGGTCATCGCCGAGCTGCGCGCTCGTGGCCTCGACATCCCGCTCGACAAGCCGCAGGCCGATGTGATGCTGCTCACGAGCGCGCTCGATCTGGTGCTCTACAAAGAGTCCCTCGCCGCCACCGCGCGCATCCTGCAGAAGCTGCAGGTGAGCTGGACGCTGCGACACGGAGGCTTCCAGGCCGACAACCACGGTCTGGTCGCCGGACATCACCCGGGTGAGCTCATCGAGCTGCGCCGGGTGGTCGAGGCCGCGACACGGTGCGGCGCCAAGCTCGTGATCACCCCCGAGTGCGGCCATGGCTACACGGCGCTGCGCTGGCAGGCGGCGACCGATCTCGGTAAGGCGCTGCCCTTCGAAGTGCTTGCGATCTCGGAATTCCTCGGACGGGAAGTCAAGGCGGGCCGGCTCAAGGTGCGCCCCGTCTCGGGCGGCAAAACCGTCACCTATCACGACCCCTGCAAGCTCGGCCGCCAGGGCGGTGTCTTCCACGAGCCGCGCGCAGTGATCGAGGCCCTGGGCCTCGAGCTGCGCGAGATGGAGTCGCACGGCAAGACTCAGTACTGCTGCGGCGGCGGCTCGGACGTGTATTTCATCGATGCCTCCAAGCCGCTGCGCCGCCGCACCTTCGAGATCAAGCAGCACCAGGTGGATGAGACCGGCGCGCAGGCGCTCGTGACCACCTGCGATGGCTGCCGGCTCACCTTCACGAGCGGAGCGCGCCAGGTCAACTGGCAGACGCCCATCGAGAGCCTGGTCGAGCTCGTGGCCGCCAACCTTGCCGATTGACTCGGATCCGATAGCTCCAAACGGAAGATCGCCATGAACACGAGCTCCGCCGCGGCCCCCACCCCTGCCAGCTCCGCGCGCGTGGTCGTGGATCCGGTCACGCGCATCGAGGGCCACCTGCGCATCGAGGCGCGCATGCAGGGTGATCAGATCGCCGAAGCCTACTCCTCGGGCACGATGGTGCGCGGTATCGAGATCATCCTGCGCGGACGCGATCCGCGCGATGCCTGGGCCTTTGCCCAGCGCATCTGCGGCGTGTGCACTCTGGTGCACGGCATCGCCTCGGTGCGCGCCGTCGAGGACGCGTTGCGCTACGAGGTGCCCTACAACGCGCAGCTGGTGCGCAATCTGATGATTGCCGCGCAGTACGTGCACGACCACGTCATGCACTTCTACCATCTGCATGCGCTCGACTGGGTGGACGTGGTCTCGGCGCTGAAGGCCGACCCTGCCGCGACAGCGACCCTCGCCCAGTCGCTCTCGCACTGGCCGCGATCATCGCCGGGCTATTTCGCCGATGTGCAGGGCAAGGTGCAGAAGCTCGTGGCGAGCGGTCAGCTCGGCATCTTCGCCAGAGGCTATTGGGGCCACCCCGCGTACAAGCTGCCGGCAGAGGCCAACCTCATGGCGGTGGCGCACTACCTGGATGCGCTCGAGTGGCAGCGCCAGGTGGCACGCCTGCACACGATCTTCGGCGGCAAGAACCCGCACCCGCATTTTCTGGTCGGTGGCACGCCCAATCCGATCGACCTGAACTCCGACTCGGCGCTCAACGCAGGCCGGCTCGCCCAGGTGCAGGACATCATCGTGCGCATGCGCGAGTTCGTCGATCAGGTCTACGTGCCCGACACGCTCGCCATCGCCTCCTTTTATAAGGAGTGGGGCACACTCGGTGAAGGCGTGGGCAACTTCATGACCTACGGGGAGTTCCCGGATCGCGGCGGCATGCAACATATTGCCGGCCTGATGATCCCGCGCGCCGCGATCCTCAACCGCGACCTCAGCACGCTTCACCCGGTGGATCTCAATCGCGAGGAGGAGATTCAGGAGTACGTCGCACGCTCCTACTACGCCTACGACACCGGTCAGCAAAGCGGGCTGCACCCTTATCGCGGACAGACGAATTTCAACTACACCGGCCCCAAGCCGCCGTTCGAGCAGCTCGACGTGGAGCACGGCTACTCCTGGCTCAAGTCCCCGCGCTGGAACGGGCACGTGATGGAAGTAGGCCCCCTCGCGCGCGTGCTGGTGCTCTATGCGAGTGGGCATGCTGCCACTCGCGAGCTCGTGGACTCGACGCTCTCGAAGCTGCAGCTGCCCGTGCAGGCGCTGTACTCGACCCTCGGGCGAACCGCTGCCCGCACCCTCGAGACCAAGATCATCGCCGATGCGATGCAGGGCTGGTACGACAGCCTCATCGCCAATATCAAGGCAGGCGATCAGCGCACTCACAACGAGCGGCTTTGGGACCCCCGCTCCTGGCCAGCCCACGCCCAGGGAGCCGGCTTCATGGAAGCACCGCGCGGTGCGCTCGGACATTGGGTCGTCATCGAGGACGGCCGCATCGCCAACTACCAGGCCGTGGTTCCGAGCACCTGGAACGCAGGACCGAGGGATGCCAAGGGTCAACCCGGACCCTACGAGGCCGCTCTCGTTGGCACGCATCTGCACGATGTCACACAACCCATCGAGATCCTGCGCACCATTCACAGCTTCGATCCGTGCATCGCCTGCGCCGTGCACCTCACCGATCCGGACGGACAGGAGCTGCTCAGGGTCAAGGTGCTGTAGCGGAGGCCCGCCCGACGGCCGAGGGGGCTCGCTGCGCTGCCAAGGCCGCGCTCTGCGCGTTGCGGCAGCTACGTACCAAAGTGCCGGCAAAGCCCCATGTCGAGGCCCCATCTCCTGTGAGAGGATCTCTCTCGCGTGCCGAGGGAGACCGCCGAGGAGGAGCCGCCGATGCGCATTCGAATTCTCGTCGCGAGCCAGAGCCAAGCCGACTTCTACGACGTGCGCAGCCTCGGGGAGGCGCCGCATCTGGCGCATCGCTTCAGCGACCCCATCGCGCATCTGCACGATCGGGACCTGGTATCCGATCGCCCCGGTCGGGTATTTGATCACGCTCCGGCGGCGGTGGGCCGGCGAGGCGCCACCGCACACCACGGCACCGGCGGGGAGCGCAGCCCGCGCAAGCATGAAGCGGAACAGTTCGCCCATCACATCGGCCAGGAGCTCGCGCGAGCCTGGCGGGCCGGGGAGTTCGAGCGGCTGGTGGTGATGGCAGGCCCCGCCTTCCTCGGCTTGCTGCGCAAAGCGTTCCCGGATGAGGTGCGCCCGAGCATCGTGGCGGAGGTCACCAAAGACCTCATCGGACATCCCCCGCACGCGGTTCAGTCGCATCTGCCGCCGGAGGCTTTCCAGCTGATCGCTCCCGCCTGACTCACAGGCACCGTCGCCATTGTGCGACGGCTCGCGCAACTGTCACAGCCTCATCGAGCAGCTGACACACGAGTGTCAAATTGGCGCTGCACAACGGCTTATGTCGCGCGTGCTCGTGCCGAGAGAATCCCGCCACAGCTTTCCTGGTAAGCTCATCGGCACAACAAAAGTTCACGCAAAGTCGCTCGGGAGAGCAATCGAGGTGAGAGTTCTATCGCTTGCTCTGCGGCGGCGGCTGTGCCTGCTTGACCCTCGCGCGATCCTGCTCTCTCTCTCCCTGTTGGCCGCGGCCTGCAGCCCTGTGGGCCCGAGCGGATCGAGCGCTCAATCGAGTAGCTCGGATAGCTCGTCCAGCACGTCGAGCTCGACGAGCGCTTCCAGCTCTTCCTCGTCCAGCGCATCTAATTCTTCCTCTTCCAGCTCCTCCAGCCCCCCGCCCGTCACTATCTCGACGAGCGCGCTTCCGGGTGGCGTCGTTGGCCAGGCATATTCGACGACGCTCAGCGCCACCGGCGGCAAGACCCCCTACACGTGGACCGTGACCAGCGGCACGTTGCCCAACGGTCTCACACTGGGGAGCACCACCGGCACGATCAGTGGCACACCGACTGCCACGGCAAGCGCCCCAGTCACCTTCAAGGTGCAGGACTCCAGTAGTCCGCAGCAGAGCACGACCGTTACTCTCACCCTCGCCGTGGTCTCGCCTGTCGGTATCACAACCAGCTCGCTGCCCAGCGCCCTCGTCGGACAGGCGTACTCGGTGACACTCGCCGCCAGCGGCGGCACCACCCCCTACAGCTGGTCGTTGTCGAGTGGCACGCTGCCGAGCGGACTGTCATTGAATGGCGCCACCGGCGCGATCAGTGGCACACCGACCGCGACGGCCAGCACGGCACTCACCTTCAAGGTGCAGGACTCGAGTAGTCCGCAGCAGAGCGCGACCCTCACTCTCACCCTCGCCGTGGTGTCGGTTGTCGGCATCACCACGGGCTCGCTGCCGGGAGGGGTGGTCGGCCAGGCGTATTCGGCCACACTGGCGGCAAATGGCGGCACCACGCCCTATACCTGGTCGGTGGCGAGCGGCACGCTTCCGGCCGGCCTCAGCCTCAACGGCTCGACCGGCGTCATCAGTGGCACGCCAACGGCCGCCGCAAGCGCCCCTATCACCTTT
>DATJSR010000072.1:0-15732 GCA_035504015.1 Steroidobacteraceae bacterium
GAACATGTCCGCGAATTGCCCACGGATGCGGGGCACGTTCGGCTGGCCGAAGGACGCGTCCGAATAGGCACTCGAAGTAAGAGAGGAGAATCCGCCGGGATTCTGCACGTCGAGGGCGTCGAGCTGCGCTTTGGACAACACAGTATTGTTGCGCGGCGTATCCATCACGCCGAGATCGAGCCCGTAAGCCGAGTCGGAGGTGACGGTGGTGGGCATGATCAGGTCGCCGCGGCGGATGCCGTTGACGACGATCTCATCGAGGTGCTCCTGCGAGCCGAGCGTCTCGGTCGTCGGCGCGGTGGTCGACGTGGGTGTGTTGGCTTGCGCCTGGCTGCTCGTGGACGAGGGAGTGGTCGCTTGCGCCTGCGCACCGGCGGCGGGCGCGGCAGCGCTGGCGGCTGCCGCCTGCTGCGCGTACGCACCGTGGGGTGCCGTGAGGATCGCGCCGGAAATGATGACCAGACCCGAAATCCACGGTTTCATGAGTAGACCCCCCGATCGTTGTTTTTCTGGCACTGCAGACCTGCGCAGCGCCAAGCTGGGAGCGATTGTGCAAGAATCGTGCGCAGATGTCTTCCGCATGCCCGCACGGCGATGCCGCGGCGTCGGCCGCCGCGAAAACAGGCCTCTGACGTCGAATCACTCCAACGCTCGAGGCAGGCCCGCGAGACCGGCGGCCGTCGCGCACGCACCAAATGTGTACACGAGATGCTCCATCTTTGTACACAACCCTCTCGATCGCAGACATCGGGTTGCGGGCGCCGCCGCGGCGAACGGTGGCCGCGCGCGGCGAGTCGCAGCGGCGAGGGGTACCCCTTTTCAGTGGCCTGCGGGCAACTGACCGTGCGGAGTGGGCGCCGACATCAGCGCCACGAACATTCGCGTGAACTTCGGCAGATCGAGATCGACCTGCGCATGCACGAGGTGCACATCGAGCGCAGGCTTCAGGTCCTTGGTCCACGTCAGCGTGTCGCCATAGGTAGGGCCGTGAGTGACGTCGACATCCATGTACAGCTCCTCGGCCCTGGTGATGATGCTCGGGTCCAGCCACGCGCAGGCGGCGAGCTCATCCCAGAGGTAATAGCGCTCCTGGGAATACTTGGCGATATAGCGCGCCGCCGGGTGGCTGGATTTCGCGATGGCATCCACCATCTGCTGCGTGAACATGGCCTTGATGGAGACGTCCACGGTCGTCACGTCGATACGCGGCCACGGAGCGCGCAGCGTCATGCGTGCCGCCTCCGGGTCGAACCAGAAGTTGAACTCGTGGCGCGGGTTGGTGGCGAATTCCGGATCGTCGGTGTGGGGATTGAGGCTGCTGCCCATGACCACGAGTCCGCGGGTCAGCGCGGCGAAATGCGGGTCGAGGGCGGTGGCGAGCGCAATGTCGGTGAGCGGTCCGGCTGCGTAGATGGTGACCTCGTGCGGATGGGCATGAACCTGGCGGATCAGAAAATGCACCGCATCCTCGGCGATGGGCTTGGTATGCGGATTGCCCTCGACGAGCGGTGGCGTATCCCACGGCCCCAGCGGCGCCGGCGGGGCGGGGGGCTCTACCAATCCTGCCGGCGTGGGTAGTGTGCTGAGCTTCTGGCCCCAGGCGCCCAGCCAGGCCACCTTCCCAACCACCGGCATCATCAGCCGCGTCTCCTCCTGAGTGCGCACCAGCGGAAACACCGCGCCGAGTGCGACGGGTACGTCGCTGCGGCCGATGAGCTCGAGCATTCGCAGTGCATGCCGCGCCTCATCGTCCCGCCAGGCGTTGCCCGTCACGACGGTGATACCGAGCACTTCGACCTCGGGCGATTGCAGCAGCGCCATGATCGACATGATGTTCGATCCACCGGGCCCGGAGGTGTCCTGATCGACGATGACCAGGCGCTTGCCCGCAAGCGCCGCCGTGGGTAGCGCAAGGGCAATGAGGATCAGTGGCCAAAGCCTGCCGAGTGCGCATCGCATGGTGGTCCCCCGAAGGTGCGTGTGCCGCGAGCATTGTAACGGCGCCGCTGGCCGATACCGACCGATTGGCTGCAGGGCAATCTTCCGCACGCATCCGACGGCGGCGTAACATGCGCCCTCCCCAAGGTCACGCGAGAAGCTCATGCGCAACAGGTGGAAGTGGCGGTCGCTGGTGCGTGCGCCCGGCAATGGCGCCGTATTTGGCGTGCTCGCCGTGCTGCTGCTCGCAGGTACTGCCGGTGCGGGATCGAGCGGTGTGGCACCCGCGCGGGCCACACCCCTGCACGTGAAAGTGCTCGTCATCAATCTCTTCGGGCTCGAGGCCAAGCCCTGGATCGCCGCTCTCGCGCCGACCCGAGACATCGCCGTGCCCGGGCTCTCGAGCGAGTATCCGCTCGTGAGGTGCAATGCCGAGGAGGTCTGTCAGATGACGACGGACATGGGTCACGCGAATGCGGCCGCCTCGACGATGGCGGTGCTGCTCAGCGGCCGCTTCGATCTGCGCCAGACTTACTTCTTGATCGCCGGCATCGCAGGTATCGACCCCGCTCGCGGCACGCTCGGCTCGGCCGCCTGGGCCCGCTATCTCGTCGATGCGGGCATCGCCCATGAGATCGATGCGCGCGAGCTGCCGCCGGGCTGGTCGGACGGTTACTTCGGCGTGATGACGAACGGGCCGAAGGAGGTGCCGAAGCTCGAGTACCACACCGAGGTGTTTCGTCTCGACGAAGCACTGCTGCAACAGGCCCTGGCGTTGTCGCGCGGAGCGCAGCTCGAGGACGCGGACGATCTGCGGGCCTACCGCCGCCACTTTCCCGAGGCGGCGGCCAACCATCCGCCGAGTGTGATTCAGTGCGATACGCTCACCGGTGATACCTGGTGGAGCGGTCGCCGGCTGGGTGAGCACGCGCGCCAGTGGACGCGGCTGCTCACGGACGGTAAGGGCACGTATTGCACGACGCAGGAAGAGGACAACGCGGTGCTGACGGCCTTGACGCGCGGCTCGCAGGCCCGACTGCTCGACTTGCGCCGCGTCGCCGACCTGCGTACCGGATCCGACTTCGATCGACCCTATCCCGGTCAACCGGCGCTCGCCGGCCTGATCGACCAGCGTGCCCTCGTCGACGGGGTGAGCGTCGCAGCGGACAATCTGGTTCGGGCAGGAATGCCGTTGGTCAGCGCGATCGTCGCGCACTGGAGCGAATGGCGGCAGGGCGTGCCGCCCGCACCTTCCGGACTCGAGAAGCGCTGAGATGAGAGGGCCCGGCGCGTGGCGGGCGTGCATCGCCGCAGTGTTTGCCGTGTGTTGCCAGTCGGCATCGGCTGCGAGTGAGCGGGCGGGTGCGCTCGATGCGACTCGCCTGGCGAATGCAGATGCGGAGCCCGGCCAATGGCTGACGACGGGCCGCGATGCCAACTGGGATTACCACTCCACGCTCTCCGACATCAACCAGTCGAATGTCTCGCGACTGGGATTTGCCTGGCAATACTGGCTCGGTACGCGGCGGGGGCTGGAAGCCACCCCCGTCATGGTGGACGGCGTGCTGTATTTTCCGGGCAATTTCGGCCGCGTATATGCCGTCGACGCCGCCAGCGGCCGCGAGCGATGGGTCTATGACCCGCAGATCGACGGCCAGTGGGGCCGTTATGCCTGCTGCGATGCCGTCAATCGTGGCGTTGCGGTCTGGGACGGCCGCGTCTTCGTCGGTACCTCCGACGGCTATCTGCACGCCATCGACGCAGCAACCGGACAGCGCATCTGGAAGGTGGACACGCTGCCCGCCCGCGACCCCAGGCACTACTACACGATCTCCGGGGCACCGGTCATCGCCGGCGACGCGGTGATCATCGGCAGCAGCGGAGCGGACTTCGCGGGCGTGCGCGGCTACTTTGCCGCCTACGACAGGACGAGCGGGCGCCTGAAATGGCGCTTCTACACGGTACCGCGGGATCCGAAGCTGGGTCCCCAGGACGAGCCGCATCTCGCGAGCGCCGTGCGCAGCTGGGATCCCCGGCATCCCTGGGAAGAAGGCAGCGGCGGTACGGTCTGGGATGCCATCGCGTACGACCCCGACCTCGAGCTCATCTACGTCGGCACCGGAAACGGCGCGCCCTACAACATCGAGCAGAACGGCAGGCACGGCGGGGATGACCTGTATGCGGCGGCGATTCTCGCTGTGCACGCCGACACGGGCACCCTTGCCTGGTGGTTTCAGCCGACCCCCGGCGATCGCTGGGACTACGACAGCACGGCGAAGATGATCTTCGCCTCGCTCGATTTCGGTTCCGGCGTGCGCAAGGTGCTGATGCAGGCCAACAAGAATGGATTCTTCTACGTGCTCGATCGGGCGAGCGGCGCGGTACTCGGGGCGCATCGCTTCGCGAGGGTGAATTGGACCTTGGGACTCGATCCGAGGACGTACCGACCGCGTGTCAACCCCGCGGCGGAGTATGCGCGCGAGCCGCGCTTGATCTATCCGGGTCAGGCGGGAGCGCACAACTGGCAACCGATGTCCTTCGATCCACGCGCCCGGCGTGCCTTCATTCCAACCATTGAGCAGCCGATGATCTACCTCGATACGGCGCGACGACCCGCTGGGAGCATCGAGGGGATGTTCACGGTGCCGGGCATCGCGCCCGAGGACTATGATCCGCGCTCGCTCGAGAGCCTCTACGGCCGCCTGCCGACGCTCGCATCGCTTGCGGGGCGCACTGCGCCGGTGGCGAGCCGCGGGGTGCTGCGCGCACTCGATGCAGTGACGGGAAGGCTCGTGTGGGAGGTGCCCACCCAGAGCGCCTGGGACGGCGGTGTGCTCTCGACGGACGCAAACCTGGTGTTTCAGGGCGATGTCGCCGGCCATCTGAACATCTACGCCGCCGACAGCGGAACGCTGCTGAAGCGCATCGATGTCGGCACCGGCATCATGGCCGCGCCCATGACCTATCGCCTCCAAGGCACCCAGTACGTTGCCGTGCTGGCAGGCTACGGGGGCGCCAATCTGTCTCTGACGCTTCCTCCGCAGAGCGCCGCCTATCGATACAGCAACCAGGGCCGCCTCGTCGCATTCAAATTGTACGGCGGCGCCGTTCCAAAGCCTGCTCCGGCGCTCGTCGAGCCGCTCCCGCGACCCGCGGCGGCGGCGCGAACCAAGGCTGAGGGCAGCCGCGGCGAGGTCTTGTATAACCGTTACTGTGCCCGTTGCCACGTGTTTGGGCGCGCTCTTCTGCCGGATCTGCGCCGGATGTCCCCGGCGACGGAGCGCCTCTTCGACGGGATCGTGCTCAAAGGGCTCTATGCGCCCGCGGGGATGGCGCGGTGGGACGACGTGTTGACGGCTGCCGATGCCAAGGACATCCACGACTACATCATGGCCATGGCCTGGGAGGCGTATTCGGCGGAACACCGCGCGGGTGGCGGCGCGAGCCGGGCCAATTAGAACGTACGTGCGGCTACGATCAGCGCAAGGCCGCCCAGAAAGCAGGCGAACATGGCGGCGAGCAGCACGGAGGTGCGCGGCGGCGCCAGGCGGAATTCTCTCCAGATGAACACTCCCCAGAGCGCCGCGATCATGGTCGCGCCCTGACCGAGCCCGTAGGAGATGGCGTAGCCCGCGCGGCCTGAGGCGATCAGATTGGTGGACATTCCGATCCCCCAGATGATGCCCCCCATGATGCCGGTGAGGTGATTCCCCGGGCTGCCGCGAAAGTAGCTCGAGAAGCCAAGCGGAGCGCCACTCAGTGGCTTCTTCATCGCGAGCGTGTTCCAGAGGAAGTTGCTGAGGAACACGCCCACGGCGAAGACGAACAGCGCCGCGTAGGGGCCCATCTTGTAGGCCTGCGGGTGAGCGGGGTCGGCATACATCGCGGCCGCCACGAAGCGGTAGAAGAGACCCATGAATACACCGCAGGCGATCGACAGCAGCAGTCCACGCGTGGTGACGCCGACCGAGCCCAGGCGCCTGTAGGCGACGGCATCGAGGCAGATCGCGAAAGTCACGAGCACGACGCCGCTGCCGAGCAGCGCGCCGTTTCCGACGGGGTCGGCGAGGTAGTTGATGAGCACCCCGATGAGCAGTGCCAGCCCGATGCCGACCGGAAAGGCGACCGACATCCCGGCAATCTCGATCGCGGCGACCAGCAGAATATTGGCGAGGTTGAAGATGGCGCCGCCGAGCAGCGCAAGGCCCCAGCTCGTGCCTGATGCCTGCAGCAGATCGGGAAGGAAGGCGCGGCCCTCGCTACCCATGCTGCCCAGGGTGAGTCCGGCAATGATCGCGAGCAGCAGCACGCCGAGCGCGTAATCCCAGTAGAAAAGCTCGAAGCGCCAGTCCTTGCTCGCAAGCTTCAGGCTGTTGGCCCAGGAGCCCCAGCAAAGCATGGTCACGACGCAGAGCACGACGGCGAGTGCATAGTTTTGCACGATGTACATCGAGAGCCCTCGTGTCAGGCTAGCGAGCGGCGCGCTGCGCGCGCTCGCGGTCGAACTGCGCCCGTGTCGGAAAGGACTTCTGGGTTCCGACGCCGGTCGTGGACAGTGCTGCGTAGAGGTTGGCTGCGGAAACGGCCTCCCGTTCCGGCAGGCCCTCGGCCAGGAATACCGCCAGACTGCCGATGAAGGCATCCCCCGCACCCGTGGTATCGAGCGGCGTCACCTGGAACGGCGCGATGTGCTCCATCCCCTCGGGTCCCGCGATCAGCGAGCCCCGTGATCCGAGCGTCAGCACCAGACGCCGGAATCCGCGACTCAGCAGGGCCTGCGCGCAATCGCGTGCCTCCTCGAGCGTGCGCACCGGGCGACCTGCGAGCCGCTCTGCCTCGGTCTCGTTCGGTATCAGATAGTCCGCCTCGAGCAGTTGCGCGAGGTCTGCGGGAACGGCTGGCGCCGGATTGACGATGCAGCGGATGCGGTGCGCGTGGGCGAAGCGCACCGTATGGTAGACGGTGTCGAGGGGCACCTCGAACTGCAGAATGATCGTGTCGACCCCGCGAAGCGCGCTCGCAGCGGCGTCGATGTCGCTGGCCCGCAGCTCGTCGTTCGCACCTTTGACGACGATGATCCGATTCTCCCCGCTCGGCTCGACCAGGATCGTGGCGGCGCCCGTTGACACTCCGGCGACCACTTTGACGTGACTGGTGTCGATTCCGAACGATGCGAAGCTGCGGATGGTCGCCTCGCCGAACAGATCCTCACCCACCTTGGCGACCATCAGCACATCTGCGCCGCACAGGCGCGCGGCCACTGCCTGATTGGCTCCTTTGCCGCCGAATCCCAGATCGAAGCGTCGACCGAACAGGGTTTCCCCCGCCCGCGGCAGGATATCCGTAAAGGTGATCAGATCGGTGTTGGCGCTGCCGACGACGGCGACTCGGGGTCGGGCCATGTTCTTGTCCTTATCCCTCGATCGGTGCGATTCTACCCCGCGATGTGTCCGACCGATACTCAAGCCAGCCTCGCTCGTCGCTTGCTCGGTCTCATCGACCTCACCAGTCTCAACGACAACGACGACGCGGCATCGGTGGCCGCGCTCGCATCGCTCGGCGTGTGCCCCGCCGGGCGGGTTGCGGCCTTTTGCACGTGGCCCCGATTCTTGGCCAGCGCTCGCGAGAGCCTGCGCGGCAGCGGTGTGCCCATCGCAGCCGTGAGCAACTTTCCCGCCGGCTCGAACGATGCATCCGCCGTCGCTGCCGAGACGGCGGCGGCCATCGCCGCCGGCGCCGATGAGATCGATGTGGTGTTCCCCTACCACGCCTTCCTTGCCGGCGACCGCACCGCAGGGTTGGAGG
The DNA here is from genome assembly GCA_035504015.1 of Steroidobacteraceae bacterium. GTDB lineage: Bacteria > Pseudomonadota > Gammaproteobacteria > Steroidobacterales > Steroidobacteraceae > JASHUC01. The sequence continues at coordinate 7,744 of DATJSR010000072.1, forward strand.
TGGTGAGCGCCTGTCGAGCAGCGTGTACCGCGAACACGGTGCTCAAAGTCATCCTGGAGACGGGGCAGCTGCGCGATCGGCAGCGGATTCAGGCGGCGGCGCACCTCGCGATCGAGGGCGGTGCGCATTTCCTCAAGACTTCGACGGGCAAGACCGCGCCCGGTGCGACGCTCGAAGCCGCCGCGGCGTTGATCGAGGTGATCGCTGCGGCGCGCGCCGACGGCCGTTCGGTCGGCCTCAAGGTGTCTGGGGGTGTGAGCTCGATGGCGCAGGCCGAAGCCTACCTGCGGCTGTTCGAGCAGACGCTGGGCCCAGGCAGCGCCACGTCGGCGAGTTTTCGCATCGGCACCTCGACGCTCATCCGGCCGGTGCTCGCCGCCCTGCAATGATCGGCGATGACAGCGCCGCTCAGGCGGCGCCCTGCGGCTCGTCGCTTGCGGACTGATCAGTCCGAGCTTTTCTTCTCGAAGCGCGCGCGCTTGATTTCCTCGCTCAACTTGCGCATGTCGTCGAGCGAGCGGCGCGGAGTCTTCGGATGCAGATACTCGGTGCTGTAGGGATCGGTCCCGACGGGCGGTGGCGCCTCGGTGATCTCGGTTGCTCCGCCAAATCGCCGAAGGACGGGCAGCCGCACGGTATCGACGTCATCCGTCGCGCCTTTGACCGGATCCTTCCCTTGCGCTTGTGCCATATCGAGCCCCTGCCGCGGCATCTGCTGCCACGCACCCAAAGCGTGCGCTCGCAGCAGCCCCGGCACTGTGACGTGGCTCACGTTTGCGCTGCACAGCGGACATTGCAGCCGATTCGCTCACGGTTCGCCGCAGGCGATCGGCGCCATGTGCTCTCTGGTGCCCGACTTTGACGACATAACGCGTCCCTGTAACCAGGATGGCCGCGCCGCTGGCGTTGGCGCGTCCTGAGATGGAGCGACAGCTTACGGGCACATCTTGCCGGCCACGGCTGCGCCGGGTGCGCAGGTGTAGGTCTGTACTCCGCCCGAACGCTGTACCTGCTGGATGAAGTTCTCGCCGCTGTCCTGCCGCGCCTGCAGCTCGGCGCGCGTGAGGCAGCGCTTGAACTTCTGCGTACGCGAGCCAGTCATGTCTTCCACTTCGCAGAAGCGCTCCTGGCCGTTCATCACCACGCGCTTGAAACCGTAGGGCACGTCGAGACTCTTCGCGCCGGTGGCCTGCGCCGTGGCGCTCGCGGCCGTCGCGGATTTCTGCGGGGAGACTGCGACGGCGGTGGGCGCGGTCGCGCTCGTCAGCGCCGCGCTGCTCGAAGGTGCCGGGGACTGGGAGGCGCATGCCACCAGTAACGCCGATGCAACCATCGAAATCGCCACATGCTTGTTGCTCGACACGGAGCTCTCCTTCAGCTGAGCAGAACGCTGCTCGGCGCGGGAAGACCTTGTTGACCTGGGTGCCAGTGCTCACCCGCGTCGTCGGACCAGAAGAGCATCCCCGTGCGGTCGACGAGCACCGCGCGCTCGCTGTCGCACGCGAGACAGTGCGTGTCGACGATGCCGCCGAGCCAGTCGGGCAACCCGCCTCGCACGCGCTGCAGCGGCTGCGCCGAGCGCAGCTCGCGCCGATACAGCGCGCCCTGCGGCGCGAAGTGACCCGCGGCCGCCGTGATCAGCACGGCGTCCGCCGCACAGGCGACGGCGGCGCAGTAGGGCGCGTGTAGTCCCTGGGACTCGATGCGCCAGGTCGCGCCTGCGTCCTCGCTGGTGCACAGGCCCGCTGCGGCAGCCGCCACCACCAGCTCGGCGCATGAGGGATGCGCGCACACGTGGTGGACATCGGCGTCGATGTCGATCGTTGCGTGCCAGCTGGCTCCGCCGTCCGTGGAGCGGGGAATGCCCCCGACGTGGACATTGGCGAGCAGCACGCGGCCGTCGCACGTCGCGGTAAGGGAGCGCACGCCGAGCGGTGGCCCCAGCATTCGGCCATCGATCATGGCGGCTCCCGAGTACCAGCGCTCGCGGCCCGGGACTCGCTCGAAGGCTTCGAGTGGCTCCGCCCGGCGCGGCGGCTCCAGCCGGAAAAGCCGCGCGTCGTCGGTACCCAGATAGATCGCCTCGCGCGTGGCTACGCAGCAGCACAGGGGCGCCTCAACTTCCGCAAGCCGATGCCAGCGACCGTCAGGCTCGAGCCTCCACAGTGCGTGCTCACCCACGATGGCGAGTGCGGCGCCCTGGGCATCGCGCGCCAGGGCGGGCACCGTCTGGCCGGCGAAATGCTGCGTGCGCCCGCGCTCATCGAGCGCGAACAGCCCGTCCCTCCAGGTTCCCACCAGGGTCGGAAGCATCCGCCGCCCTCCCGTTCAAAGCGTCCGCTCGGCGAGGGCGGCCGTCAAGTATGATCGGCAGCAGACCGGCGTTTGCAGAGCCCGCGTGACCTTGCCAGCCCAAACCCGCAGTGCCGACGTGGACGCTTTTCAGCGCGATGGCGCGTTATGTCTGCGGGGCCTGCTCTCGCCCGCGCTCATCGAGCGGCTGCGGGTCGGCATCGATGCCAATCTCGTGCACTTGAGTGCGCGGGCCAAAGTAGCGAGCCGGCCCGAGGATCCCGGCTGGTTCGTCGAGGATTTCTGCTGCTGGGCTGAGAATGAGCACTACCGACGCTTCATCCTCGAGTCCCCGCTCGCCGCCACCGCGGCCGCGCTGATGCGCAGCGCCACTGCCCGGCTCTATCACGATCATATGCTCACCAAGGAGCCTGGCACGCGGCAGAAGACGCCCTGGCATCAGGACCAGCCCTACTACAACATCGACGGTCGCCAGAATTGCAGCTTCTGGATCCCAGTCGATCCGGTGAGCCGCGCCGCCACGCTGGAATTCGTCGCCGGCTCGCACCGCGGCCCCTGGCTCATGCCGCGCTCTTTCATGGACGCGCAGGCGAAGTGGTTCCCCGAAGGCTCGCTCGCCGACCTGCCCGATATCGAGGCGCGCCGCGAGCAGTACCGCATCCTCGGCTGGGAGCTCGAGCCGGGTGACGTGGTGTGTTTCCACATGCTGACACTGCACGCCTCGGGGCCGGTCGAGGGCACTCGTCGGCGCCGCGTCTTCTCGGTGCGCTTTCTCGGGGATGACATCCGGCACGCGCCCCGCCAATGGAAGACCTCGCCGGAGTTCCCAGGGCTCACGGCCGAGCTACCCGCGGGTGCACCGATGGAGCACCCGCTCTTTCCGCTGCTCTACCCCGTGGGCGATCCTGTAATCGCCTTGAGGTAGCGATAGAAGAACGCGTTGCCGCGGTAGAAGGAGCGCACCCGGATGCGCTCGTTGCGCGCGTGCGCGCGGATGTCGTCACGATCCACGGCGATACCGGTGATCTCGTAGGTCGGCAGTCCGGCGGCGCTCGTGTACACGCCATCGGAGGCGCCGGTGCTCATGAAATGCACCACAGGAATGCCTGGCCAGAACTCCCCGACCAGCCGCTCGAGCGGCTGCAAGAATTGCGGCGGCAGGGTGTGCGCTGGATAGCCGGTGCGTTCGGGTGCGTGCTCGAGCACGGTAACGCCGTCATCGGCGACGTACTGCACGCGCACGCCAGGGTCGTTCAGCACGTGGATCAGCGTCTTGCGCACTTCCTCGGGTGAATGCCCCGGCAGGATGCGGCAGTTGACGATCGCGGTGGCCGCCTGCGGCAGGGCGTTGTTGGCCTGCCCGCCGGTGAGTCGCGTGGCGACGCACGTGGTGCGCTCGAGCGCGTTGTCGACGGGGTTGCGCGCCATCGCGGCGATCGCCGCCGGATCGGGGGGAGTCTCGAGGATGCCGCGCACCTCGGCGGCGCGCGCCGGCGGATCCCGCGGCAGCATCCGCTCGTAATACGCGCGCGTCACGGCGTTGAGCTCGAAGGGAAACTGATAGTGCTGCACTCGCGCGAGGCCCTCGGCGAGCTCATAGATCGCATTGGAGGGCACCGGCAGTGAGCTGTGTCCCCCGGCATTCGCCGTGCTCAGCAGGAAGTCCGCATATACCTTTTCGGTGGCATCGATCTCGTAATACTGCGGTACGCCGTGCTCGGTCATCACGGACTCGCCATCCTCGTTGATGACGATCTCCGCGTCGACGAGGTTGCGGTGGTTGTGCACCAGATAGTCGACGCCATTGTCGCTGCCGCCTTCCTCGGACGCCGTGAGCGCCAGGATCACGTCGCGGTCGGGTCGATAGCCCTCGCGCTTCAGGCGCATGAAGGTGGTGACGAGGATCGCATCACCGTCCTTCATGTCCTCGGTGCCGCGACCGTAGAAATACCCATCCTTCTCGACCAGCTTGAAAGGATCCGTGGCCCACTCGAGCCGCGGGGCCTCGACCACGTCCAGATGTCCGATCAGCAGGATCGGACGGTGCGCGCCGGTGCCGTGCAGTCGGGCGACGAGATTCTGCTTGCGCGGATTGGTACCGAGGAGCTGCAGGTCCTGCCCCTCGAAACCCGCGCCGCGCAGCCGTGCGGCCATTGCCTGTGCGGCCGCCGTGACGCTGCCCACCGATTCGGTGGTGTTGATCTCGATGAGCTGGCGATACACATCGTGCGCGAGCACGTTCTCGGGCCGGCTCGGATCGGCGGCCCCCTCGGCCGCAGCCGCCGCCGAGGCGGCAGTTGCCGATCGTGCACCAGCGGTGCCGATGATCAGGATCAGTGCCAGCAGCTTTGCGCAACGATGCATCGTCGACTCCTTGGGTTGTGCCGCGGATTTGCGAGCACGCGGGCTCTTTTGGGGCAACGCGGTGCGCAATGATATTCTTTCAGGCATCGAGTTCGCGAATCCGCAGCGCTCGAGTCCGAGGATCATGCTCAAGGGCCTGCGCGCCATCGCCTTCGATCTGGACAACACCCTCTGGGACGTGGAGCCGGTGCTCGAGCGCGCCGAGCAGCGGGTGCGCGCCTGGTTGCAGGAGCATTGTCCGCGCATCATCGAGCGCTTGACGCTCGAGGACATGCGCAGCGCCCGCGCCCGCATCGCCCGGCAGGAGCCGCACTTCGCCCACGACCTCACGTACCTGCGCCGGGCGGCGCTGGCGGAGCACGCGCGCGAGTGTGGCTACGCCGAGGCGGTTGCAGAGCAGGCGCTCGAGGTGTTCCTGGCCGCCCGCAACGAGATCGAGACCTTTCCGGACGTGCGCCCGGGGATGATGCGGTTACAGCGCCGTTACGTGCTCGCCAGCTTGAGCAACGGCAACGCGGACCTGGCGCGCATCGGTCTCGACCATCTTTTTGCGCTGTCGCTCAACGCGCGCCAGGTCGGCGCCGCCAAGCCGCATCCGCGCTGCTTCGAGCACCTGGCACGCGAGCTGCGCCTCGAGCCGCGGCAGATCCTCTATGTCGGCGATGATCCCTGGCTCGACGTGCACGCGGCACGGACGGCCGGGTTCGCCGCTGCGTGGATGAATCGCAGGGACTCGGGCTGGCCTGCGGAGCTGCAGCCTGCAGATCTGGTGGTCGAGGATTGTCTTGCGCTTGCCCAGTGTCTCGACCCCGACCCTGGTGAGCAGCGCTAGTCTGCACGCGCTCGCTGAGGCGCTGTCGCATGCCTGCGGAGCTCGCCTGCAGGCCATGCCGGCAGCGCGGGTGCACGGCGGCTCGATCCACGAATGCTACCGCTGGAACAGCGATGCGGGCCCGCTCTTCGTCAAGATCACCGCGCCCGAGAGGGCAGACGCCTTGCACGCCGAGGCGGAGGGACTGGCGGCGCTTGCGCAGGCGCACGCCGTGCGAGTGCCGCGCGTACGTGCCCTGGGCAGTACCGCAGAGCACGGCTACCTGGCGCTCGAGTGGCTCGCGCTCACGACCAGCTCGAGCGCAGCCGCCGCCCGGCTCGGGGAGCAACTGGCGCTCCAGCACCGCGTGTGTGCCGAGCGCTTCGGCTGGCACCGAGACAACACCATCGGCGCCACCGCGCAACCGAACGGCTGGTGTCGCGATTGGGTAGAGTTCTGGCGCGAGCGCCGGCTCGGCCATCAGCTCGAGCTGGCCTACCGCCACGGGTATCGCGACAGCCTCGAGCGACAGGCGCTGCGCGTGCTCGAGCAGCTCGGGCAACTCTTCTCGAGTCATCGCCCGCAAGCCTCTTTGCTGCACGGGGATCTGTGGGGTGGGAACTGGGGCGTCGAGAGGGGTGGAGCGCCGGTCCTCTTCGATCCCGCGGTGTACTACGGCGATCGAGAGGCGGATCTGGCGATGACTCGGCTCTTCGGCGGGTTCGATTCAACCTTCTACGCGGCTTACGCAAGCGTCTGGCCGCTCGATGCAGGCGCCCGGGCGCGCATTCCGCTCTACAACCTGTATCACGTCCTCAATCACCTCAATCTCTTCGGCGGTGGGTATCTCCCGCAGGCGAGGCGTCTGCTCGAGCAGCTGCTCGCCGAGCTGCACGGGTGAGCGCCGCGTGGCCCATTCACGGCGGGGCTGCGGCACTCACGTTGAGCAATTGCACGAGGGCCGTGCCGTCAGCGGCGGTGCGCGCGGCTCCCATGACGGTGACGCCCGGTTTGATGAGCGCGAGATCCCCTGGCAGGATCTGAGTAAGGTGCGTCGTCGGGGACACCTCGATCTGCTGCGAGCCGCCCCGATAGGACACCTGCAGCCTCACGCCGCTGGCCGAGCCTGTGGCAGTCTGCACCCGCCCGCTCGCGAGCGTGGTGATGCTGCCGTTGGTCATCGTGGTGTTGGGCGCTCCCAGCGGATTGTGGCCCTCGCCTGCGCCGCGCATGCTCTCCGGGAAGATGTGGCACTCGGTGGCGATCAGCGCGCCCTGCGTGCCGACGGCGGTGCAGCCGACGAACTTGCCACGCTGCAGATCCGCAAGGCTCGCCGGCCGGCTCGTGGTGATGCGCGCGTCATGCCCGATGTCGTAGGTGGCGGTGGTGCCGCCCGGTCCTTTCAACAGAAACTCATGTCCATCGACTCTCTCGACGGTGCCCGCGAAACGCGTGAGGTCGCGCAGCGCATCGGCGGTCTGGGAATGGACCGGCAGCGCGAGCAGGGCGGTGGTGACACTGAAGGCCAGGAGTGCGGTTCGCATGGGGCCGTCTCCGCGGGCGGGAGCGGAATCTTACCCCCGTTCACGCATGGCGCAGACACTCGCGTGATGGGAGTCACGGCCTCGAGGGCGGACGAGGGCCGTGCTGTTGCGGACCCCTGGGGCGGGAGTAGTCTAGGCGCATGAGGCCCCGTTGGTCCGTGTTCGCTCTCATCGGCGTGCTCCTGGCTCAGATGAGCTTCGGCGCCGGCGGCGCGTGCGCAACGATGACCGCGGGAGCAGTGCAGCAGGCGATGCTCCAGAAGGGCGCAGCGGCGGGGGCTGCACAGCACGCATCCGCGATGCCGTGCGCCGAGCATGCGCACTCCGTGAGGACTTTCGGACAGGGCCAGCCCCAATCCTCCCACGATTGCTGCCGCGCCCACGCGCTCTGTCATTGCATGCTCCTCGGCATCGCTTCGGCAGCGCCGCTGCCGTGCCTCGTCCCTGCACTCTTCGTCTGCGGTGCCACCGCGCACACGAGCCTCACCCGCCTGCGTCCGGACGAGCTGCTCCGCCCACCCATCCGCTGATCCATCTTGCCACCTGACCGCAGCCTGCCCCGCGCCTACGGCGTCGGTGCCGGGTCTGCGCGGCTCACCGCCGCACGCGCACGCCGCGCGTCGCGGGCAAGCCTCTACGGATGGACGGATGATGAATTCTGCAGATGATTGTCGAGGAACCCCGCTGTCGCGGCGCCGCTTCGTTCAGTGCCTGACTCTGGGTGCGCTCGCGAGCCCCCTGCACGTAGCGGGGCGAGTGCGAGCTGCCCAGGTGCTCACGGCGCCGCAGGTGCATCTTCAGATCGAGGCGCTGGGCGTGCGCTTTGCCGGGCGCACACGCCTCGCCACGGCGGTCAACGGGCAGATTCCGGGCCCGCTGCTGCGCTGGCGGCAAGGCGATACGGTCACTGTGCACGTGACCAACCGCCTGAGTGTCCCGACCTCGATTCACTGGCAC
>DATJSR010000073.1:0-30692 GCA_035504015.1 Steroidobacteraceae bacterium
CCCTTTCAGTCGTTGCAGGCAACGGACGCATCGAGCGTCCAATCGACCTCTCTGTCCGCAGGTCTATACTTGGCTGGACGCCGGCCCGCGCCTTCGTGGCGCGCATTGTGCGGCGCGAGTGTCGACAGCCGCCCTGAAATCCGTGCAGAAGGGAGCTGAAGCCCATGCAGCTGCGCAACTTCGACCTCAACCTGCTGACGGTGTTCGATGCCATCTACGAGGAGCGCTCCATCGCCGCTGCCAGCGTGCGGCTCAGTCTGTCGCAATCGGCAATCAGTCACGCGCTGCGACGACTGCGGAGGGCTTTAGCGGATGACCTTTTCGTTCGGGAAGCCGATGGGATGCGGCCGACGCCGAAGGCGCGTCAGTTCGCGACTTCGGTCAGCGTCGCTCTCGATCGCATCTCGAACGCCTTGGGTGGCGAGCCCTTCGACCCTGCGCGAGCGATACGCAGCTTTGCGATCGGTGCGAGCGACTATGCGTGTACGACCATCGTTCCGAGATTGGTGGAAAGCGTCGCCGTGATTGCGCCAGCGGTGGATCTGCATGTCGTACCCGCGAGTCGCCAGGACCTCGTGCGCCAGCTCGATGTCGGTGCGCTCGACGTGGCTATCGGCTGGTTCGCGACCGTGCCAGAGCGTCTGGGGAGAACGAAGCTGCTCTCGGAGGATTACGTATTCGTGGTTCGGCCCGGGCATCCGCTCACGGCGGCGGTGCCGACAACGAGCCGCTTGCTGGACTTCAATCACGTGGTCGTGAACTATCTGGGCAGTAACGAAGGGGTCCTCGATGGGTACTTGCCCGAGCGCGGGGTGCTGCGTCGGGTGCACATGGAAGTCACCGCGCTCGAGGCTCCGCAGCGTCTCGGCAAGGACGCGCGCATCGCGCTCTGCGTTCCGCACTTCTGGTGCCTGCCGGCGATCCTCGCCCACTCGGAGATGATCGCCAGCGTGCCGCGCAGATTGGCGACGGAGTTCGTGAGGCGCTTCGGACTTGTGATGCTCGAGGATCCGGACGGCCCCGTCGAGGTTGCGGTCGAGGCGATCTGGGACCGGCAGCAGGAGAGCGAGCCCGCAATCAGCTGGCTGCGAGAGCAGATCGGGGCGGCTGCGCAACGGCTGAGAGCCGCCGAGTAGCGTCTCAGCAATGCCGACGCGCGACTGACGCCGCGAATCCCTGAAGCGGATCGCCGCGCTGGGAGCGCGGCCTCATCCGTCGGCGAGGGATCTTGAAATCAGACGCCGGCGCAACCATTTACGCGGCGAGCGGACAAATCCTCTATAGTCCGCGCGGCAGCCGAGCCCCTCGGTCGCCGCAAAAAGCAGAATATAAGTGATTGAAATTATAGAAGAATTTACGATGGTGCCCGGGAGAGGACTCGAACCTCCACGGTGTTACCCGCTAGTACCTGAAACTAGTGCGTCTACCAATTCCGCCACCCGGGCAGGAAGCGCGAGGTCCTTCGCGGACTTGGCGGCCCGCAAGGAGGGGCGAATGTACGCACGGGGTCCGGAGCTGTCAATTGAGTAGCCGTCGTGGACCTTTCGGGCGTCGCGATCGGCGCGGCACCTCAGGCAGCAAGGCACAGAGCAGATCCTCCGCCGCCGGGCGCAAGCGCTCGGCGACGCGCTCTGCCACGCACAACGAGGGTAGGCACTCGAGCGCCAAAGGCAGTCGCTCGCCCAAGCACGACGCCGGCTCCTCCCACCACGCCGCGCGCTCGACCGGCGGCGGGCGTGCCGCAGGCAGGGCACAACATCGGGGCTCGACAGCTGGGGCCTTGCGTCCGGGTGGCGTCGCTGAAGGCACGGTAAGCGCTCACCGCGCCGGGTATGGCTTCGTGCGTGTCGAGGGGGCGAAGGACAGCGTGTTCCTGCCACCCGGCCAGATGCGCGGCGTCATGCATGGCGATCGCGTGCGGGTGAGCCTCGCGCGCGATGCGAGCGAGCGCTGGTCGGGAGAGGTGCAGCAGGTTCTCGATCGCGGCGTCTCCGCCTTCCTCGGCACCGTCGAGGCGTATGGTCGCGGTGCGTGGGTGGCGGCAGCCGATCGGCGGCTGCAGCTGCGCTGCGCGATCTCACCCGCCGATCTCAAGGGGGCGCGAAACGGTGACTGGGTGATCGCGCGCATCCTCAAGCACGCGAGCGGTGCGGAGGCGGCACAGGCGCGCATCGAGAAACGTCTCGACCCGGATCGGCCCGTCGAGCTCGCCACCGAGTCGGCCATTGCGCGCTTCGATCTGCCGCACGAGTTTCCCGCGCAGGCTTTGCGCGAGGCGCAGGCCTTCGGTGATCGCGTGGATGCGGCCGAGGCGGCGCGGCGCGTGGATCTGCGCGATCTGCCCCTCGTCACGATCGATGGCGAGGACGCGCGCGATTTCGATGATGCCGTTTACGCGGAGCCGCACCCGGACGGATTTCGCCTGATCGTCGCCATCGCGGATGTCAGCTACTACGTGCGGCCCGGCACGGCGGTCGATGCCGCAGCGCTCGAGCGTGGCACCTCGGTTTACTTTCCCACCCGCGTGCTGCCGATGCTGCCCACCGCGCTCTCCGATCACCTGTGCTCGCTGGCACCGCACGTCGATCGGCTGTGCTTCGCGGCGGACATGGTGGTGACGCGCCGCGGGCAGCTCAAAACCGCGCGCTTCTACCCCGCCGTGATGCGCTCGGCTGCGCGGCTCACTTATATGCTCGCTCAGGCGGCGCTGCTCGAGGGCAGGCCCGAGGCGCGCGAGGAGCTCGGGCAGGGGCTGGTGGAGCGTCTGCTGCCGCTCGTCGATGTGTATCGTGCGCTCTACAAGGCACGCACGCACCGCGGCGCTCTCGACTTCGACGCCGCGGAGGCGGAGTTCGAGATCGACTCGGCCGAGCGCGTGCGCTCGATCGATCTGCGGCTGCGCAACGATGCGCACCGGCTCATCGAAGAGTGCATGGTGCTCGCCAACAGCGCCGTGGCGCGTGAGCTCGAGCGCGCCCGCACGCCGACTCTGTATCGGGTGCATGGCCAGCCGGAGGAGGAGAAGGTCGATCGCCTCGTGAGCACGCTGCGTGCGCTGGGCATCGAGGCGCAGATGCCCGAGACGCTGACGCCACGCGACTTTCAGGCGCTGACGCGCCGGGTCGGCAACTCACCGGAGCGGCCGTTCGTCGAGTCATTGATCGTGCGGGCGATGCCGCAGGCGGTGTATCAGCCGGCCAACATCGGGCACTTTGGCCTGGCGCTCGAGCACTACGCGCATTTCACCTCGCCCATTCGGCGCTATCCCGATCTGATCGTGCACCGGACGCTGAAGGCGCTCCTGGGCGCCGCCGATGCGAGTGGGGTGCGTTATCAAACCGAGGCGCTCGGCGGCGAGGGCGAGCGGTTGTCGCGCCTGGAGAAGCGCGCCGACGAGGCCGACCGCTACGTCTCGACCTTTCTCAAGTGCAGCTACCTGCGCGAGCGCATCGGGCAAACCTTCCTCGGGCTGATCACCACGGTGGTGGAATTTGGCTGCTTCGTGCAGCTGCTCGAGGTCTCCGTCGATGGTCTGCTGCACGTGGACAATCTGCGCGATGACGACTACGAGATGGCCGACGATGGCCACGCCTGGATCGGCCGGCAGCGCGGGCGGCGCCTGCGCACGGGCAGCCACGTGCGAGTGATCGTGACCGCGGTCAATCCGATCGAGGGCCTCATCGACCTGGATCTCGCCGAGGAGTCGGCGTGATGCGAGCGCTGCAGGCCGCGCAGCACCGGCCATGAAGGCTTCGCAGCTCATCTATGGGCTGCACGCGGTGCGCGCGCTGCTCGTGCGCCACCCGGCGCGCGTGCAGCAGCTGCGCATTGCCGAGCGGCGCGAGGACTCCCGCACGCAGGAGCTGGAGCAGCTCGCGCGCCAGCATGGCATCGGCATCACGCGCGTCAGCGCGCAAGCGCTGCAGCAATCACTCGGTGAGGTGGCTCACCAGGGCGTGGCGGCCGAGGTCGCCCCGCTCGCCCCCTGGTCGGAGGATGATCTGCTCGAGGCCCTCGGCGGCACGAGCGACCCGCTGCTGCTCGCTTTGGATGGCGTGCAGGATCCGCACAACCTCGGTGCCTGTTTGCGCACGGCGGATGCGTGCGGTGTGCTTGCCGTCATCGTGCCGCGCGATCGCGCAGCTCAGCTGACCCCTGCCGTACGCAAGGTCGCCGCCGGAGCCGCCGAGACCACACCGGTGGTCAGCGTCACCAATCTGGTGCGCACGCTGAAGCTGCTGAAGCAGAGCGGTCTGTGGGTGTACGGCGCGGATGCGGCTGCGCCGCAGGCGGCGCACGAGGCGGACTTGGGGGGTGGCACGGTGCTGGTGCTGGGCGCCGAAGGCAGCGGATTGCGTCAGCTCACGCGCCAGTGCTGCGACGTGATGCTGCGCCTGCCGCAGCTCGGAGCCGTCGAAAGTCTCAACGTGTCGGTGGCCGCCGGAATGCTGCTCTACGAGGCATTGCGCCAGCGCACCCTGCAGGGTAGCGCAACGCTCAGTCGTCCCACTCCGTCGCCTCGTTGATCTCGCCACGGGTGCCGCCAGCGGCGCTCGCGGTCGAGACTTCGGTGGGCGGGCTTTCTGCGATCCCATCCGGCGTCGTCCAGGCCGGTACCTCCGGCGGTGCCAGCTCGAGCGCATCGCCTTCCACTGCAGCGCCTGCCGCCTCATCGGCCGGCTCGGGCTCGGGCAGCGCGCCGATGCGCTGCTCGATCTCCGCCCACAGCCGAGCGTACACCGCCGCGGCCGCGCTGCGCGGTGCCAGCGCATTGAGGGGCGCACGCTGCCGGGTCATGCGCTCGATCTCGCTCCAGTAGGGAACCTCGGTGGTGAGCAGGCTGGGAAAGCGGGCGCGACTCTCCTCGATGAGCTCGCGATGCAGCGAGCGGCGCCGATCGACCATCGAGAAGAAGGGCAGGAGCAGCAGATCACCCCAACCCTGCGTGTCGAGGAACTCGCGCAGCTGCACGAGCATGCGCACCGAGAGCGGAGTGGGGAGCAGGGGTACGAGCAGATAGTCCGCCGCACGCAGCACGTTCTCGGACAGCAAGGAGATCCCCGGCGGGCAGTCGAGGAACAGGGCCGCGTAGCGCTCGCGTACCGCGCGGGTCATGCGCAGCAGACGCTCGGTCGGGCGCTTGCGCTCGGCGAGGTGCAGATCGAAATTCCGATAGGAGAGGTTCGCCGGCAGCAGATCGAGCCGTGGGTAGGCGGTGCGCACGACGACCTCGGGCAGCTCGCGCTTGCCGGCGACGAGCTTGCGTGCCGAGACGCTCTCGAAGGCCTCTACCCGCAGCAGGTAGGTGGATGCTCCCTGTGCATCGAGATCCCAAAGGAGCGTCGAGTGGCCGCCCGCGGCACACAGATAGGCGAGGTTCACCGCGCTCGTGGTCTTGCCGACGCCGCCCTTGATGTTCGTGATCGCGATGATCTTCATGAGCCGTCCGGGCCAAGCTGCGTAAACCCGCCCAGCCTACTGCCGACGTCCGGCTCCGGCAGCACCGACGTCGTAAGTGCCTGATCGTCCACGAGAGTTGGCTCCGAAGGGCATTGCAGATCGCAGCGGGTTTGAGTATGCTGCGCGCCCCCAGTTCACTGGGCAGTGGCGGGCCTCGTGCCCGTCGGTTCATCACTCCTTGCCACACCGCACGCCTCTGCCGCGGGTGGCATCACCACGAGGAGACGACATGAGGCATTACGAGATCGTCTTTCTGGTCCATCCGGACCAGAGCGAGCAAGTCCCCGCGATGATCGAGCGCTACAAGTCGATGATCGCCGCCGGCAACGGGCGGGTGCATCGGCTGGAGGATTGGGGGCGGAGGCAGCTCACCTTCCCGATCGCCAAGGTTCACAAGGCGCACTACGTGCTCATGAACATCGAGGTGGACCAGAAGACCCTCAACGAGCTCACCGGTGCGTTCCGCTTCAGCGATGCCGTACTGCGGCACCTGGTGGTGAATATGGATGCCGCGGTCACCGAGCCCTCGCCGATGGCCCGAGCCGAGGAGGATGAGAGCGGTGAGGGCGGTCGCGGCGGACGCCGCGAGCGCGCTCGGGAAGAGGTGGTCCCGAGCGACGATGATGAGGGTCCGGCGGAGAGTGCACCATGAGCCGCTTTTCCCGCCGCAAGAAGTTCTGCCGCTTCACCGCCGAGGGGGTGAAGTCGATCGACTACAAGGATCTGGCGACGCTGAAGAGCTACATCACGGAGACCGGCAAGATCGTTCCGAGCCGCATCACCGGGACCAAGTCGTTCTATCAGCGCCAGCTGGCGACGGCGATCAAGCGGGCGCGCTTTCTCGCGCTGCTGCCATACACGGACCAGCACTAAGGGGTCGCCATGGACGTGATTCTGCTCGAGAAGGTTGCCAATCTCGGCAACATCGGTGACCGCGTGAAGGTGCGCTCGGGGTTCGGGCGCAATTTTCTGCTGCCGCAGGGCAAGGCCACGCTCGCAACGCCCGCCAACGTCGCCAAGTTCGAGGCGCGCCGCGCAGAGCTCGAGCGCGCCGCTCAGGAACAGCACGCCTCGGCCGAGCAGCGCGCCGCGCAGCTGCAGGATTTCAAGCTCACGATCATCGCCAAGGCGGGCACCGAGGGTAAGCTCTTCGGCTCGGTCGGAACGGCCGACATTGCCGAGGCAGTCACTCGAGCGGGCCATCCTCTGGCGCGCAGCGAAGTGCGCCTGCCGACCGGACCGTTGCGCACCGTGGGCGAGCACAGCGTCTCGGTGCATCTGCACGCCGACATCGACCTCAAGCTGCCGGTGACCATCATCGCCGAAGAGTAGCCGCAGCCGCTCCGTGGCCGATCCCGCCAAAGCGCGCCGCCTCTCGGACAGCTCCGTCGCCGACGTTCGCACCCCGCCGCATTCCGCGGAGGCGGAGCAGGCCGTGCTCGGCGGTCTGCTGCTCGATGCCACCGCCTGGGACCAGGTGGCGGATGTGGTTCGCCAGGAGGACTTCTACCGCCCGGATCACCGCTTGATCTTCGAGGGCATCGGGGTGCTCGCCGGGGCCGGCAAGCCGTGCGATGTCGTCACGGTCTCCGAATACCTCGAGCGCATCGGCAGGCTCGCCGACGCGGGCGGTCTTGCCTATCTCGGTACCCTCGCCCGCGACACACCGACCGCCGCCAATGTGCGCTCCTATGCCGAGATCGTCCGCGAGCGCTCGCTTTTGCGCCAGCTCATCAAGGTGGGCTCCGACATCGCCGCCTCGGCGTTCAGCGATGAGGGACTTTCGGCCCGCGAGCTCGTCGATCGGGCGGAGCAGGGCGTGTTCGAGATCGCCGAGGAAGGCTTTCGCGGACGCGAAGGCACCGTGGCGGTGCGCACCCTGCTGCCGCGGATCATCGACCAGATCGACGAGTGGCATACCAATCCCGACAAGCTGCGGGGCCTTGCCACGGGCTTCGCCGATTTCGACAAGATCACGGGCGGACTGCGTCCCGGCGATCTGGTGATCGTGGCGGGACGGCCGTCGATGGGCAAGAGCTCACTGGCGGTGAACATGGCGGAGTTCGCCGCCATCAACCCCGCCATCCGTGCCTCCGTCGCCATCTTCAGCATGGAGATGCCCTCGGAGCAGGTGATCACGCGCATGCTCTCCTCGGTCGGCAGCGTGCCGCTCGGGAGCCTGCGCAGCGGCCGCATCTCCGATGAGGACTGGGTGCGCATCACCGGGGCGACGAGCCAGCTCTCGGAGGCGAAGATCTTCGTGGATGAGACCCCGGCGCTCACGCCCACGGAATTGCGCGCCCGAGCGCGGCGCGTCAAGCGCGAGCACGGCCTGCATCTGGTGGTGGTCGACTATCTGCAGCTGATGCAGGTGCCGGGGACGAAGGAGAACCGCGCCACGGAGATCGCGGAGATCTCACGCGGCCTCAAAGTGCTCGCCAAGGAGCTCGAGGTGCCGGTGATCGCGCTCTCGCAGCTCAACCGCAGCGTCGAGCAGCGCGAGCACAAGAAGCCGGTGATGTCGGACCTTCGCGAGAGTGGTTCGATCGAGCAGGATGCGGACATGATCCTGCTCATCTATCGCGAAGAGGTCTACGACAAGAACACCACCAAGAAGGGCATCGCAGAGATCGATCTCGCCAAGCACCGCAACGGGGAGATCGGCACCTTCCTGCTCACCTTCCAGGGTCAGTTCACGCGCTTCGTCAATTACGCCCCCGACTCGTACGCGGAAGGCATTCTGCGGTGACGCAGCTGATCCGGGCGATCATCGACACCAGCGCCCTGCAAAGCAATCTGCGCCGGATCCGTGCCCGAGCGGCGGGTGCCAAAGTCATGGCAGTGGTCAAAGCCAATGCCTATGGGCACGGCCTGGTGCCGGTGGCGCTTGCGCTGGGAGAGGCGGATGCCTTTGCCGTGGCCCGCCTTGAGGAGGGGCTCGCGCTGCGCGAGGCGGGCGTCAAGCAGACGGTGATCCTGCTCGAGGGCATCTTCAGCGCAGCGCAGCTCGAGGAGGCGGCGCGGCAGCGCTTCGAGATCGTGGTCCACGACGCCGTGCAGATCGCGCTGCTCGAGCGCTTTGCCGGTGCGCACGCGTTCACCCTGTGGCTCAAGATCGATACGGGCATGAACCGGCTCGGCTTTCGCACCGAGGAGTTCGCGCCCGTGCTGCAGCGCTTGCATGGCCTGCACGTGCCGGCTGCCGAGATTCGTCTGATGACGCACCTTGCGCGGGCGGATGAGCGCGACTGCCCGATGACGCGCGAGCAGCTCGCGCGCTTCGGCGCGCTCACTCGCGGGCTCCGGCACGTGACGAGCATCGGCAACTCGGCGGGGCTGCTCGGATGGCCGGGTGAGTGTGGGGACTGGGTACGGCCGGGGCTTGCGCTCTACGGCATCTCCCCCTTTGCCGGCGAGTCGAGCGATGCCCAAGGGCTCACACCCGTCATGACGCTGGCGACCACGGTCATTGCCGTGCGTCAGGTGCCCCTCGGTGAGTCGGTCGGCTATGGCGGGGCGTGGATCGCGCCCCGCGATTCGCGCATCGCGATCGTGGCGGGGGGCTACGGTGATGGGCTGCTGCGCTCACTCTCCACGGGCACGCCCGTGCTCGTGAACGGCCGGCGCGCACCACTCGTCGGGCGGGTTGCCATGGACATGATCGCGGTGGATGTCTCCGACCTGCCGGAAGTCGGGGTCGGCACGCGCTGTGTGCTCTGGGGGCGCGGACTCGAGGTGAGTGAGGTGGCGGCGCAAGCCGGCACCATCGCCTACGAGCTGCTTTGCGGCGTACGCGCTCGAGTGCCCCGAGAACTGATTTGATTGGCCCAGATTGCTCCTGCAATCCGGGCGGACCGTGCCTTCGCCGCCTGCGTTTGCGGTCTGCCTAGTTCTCGAAGAACCCCATCTTGACGCCGGCGAGCTGAATCACGTCGTTGTCGGCGAGCTTGCGTGCCTGAGCCCCGATCGGGGCCCCGTTGACCAGCGGAAAGTCGTTGTCCTTTTCGCTGTCGACGTGAACGATGAAGTACCCATCGGCACGCCGCGTGATGGCGGCGACCTGCACGCCCGGACGGCCCAGGGTGGTGAGTGCTTTGCTGAGCTCGAGCTCTCTGCCGGCGAAGGCGCCCGAGAGCACCTGCAGCTTGGCTTTCTTCAGTGCCGCCTGCCCATCGAGCGAGCGGCGGTTGCCGGTGGCCGAGGCCGATGCCTGCTCGACCGCCTCGCGCGCCGTGCGCACCTTGTCGACCGGCCGTGCCGATGGCTGGATCACCATCGTCTTCTCGAATTCGTCCTGCTGCTCGTCGTCTTCGACGAAGCGCAGCTGGTGGTGGCCCACCGTGATCACGTCGCCATGCTGCAGCGCGTGCTTCTTGATGAGCTTGCCGTTGACGTAGGTGCCGTTGGTGCTGTTGAGATCCTCGAGGAACGAGTCGTTCAGGATGTTGATGATCAGTGAGTGATGACCGCTGACGGCGCCGTTGTCGATGCGGATGTCGTTATCCGGCAACCGGCCGATGGTGTAGCGCTCCTTGTTCATATTGTATTCGGCCATTACTTGGCCATCCAGGCTCAGTATCAACCTAGCCATGTGCGCCTCTTCATCAGCTCAACCACCCGAGGATCTTGTCCAGAATTCCCTTGTTCGCAGGGAACGGCTCCACGACGTGGGCCATGACAACCGAAACATTGTCACGTCCCCCGTTGTCATTCGACAGCTGAATCAATTGCTTGGCGACCGTATCCAGATTATCACCAAAGGTGCTGATGGTTAAGTGAATATCGTCATCTTCTACCATGTCCGACAAGCCATCGGAGCACAGAACGTAGAAGTCGCCCTTTTCGGCACGCACTTCCTGGATCTCGACATCGACATTGGGCTCCACGCCCAGCGCACGTGTGACGTAGTTCTTATTTGCAGCCCTCTGTGCCTCCTCAGCCGAATAGAACCCGCGGTCGACCAGCTCCTGCAGGAGCGAGTGGTCCATGGTCACCTGCTCGAACTTCTCATTGCGCAGCCGGTACAGGCGGGAGTCCCCGACGTGGGCGATAGCCACGCGGTTGTCGAAGAACAGGGCGCTCACGACCGTGGTACCCATGCCCTCGCATTGCGGCTGCGTACGAGCCGTCTGATAGATGATCTTGTTCGCCCGATGGATCGCATCCCGCAGGATGATGCTCGGGCGGGACATGCTGGTCTCGGGGTCGTGCGAGCTCATATCCTCGCGCTCGACCGACTCGCGTACCAGATTGACGATGGTCTTGACCGCGATCCCGCTCGCGACCTCACCGGCGTTATAGCCGCCCATGCCATCGGCCAGCACCAGCAGCCCGATGTCCGGGTCGAAGGCGATCGTGTCCTCGTTGTGCTCGCGCACCTTGCCCGTGTCGGTCTTGCCGACGAAGCGCACCCGGCCCTTGAGGCTCATTGGCGCCTCGCCGGCGCGCGGGCCGCTGGCGCAGCGCCCGGAGCGCAAAATGTGACGGGCGTCACGCTAGCGGGCGTGCTGGCCGCCGTCGAGAGCGGCCGCCGCGGACTGGCGTGACTGTACTTCGAACACACGCAAACTGTGCTCCCCGTCCACTGATGAAGGCACCGAGCGACCGAGCCGATGCCCCATGGTTGGCTGCATAAGCTAGCATTGTTCGCGGACCTGTCCGAGTGTCTGGTCACAAACCGCCGGTCTCGGACGCCTTATCCCCCGTGAAAGGCGCACAGGTTGCGAACGCTATCCTAACGCAACAAGCCGCGGGTCTCAGGCGCTGTTTGAGGCCTTGCGCACACTGGAAGCCCCTCTGCCAACATGGCGAACCGCTCGACCGCCGCGCTCTTTGTTTGTGACGCCTGCGGTGGTCAGGCGCCCAAGTGGCAGGGCCAATGTCCGCATTGCGCGGCGTGGAACACGCTCGTGCAGCGCCGCGCGAAGCCGCCTGCGGCAGGTGCCGCCGGGAGGCTCTCGAGCGCTGCCGGTGCGGCTGCGCCGCAGCTGCTCGAGGCGGCCGCCGGTGCCTCGGGCGAGCGTGTGAGCAGCGGGCATGGCGAGCTCGACCGCGTGCTGGGTGGCGGCATCGTCAAGGGCTCGGTCATCCTGCTCGGGGGGGAGCCCGGCATCGGCAAATCCACCCTGCTACTGCAGGTGGCGGCGCACGCCGGGCGGCAGCAGGCGGTGCTCTATGCCAGCGGAGAGGAGTCGGTGTCGCAGGTGGGCCTGCGCGCGCAGCGCCTGGGCGTGGCGGGCGGTGGGCTGCAGGTGCTCACCGAGAGCGATCTGCAGAGCGTGCTCGAGCAGGCCGCTGCCCAGCGGGCCGCGCTGCTCGTGGTGGACTCCATTCAGACCATGCAGCTCGCGACGCTCGAGGCCAGCGCGGGCGCGCTGTCGCAGCTGCGGGAGTGCACGGCCGAGTTGGTGCGATTTGCCAAGGCAAGCGGCACCGCCGTCGTCATCGTCGGGCACGTCACCAAGGAGGGTACGATCGCCGGCCCGCGGGTGCTCGAGCACCTGGTCGATACGGTTCTGTATTTCGAGAGCGAGGTGAGCAGCCGCTATCGTGTCGTGCGCGCCACCAAGAACCGCTTCGGCGCCGCCGGCGAGCTCGGGTTCTTCGCGATGACCGAGGCGGGGCTGCGCGAGGTGCGCAATCCCGCCGCGCTGTTTCTGGCGCGCGCTCCCGAGCCGGCGCCGGGCAGCATCGTCATGGTCACGCGCGAGGGCGGCCGGCCGCTGCTGATCGAGCTGCAGGCACTCGTGGATCGGATGCGCTTTGGCGCGCCGCGCCGCATCGCGCAGGGCCTGGATGCCAATCGCGTGGCCATGCTGCTCGCCGTGCTGAACCGCCATGCGGGCGTGTCGCTGCAGGAGCACGACGTGTTCGTGAACGTGGTCGGGGGCATCGAGATTCGCGAGACCGCCTGGGACCTGCCGGTCGTACTCGCACTGGTCTCGAGCCTCGAGGACCGAGCCCTCGATCCGCAGCTCATCACCTTCGGGGAGATCGGCCTCACGGGTGAGGTGCGCCCGGTCGCTTACGGCGAAGAGCGGCTGCGCGAGGCTCACAAACAGGGGTTCAAGCGCGCGATCGTGGCGCGCGACAACCTGCCGCGAAAGCCACTGGCGGGGCTCGAGGTGCAGGGCGTATCGCGGGTGACGGAGGCTCTGCGGAGCGGGCTCGGCAAAGCCTGAGGGCGGTCCGGCGAGTCTCGGGTCCAGGCAGTCTCGGCCGTACCGTCATTGCGGGGCTGGCTTGCGCTCCGCCGCCGTCGCCGGGGGTGGACGAACGCGCACCGTTCGCACGGCATTATCGGCGGTCTGCAGCACCTCAAAGAGGTAGTCGCCGACGCGCAGGGCCGTGCCGGGCTCGGGAATGGTCTCGAGCTGCTCGAGGAGCAGCCCGTTGATCGTCTTGGGGCCGTCGGTCGGCAGATGCCATTGCAAGGCGCGATTGAGCGCACGGATGGTAGCGCTGCCATTGATGATGAAGACGCCTGGGCGCTCGGCGTGCACGTCCTTGTGGGCGATGGTGGCGGGGTTGCTCGTGAACTCCCCGACGATCTCCTCCAGGATGTCCTCGATCGTGACCAGACCCTCGATGTCGCCGTACTCGTTGACGACGAACGCGTGGCGGCGCCGGTCCCGCTGGAAGTTGCCGAGCTGCACCGTCAGGGCGGTGCCTTCCGGGACGAAATACGGCTCGCGACTGCGGGCGATCTCGATCAGGCGCTCGCGGCTCAACGTCTCGCGCGCCAGCTCCTGTGCCACGCGCTTCATGTGCAGGATGCCGATGAGGTTGTCGATGTCGCCATCGAATACCGGTAGGCGCGTGTGCGGGGTCTGCCGCAGCCGCATCAGGATGTCCTCCCAGGTCTCGGCCACATCGATGCCGTCGATCTCCTGGCGCGGGATCATGATGTCGTTGACCGTCACGTCCTCCAGATCGAGGATGGAGAGCAGCATCTGGCGGTGCCGGGCGGGCACCGGGCCTGCCTCGGCGACCACGGCGCGCAGCTCCTGGGCGCTGAGCGGCTGAGTGTCGTGCTCGCCCCGCACGACGCCAAAGATACGCAGCACCGAGTACGCCGCGCGGCTCGTCAGCCACAGCACGGGCCTGGCGATCACGACCAGCGCGCGATAGACGTGCGCGCAGCTCATGGCGACCGCCTCGGAGTGGGTGGCGGCGAAGATCTTCGGCACGAGCTCGCCCAGGACGATCATGATGATCGTGAGCACGACGCCCGTGATCGCGAGCGCGAAATGCAGCTGCGTGCGCTGCGCAATGAGCGTGGCGGCCTGCGAGGCAAAGACGCTGGCGGCCGCCAAAATCACCAGATTGACGCCCAGCCAGTCGTCGGGGCGCTGCAGCAGCCGCTCGAGCACCTGTGCGCTGGTGCGTCCGGCCTCGGCGCGATGACGTACCCGGTAGCGGTTCACCGAGAGCATGGCCACCTCGGTGCCGGAGGAGAAGGCGATGACCAGCAGTAATCCGGCGAGCAGCAGCACCAGCAGCGGCGTCGAGGCTTGGTTCAAGACCGCAATCCTCCCGAAGGGCTCAGCGCCTTAGCATAGGGCCAGCCTGCCTCGAAGGGGGAAAACGGCTGGCCGTTGCGGGCGGGGCCGTATAATGCCGCGCACGGAAAATCGCAGGATTCCCGCTCGATGTTCGACCAGCTGACCCAGCGCCTCGCCCGCACCGTCAATACGCTGCGCGGGCGCGGTCGCATCACGGAAGAGAACGTGGCCGAGGCGCTGCGCGAGGTGCGCGTCGCGCTCCTCGAGGCCGATGTGGCGCTGCCGGTGATCAAGCGCTTCATCGAGGCGGTGAAGACCCAGGCGCTCGGCGCCGAGGTGACGGGCAGCCTCACGCCCGGTCAGGCCTTCATCGGCATCCTGCACCGGGAGCTCGTGAGCCTGCTCGGGGGCGCGCGCGCCGGCTTCAATCTGCGTGCCCAGCCGCCGCTCGTGATCCTGCTCGCGGGCCTGCAGGGTGCAGGCAAGACGACCACGGCGGCAAAGCTTGCGCGCTGGCTCAGCGAGCGCGAGCGCAAGCGCGTGCTGCTCGTGAGCACCGACGTGCGGCGCCCGGCGGCGATGCTGCAGCTCGAGCGGCTCGCACAGCAGGTGCAGGTGGACTATTTGCCCGCCGACGCGCGCAGCGCGCCGGCCGACATCGCGCGCGAGGCCCTGCAGCAGGCCCGGCGCACGCTCGCCGATGTCCTCATCGTCGATACCGCCGGCCGACTGCACGTCGATGAGTCGATGATGCAGGAGGTGCGCGACATCGATGCGGCCGTCTCCCCGCACGAGCGGCTGTTCGTGGTCGATGCCATGGCGGGACAGGACGCCGTCAACGCTGCTCGTGCCTTCGGCGCTGCACTGCAGCTCACCGGGGTGATCCTCACCAAGGCTGATGGGGATGCCCGCGGGGGCGCCGCGCTGTCGGTGCGCGAGATCACGGGCCAGCCGATCGTCTTTCTGGGCATGGGGGAGAAGACCGAGGCGCTCGAGCCTTTCGACCCCGAGCGCATGGCCACCCGCATCCTCGGCATGGGCGATGTCGTGGCCCTGGTCGAGCAGGTACAGCGCCAGGTCGACCACCAGGAGGCCGAGCGCATCGCCCGCAAGGTGGTGAGTGGTAAGGGATTCGACCTGGGGGACTTGCGGGGCCAGCTCGAGCAGCTGCAGAAGATGGGCGGGGTAGGGGCGCTGCTCGACAAGCTGCCCACCGGCGCGGCCGCCCAGCCGGGGGTCGCGGCGGACCACGGCGACAAGCAGGTGCGCCGGCAGATCGCCATCATTAACTCCATGACTCCCCGCGAGCGCCGCCAACCCGGCATCATCGATGGCTCGCGCCGGCGGCGCATTGCCCGGGGCGCGGGAGTGCAGGTTCAGGACGTGAACCGCCTGCTCAAGCAGTTCCTCGAGATGCAGCGGGTCATGAAGAGCATGAAGGGGGGCAAGCTTCGTCGCATGATGAGCGCCTTGAGGGGGCAGATGCCGCCCGGTTTCCCGGGGCAGGGCGGCTAGGCCCCGAGACACGGGCTTGGCTCCCGGTGGCGAGGCGCTCTACCCGGGGGGTTGGCGTGACGCCCGAGGGGCCCGCCGGGCCCTCGCCGAGGGCCTAAAGCCGGCCGAAACAATCGATTAGATAATTGGGCGGCGTTTGCGTAGAATCCGCGCTCTTTTTGGAGCCGGCAGCGGTATGGGTCGCTGCACGCTCCGGGTTCGGAACGAGTAACTCACCATGGTCACCATTCGCCTGACGCGCCGCGGGGCGCGCAACCAGCCCTTCTATCACATCGTCGTCACCGACAGCCGCAAGCGTCAGGGTGCGGCAGGTCTAGAGCAGGTCGGCTACTTCAATCCGATCGCGAGCAAGGGCGAACCCAAGCTCAAGCTCGATCTGCCACGCATCGAGTACTGGCTGCAGCACGGCGCGCAGCAGTCGGACCGCGTGCGCCATCTCGTTCAGTCGTATCGCAAGCAGGTCACGGCGAGCTGAGAAGGCCGCCCGCCGGACGCGAGGTCCGGAGCGTCGCGCACGGTGCCAGCCGCCACCAGCCAGTCCTGGATCGAGCTCGGCCGCATCGGTGGTCCGGTCGGCGTGCAGGGGTGGGTACGGGTGCAGTCCTTCACGGATCCTCCGGACCGCCTGCTGGAGTTTCCGCGCTGGGACTTGCGCCTGGCGCAGGGTCAGCGGCAGGCGCACCGCCTGCTCGAGGGGCGTTGGCAGGGCAAGGCCCTCGTGGTGCGCCTCGCGGAGGTGTCCGATCGTACAAGCGCCGAGGGCCTGCGCGGCGCGATGATAGAGGTCCAGCGGAAGGAGCTGCCGCCAGCGGGTGAACGGCAGTACTACCGGGCGGATCTCGTGGGACTCGCCGTGCGCAACCTGCAGGGTGAGCTGCTCGGCAGCGTCGATTATTTCGTCGATACGCCGGCGCATCCGCTGATGGTGGTGCGCGGTGAGCGCGAGCACTGGCTGCCCGCGACGCCGCAGCACCTGCGCCGGGTGGATCTGGCGGGCGGCACGGTCCTCGTGGACTGGCCGCTGGAGCTGGAGTGAGCGCGCGGCGTGCGCATCGAGGTCGTCACGCTGTTTCCGGAGCTGCTGCGCGGGGCGCTCGGCTTTGGCGTGGTGGGCCGTGCGCTCGAGCGTGGCCTCGCGCAGGTGGCCTTCGAGGACCCGCGCGCGCACACGAGCGATGCGCACCGCACGGTCGATGATCGGCCGTACGGGGGTGGCCCGGGGATGGTGCTCAAGCCCGAGCCGCTGCTCGCGGCGCTGCGTGCGGCGCAGGCGCGCCTGCCGCCCGGCAGTCCGAGAATCTATCTCTCGGCGCAGGGCAGGGTGCTCGACCAGGCGGCCGTGCAGCGCCTCGCGGGGCTGCCGGGCTTCGTGCTCCTGGCCGGGCGCTACGAGGGTATCGATGAGCGCGTGGTGGCGCTCGGAGTGGACGAGGAGCTGTCGATCGGGGACTACGTGCTGAGCGGCGGTGAGCTGCCGGCGCTGGTCGTGATCGATGCGGTGGTGCGGCTGCTGCCCGGGGTGCTCGGCTGCGAGCACTCGAGCCTGGAGGAGTCCTTTGCGCAGGGACTGCTCGATTGGCCGCACTACACGCGCCCGGAGGTCTTCGAGGGCCTCTCGGTGCCGCAGGTGCTGCGCTCGGGCAATCATGCCGAGGTGCAGCGCTGGCGCTTTCGGCAGGCGCTCGAGCGCACGTGGCTGCGCCGGCCGGATTGGATTGTGAAGCATGGGCTTGCCCCGGAGGCGAGCCGCTTGCTGGATGAGATCGTAGCCGCGCGCGCGGCGGGTGCAGGTGCAGTCGAGGGTAAGTGTCATGAGCAAGATCGTTCAGGAAATCGAGAAGCGCCAGATGGCCCGGCAGATACCGGAGTTCCGCCCCGGTGACACGGTCATCGTGCAGGTGAAGGTGGTCGAGGGCGACCGCGAGCGTGTGCAGGCGTACGAGGGCGTAGTGATCGCCAAGCGCAACCGCGGCCTGAACTCCTCCTTCACCGTGCGCAAGATCTCCCACGGCGAGGGCGTCGAGCGGGTCTTCCAGACCTTCAGCCCCGCCATCAGCGACATCAGCGTGAAGCGCCGCGGCAGCGTGCGTCGCGCCAAGCTCTACTATCTGCGAGACCTCTCGGGCAAGGCTGCCCGTATCGAGGAGAAGGTCTAAGCGCGGCGCGAGCCGCACCCGAGGGCGCGAATCATGCGTGCGTTTCTGCGCGGAGCGTGGCGCGGGCTCGATGCCCTGCGCCGGGTCCTGCATCTGCTCCTGCTGCTGCTCATCGTGGGCTTGGCGCTCGGCGCCCTGCGCAGCACCATTCCGCGCGTACCCGACTCGGCGGCGCTGCTGGTCGCGCCCCAAGGGCAGCTCGTCGAGCAGCTCTCCGGCGATCCGCTCACGCGCGCCATCTCCCAGGCGCAGGGCCAGACGCACGCCGAGACGCTGCTGTGGGACTTGACCGATGCCATCCGCGCTGCCGCGCACGACTCGCACATCAAGGTGATGGTGCTCGATCTCGACAACTTCAGCGGCACGGACGGTCTGCCGCCGCTGCAGGAGCTCGCGAGCGCCATCCGCGAATTCCGTGCGAGCAACAAGAAGGTGATCGCCTACGGCAGCGACTTTCTGCGCGATCAGTACTACATCGCCTCCCAGGCCGATGAGATCGACATCAATCCGCTCGGCTTCGTGTTGATCGATGGGTACAGCCGCTACCGCATGTACCTGAAGAATCTGCTCGACAAATTCAACGTGGACATCAACGTGTTCCGCGTCGGACAGTTCAAGAGCGCGGTGGAGACCTATACGCGCGACAGCATGTCGCCCGAGGATCGCGAGGAGAGCCTCGACTACCTCGGTGCGATGTGGTCGACCTACCAGAACGGGGTGACGAGCGCGCGGCACCTGCCGGCCGATGCGATCACCAACTACATCAACTCCCTCGGGCAGGTGGCGACCGCGAGCCGCGGCGCGACCGCCGAGGTCGCTCTCAAGGCGGGGCTCGCTACGCAGATCCAGACGCAGCAGCAGCTCGAGAAGCGCCTCATCGGCATGGTCGGAGCCGACGAGAACGGCACCTTCCACTCAGTCAACGCGGTCGACTACGCGCGCCTGGTGCATGCGCAAACCGCACTCGGGCGGCGCGATCGTGAGCGCGTCGGCGTGATCGAGCTGTCGGGAGAGATTCTCGACGGCACGCAGCCCCCGGGAACGATCGGCGGGGACTCGGCCGTGAAGCTCATTCGCCAGGCGCGACTCGATGACAAGATCCGCGCCGTGGTGCTGCGCGTGGACAGCCCCGGAGGCAGCGTCGATGCCTCCGATGAGATCTATCAGGAGATCCTCGCGCTCAAGGCCTCGGGCAAGCCGGTGATCGTGTCGATGGGAAGCCTCGCCGCCTCCGGCGGCTACTACATCTCGGCCCCCGCCGATGAGATCTGGGCGAGCCCCGCGACCATCACGGGATCGATCGGCATCTTCGCCGTGATTCCGACCATCAGCCGCACGCTCAACGATTGGGCGCACATCACGGTGGATGGCGTGGGCACCACACCCATCGCGGGCGATCTGCGAATCGACCGTCCCATGAGCGATCTGGCGAAGACGCTGGTGCAGACGACCGTCGAGCACGGCTACCAGACGTTCCTGCAGCGTGTGTCCTCCGGGCGTCACCAGAGCACCGATCAGGTGAACTCGATCGGCCAGGGCCGCGTATGGGCGGGCCGCGATGCGCTGAAGATCGGCCTGGTCGATCACCTCGGCTCGTTCGCGGACGCCGTGAAGGCCGCCGCCAAGCGCGCGCACTTGAGCGAGTACAAGGTGCAGTTCATCGAGCCCGAGCTCACCTGGGCACAGCAGCTGGCGCTGCAGCTCAATGGCGCCTCGGCGCGCCTGCTGCGCGCGAGCGGCGTACGCATCGATGGCGGCTCGGCTCTGGCGCTGCAGCTCGATCCGCTGGCGCGCGAGCTCGAGCGGCTGCGCCGGCTCGACACCCCCCACCGCCTCTACGCGTACTGCTTTTGTTCAGTCGAATAGCAGAGTAGGCACGGTCCGCAAGAAGGCGCCGCAGGCGCCTGCGTGCTCCTCTACAACGTGCTCCAGTCCAGGATCACCTTGCCCGACTGCCCCGAGCCCATCTTGCGGAAGGCCTGATCGAACTCCTGCACTGGAAAGTGGTGCGTGATGATCGGGGTGAGGTCGAGTCCGCTCTGCAGCAGGCTCGACATCTTGTACCAGGTCTCGAACATCTCGCGCCCGTAGATCCCCTTCAGGGTCAGTCCCTTGAAGATCACCTGATTCCAGTCGATGGCGGTCTGATCGGGCGGAATGCCCAGGATCGCCACCGCGCCGCCATGGTGCATGGTGCGCAGCATCTCGCGAAAGGCCGCCGCATTGCCCGACATCTCGAGCCCCACATCGAAGCCCTCCTGCATGCCGAGCTCGCGCATGGTGTCGTCGAGCGACTGCTGGCGGGTATTGATGGCGCGGCTCGCGCCCATCTTGCGTGCCAGCTCCAGGCGGTAGTCGTTCACGTCCGTGATGACGACGTGGCGTGCGCCCGCAAAGCGGGCCACCGCGCTCGCCATGATGCCGATGGGGCCTGCGCCGGTGATCAGCACATCCTCGCCGACCAGGTTGAAGGCGAGTGCCGTATGCACGGCATTGCCGAAGGGATCGAGTATGGAAGCGATGTCATCCGTGATCACATCGGGGAGCTTGAATGCGTTGACCGCGGGCAGGGCGAGATACTGCGCGAACGCCCCCGGCCGATCGACACCCACGCCGACGGTGTTGCGGCACAGGTGGCGCCGGCCGGCGCGGCAGTTGCGACAATACCCGCAGGTGACGTGACCCTCGCCAGAGACGCGGTCGCCCACCGCAAAGCCGCGCACCTCGGAGCCGACCTCGACGATGCGGCCGTAGTACTCGTGGCCCACCGCCATCGGCACCGGGATGGTCTTCTGTGCCCAGGCGTCCCAGGTGTAGATGTGCATGTCGGTGCCGCAGATGGCGGTCTTTTGGATCTCGATGAGCACGTCGTTGTGGCCGATCTGGGGGCGCGCAATGTCCTCCATCCAGATCCCGGGGGCGCGCTCTTTCTTCACCAAAGCTTTCATTGAATCACCTCGAGCTCGCGGCCCACGGTGGCGAAGGCCTCGATGGCGCGATCGAGCTGCTCCTCGGTGAGGGCTGCCGAGATCTGCGTGCGAATGCGCGCCTGTCCCTTGGGCACGACGGGATAGGAGAAGCCGATGACGTAGACGCCGTGATCGAGCAGACGCTCGGCCATGCGGGCGGCGAGTGTCGCCTCGCCGAGCATCACCGGGATGATGGGATGCTCACCGGGACGCAGCTTGAAGCCGGCGCGGGAGAGCCCGGCGCGAAAGCGCGCGGTGTTGCGCGCCAGCCGGGCGCGCAGCTCGGGCTCGTTCTCGATGAGGTCGAGCACCCGCAGGCTCACGGCAGCGACGAGCGGCGGAATGCTGTTGGAGAAGAGGTAGGGCCGCGAGCGCTGCCGCAGCCATTCGATGACCGGGGCGCGAGCGGCCACGTAGCCGCCGCTGCCGCCTCCCAAGGCCTTGCCGAGCGTACCCGTGAGAATATCGATGCGCCCCTCGACCCCGCAGTGCTCCGGGGTGCCCCGCCCGTGTGCGCCCATGAAGCCGGTGGCATGCGAGTCATCGACCATCACGAGCGCAGCGTAGCGCTCGGCCAGCTCGCAGATGCCCGGCAGGTCGGCGATGATGCCATCCATCGAGAACACACCGTCGGTGGCGATGAGGCGCGTGCGCGCGCCCTGCGCCTGCTGAAGGCACTTCTCGAGCTCGCCCATGTCGTTGTTGGCGTAGCGCAGGCGCTGCGCCTTGCATAGGCGGATGCCGTCGATGATGCTCGCGTGGTTGAGCGCATCGGAGATGACCGCATCGCGCTCATCGAGAATCGTCTCGAAGAGCCCGCCGTTGGCATCGAAGCAGGAGGAGTAGAGGATCGCAGCCTCCATGCCGAGAAAGCGGCTCAGGCGCTCCTCCAGCTGCTTGTGCACCACCTGCGTGCCGCAGATGAAGCGCACCGAGGCCATGCCGTAGCCGCAGCGATCGAGGGCGCGATGCCCCGCCTCGCGCACCGCCGGGTGATTGGCGAGTCCGAGGTAGTTGTTGGCGCAGAGGTTCACGACCTCGCGCTCCCCGGTACGCACCACGCCCGACTGCGGGCTCGCGAGCACACGCTCGCCTTTGTAGAGGCCTTGCTCGCGCAGCGACTGCAGATCCGACTGCAGGCGCTGCAGGAAGGGGGCGTTCACGACCATGTCCGATCCCTTGACCGCGGGGCTCAATTATACTCTGGCGATGTCGCAGCAGGGCCCAGAAGATCCCGGCCGACGGGCCGCGCCGGGCGCGGGCCGCGGCACGCAGGGCGAGTCCGACCCCGAGGGGCACACCGAGGCGCAAGCCGGGCAGGGGCAGGCGATGCGCATCGATCGTTGGTTGTTCGCGGTGCGACTGTTCAAGTCACGCGCCCTGGCCGCAACGGCGGTGAGCGGCGGGCGCGTCCACGTCAACGGCGAGCGCGTGAAGCCTGCGCGGCAGCTGCGCCCGGGTGATCGCATCGCTCTGATGCGCGGGGCGGTGGATTTCGACTGCGAGGTGCTGCTGCTGCCGGCACGCCGCGGTCCGGCCAGCGAGGCGGCTCGCTGCTACCGCGAGTCGGCGCAGAGCATCGAGCGGCGCGCACGCTTTGGTGAGCGCATGCGACTCGCGGTGGCGCTGTCGCCGCGGCCGCAGGCGCGCCCCGACAAGCACGAGCGGCGCGACCTGCGGCGCGTGCGCGGCCGGGAGTAACAGCGGGGCGAGAGTCAACAAGATGCAGAAGACCTATCGCTACTACGACCTGATCCTCGGCGCCTACGTGTGCGTGCTCCTGTGCGCCAATCTCATCGGCCCGGCGAAGGTCTCCACCGTGCACCTGGGGTCGCTGCCCATCACCTTCATGGCGGGGGTGCTGTTCTTTCCGATCTCGTACTTCTTCGGCGACGTGCTGACGGAGGTCTACGGCTACGCGCGCGACCGGCGCGCCGTCTGGAGCGGCTTTGCGGCACTCGCCTTCGCAGCGCTCATGGCGGCGGTGGTCGTGCACCTGCCGCCCGCTGATGCCTGGCGAGCCAATCAGTCCTCGGTCGAGGCGATCTTCGGCAATACCCCGCGCATCATCGCCGCCTCCATCATCGCCTTCTGGTGCGGCTCCTTCGTGAACAGCTACGTGCTCGCGAAGATGAAGATCCTGACGCGCGGGCGCTGGCTGTGGACGCGCACCATCGGCTCGACGGCCTGCGGGGAGCTCGTCGATTCAGCGCTCTTCTACAACATCGCCTTTCTCGGGGTGTGGCCCTCGCAGCTGCTGCTGCAGACCCTCATCACGCAGTACGTGCTCAAGACCGGCTGGGAAGTGCTCGCAACACCCCTCACCTACAGGATCGTCGGCTTCCTCAAGCGCAGGGAGCAGGAGGACTACTACGATCGGGACACGAACTTCACGCCGTTCTCGCTCGCCGTGGATGTTCGTGCCGGCAAGCGCGCGAGCGTCCCGCTGGCGACCGCCGATGCCGAGCGGCGCTGAGCGCTGAGCGTGCACCCCTTCCTCGCGCGCGACCCGCGCTGGCTCGACTCGGCCGTCGGCGAGGCGATCAATCCGGACTTTCTGCTCCCCGAGGAGCAGGCCGTACGGCGCCTCGCGGGCATCGCCAGGCTGGAAGCGCCGCTGCAGACGGGTGTGAATGAGCGCGCTCTGCAGCTGGTGCACGCCGTGCGCAGCACGCGCGCAAGCGGCGGTGGCCTCGATGCGCTGCTGCGCGAGTATCACCTCGCCTCCCGCGAGGGCGTCGTCCTCATGTGCCTGGCGGAGGCGCTGCTGCGCATTCCCGACGCGCCCACGGCCGATCGGCTCATCGCCGACAAGATCTCCGCTGGGGATTGGGCGGAGCACCTGGGCGACAGTGACTCGCTGCTGGTGAATGCCTCCACCTGGGGACTGATGCTCACCGGGCGGCTGGTCGAGCTCGATGAGCGCGAGCTGGGGGCGCCGCGTGCCTGGTTCGGCCGCCTCGCGAGCCGCATCGGTGAGCCCGTTGCCCGGGCGGCGCTGCGCCAGGCGATGCGCATTCTCGGGCAGCAGTTCGTCATGGGTCGCACCATCGAGGAGGCGCTCGAGCGCGCCGCCGGCGCTCGCGAGCGCGCCTACCGCTACTCCTTCGACATGCTGGGAGAGGCGGCGGTCACCGAGCGCGATGCCGCGCGCTATTTCGAACGCTATGCGGAGGCGATCCAGACACTGGGGCGCGCCTGCGCCGAGCGGCCCGAGCTCGAGACAGCCGCGCGCCCGAGCATCTCCGTGAAGCTCTCCGCGCTGCACCCACGCTACGAGCCGGCGCAGTGCGAGCGGGTGCTCGCCGAGCTCGGTCCGAGGCTCCTCAGCCTGGTGCAGCTTGCGCGCACGGCCGGCATTGGTCTCACGGTCGATGCGGAGGAGGCGGATCGGCTGGAGCTCTCGCTGCGGCTCGTCGATGGCGTGCTGCAGAGCGAGGTCAGCGCCGGCTATGCGGGCTTCGGGCTTGCCGTGCAGGCCTATCAGAAGCGTGCGCTGGCGGTGCTCAACTGGCTTGCGATGCGCGCCCGCGCGCTGCAGCGGCGCATCACGCTGCGACTCGTCAAGGGTGCCTACTGGGACAGCGAGATCAAGCGCGCGCAGGAGCGCGGCCTTGCCGGCTACCCCGTGTTCACGCGCAAGCCGAACACCGACGTGTCCTACCTCGCGTGCGCACGCTTCCTTGCGGGCAGCGCCGATGTGATCTACCCGCAGTTCGCCACCCACAACGCGCACACCGTCGCCTACGTGCTCGAGCTTTTGGGGCGCGATCCGACGGCGTTCGAGTTTCAGCGCCTGCACGGCATGGGCGAGGAGCTCTACGAGCAGGTGATCGGTGCTGCGGGGGCGGCTCGTGCGCCGGGTGCCGTGCGCTACGCCTGCCGCGTGTACGCACCGGTGGGACCGCACGAGGATCTCCTGCCCTACCTGGTGCGGCGTCTGCTCGAGAACGGCGCGAATACCTCCTTCGTCAACCGCCTGGTCGATGCGCGGCTGCCGCCCGAGGAGGTAGTGAGCGATCCCGTGCAGCAGGTCGATCAGGTGCGCCCCGCCGCGCACCCGCGCATTCCGGACCCCGAGAAGCTCTTCGGGGCCGAGCGGCGCAACTCCCGCGGAGTCAATCTCGCCGACGGGCGTGAGCTCAAGGCGCTCAAGCTCGCCTGCGAGCGCGCCGCAGATTCGCCCTGGTGCGCCGTGCCGGTGATCGGTGGCGAGCACCGATCGGGCGATGCCACCGCGCTCATGAATCCTGCGGCCGAGAGTGAGCGTGTCGGCAGCGTGGTGCAGGCGACGCCCGAGCAGGTCGAGGAGGCGCTCGCGCTCGCCACCGCCGCGCGGCGCGCCTGGGATGAGACGCCGGCGGATCAGCGGGCGATGCGCCTGGAGCGGGCCGCCGAGCTCTTCGAGGAGCACAGCGCCGAGCTCATCGCGCGCTGCGTGCTGGAGGCCGGAAGGAGTGTCCCTGACAGCGTCGCCGAGGTCCGCGAGGCCATCGATTTCCTGCGCTACTACGCCGCCCAGGCGCGCGAGCTCTTCGGCACCGAGCTGACGCTGCCCGGGCCCACCGGCGAGCGCAACAGCCTGCGGCTGCGCGGTCGCGGTGTGTTCGCCTGCATCAGCCCGTGGAATTTTCCGGTCTCGATCTTCACCGGACAGCTGAGCGCGGCGCTCGCTGCGGGCAATCCCGTGCTGGTGAAGCCGGCCGAGCAGACACCGCTCACCGCGGCGCTTGCCGTGGAGCTGCTGCACCGGGCGGGTATTCCCGGGGAGGTGCTGCACTTTCTGCCCGGCGACGGCGCCATCGTGGGCGCCGCCATCACACGCGACCCGCGCATCGCCGGCGTCGCCTTCACCGGCTCGGGCGAGACGGCGCGGCTCATCGAGCGCAGCTTGGCTGGACGCCCAGGCGCCATCGCGACGCTCATCGCGGAGACCGGTGGCATCAACGCCATGATCGTCGACAGCTCCGCCCTGCCCGAGCAGGTGGTGCTCGACACCATTGCCTCCGCCTTCAACAGTGCCGGCCAGCGCTGCTCGGCGCTGCGCACGCTGTTGCTGCAGGAGGAGATCGCCGCGCGCGTGCTCGAGCTGCTCGCCGGCGCGATGGACGAGCTCGTGGTCGGGGATCCGGCGGCGCTCGCGACCGATTGCGGTCCGGTGATCGATCGCGAGGCGCTCGGGCAGCTCGAGTCGCACGCGGCGCGCATCATCGTCGGGTCGCGCTGGAAGCATCGCGCCGCCGTACCGGGGGGAACCGGCGGGCGTTTCTTTGCCCCGCTCGCCGTCGAGCTCGATCGTATCGAGCTGCTCGAGCGCGAGGTGTTCGGGCCGATCCTGCACGTAGTGCGCTATCGCAGCCGCGATCTGGATGCGCTGCTCGAGGCGATCAACGCCAAGGGCTATGGGCTCACGCTCGGCATCCACACGCGCATCGACAGCCGCGCGCAGTACATCGCGCAGCGCGTGCGCGCCGGCAACGTGTACGTCAATCGCAACATGATCGGCGCGGTCGTCGGAGTGCAGCCCTTCGGCGGGCAGGGACTCTCGGGCACCGGGCCCAAGGCAGGCGGCCCGCACTATCTGCCGCGCTTCGCCAGCGAGCAGACCCTCACCATCAACACGGCCGCGCTCGGCGGCAATGCGAGCCTGCTGACGCTTTGAGCGGGCCGGCAGCCGCGGCCGCGAGCCCCGATTCACTGCCGCCGCGGCGCTGCCGGGGCAGGCGAGCAACAATCGGAATGCGCCGCCGCGCGGCGCACGCCAAAGTGGCGGCCTGTCCTACCTCAGGAGCTCACCATGGCATTTCGTATCACCGGTCTGGATCCCGCGCCGTTTCGCGAGCTGTTCGGCCTCCCGGAGGAGGCGCTCGCCGCGCGCGGGGTCAGGCGGTACACCGCCCGCAAGAAGCCCGAGATGCCCGATCGCATCGAGGTGCGCGATCTCGAGCCCGGCGAGCGCGCGCTGCTGCTCAACTACACGCATCAGCCCGCCGACACGCCCTATCGGGCGAGCCATGCCATCTACGTGCGCGAGGGGGCGCAGGCTCCCTACGACCGCATCGACGAGGTGCCCGCGGCGATGCGGCTGCGGCTGCTGTCGCTGCGCGCCTTCGATCCCGAGCACATGATGGTCGATGCGGGCGTGATCGAGGGGGCGCAGGTGGAGCACCTCATCGAGCGGTTGCTGGCGGATTCACGAGTGGCCTACGTGCAGGCGCACTACGCCAAGTTCGGCTGCTACGCGGCGCGCATCGAGCGGGCGTAGGCGGCTCGCTCGGCGCACGGCTCAGCGTCTGCCGCGATCCTCGACTTTGACAGTGGGCGCGTGGGCCTTGCGCCTGCGCACCTGCAGCTGCTCGCTGCCGAATGAGAGCTGATCGCCAGGATGCAGCGGCGTTGCATGGGCGATCCGCTGCCCATTGACGAGCGTGCCATTCGTGCTGTCGAGATCCTCGACCGTTACCCCGCCCGCGACGACCAGGATCCGCGCCTGTCGGCGCGAGACGGTGTTGGCATCGATCAGCAGCGAGCACGATTCGTCGCGGCCGGCGAGGTGCTCCCCTTCGGACAGGGCAAAGGTCTGCCTGTTCCACACCAGCTCGATGCTCGCGGGAGCATGAGAGGCAGAGGGCACCGAGGCGACCTCGGCGCAAAACGCGTAGCCGCTCTTGTAGGCGGTGCGTATGACACGCGAGCCGCGCGGCGTGTCGCCGAGCGCGGTACGCAGCTGCGACACCAGTCGCGCGAGGCTCGCGCGGCCCACATACACCTTGGGCCACAACAGCTCATCGAGCTCGCTGCTGGTGACGACCGCGGGCCGGCGCTCGATCAGCACCTCGAGCAGCTCGTAGACCTTCGGCTCCAGGGGCACGGTCCTGCCCTGCCGCTCGAGCTGCCGCGCCCGCAGATCCACGACGCAGTCTGCGAATCTCAGTTTCATGCGACTCGATCAGAGCACTTCCGCGCAAGCGCATCAATCGCTGCGAGCGGAGCAGCGGATGACAGGAGGGCCCGGGCGAGAAGCCGGTCCGGATGAAAGAAGGGGGTCCGGGCGGCGTGCGCGCCCGGACCCCTTGCCTCAACGGCCGGCGATGAGCGGCTGGGAAGGCTCGCCGCCCTGCAGGCGGTAGTACGTCACGAGCTGCGGCAGGTTGAGCTTCGCAACGGCATCGGCTTCTGCCTTCCGGATGCAGCGGGGCTCGCCCGCGCGCAGCACCGGATCGGTCTGCGCGCAAACGCGCTTGGCGGCGGCATGAATGCGCCAAAAGAGCGCTTTCGCGCCCTCGGGGCTCGCGACATTGAGATCGTGAAAGCTCACGACCTCCGAGCGCACATCGTCGCCGGCAAGGGCGGTCGAGCCCGCCCAGAGGCCGAGCAGCGTCGCGGTGGAGAGCACGAGGGGAAGGAAGGTTCGGGTTCGGCTGTTCGCGTTCATGATGGGTCTCCTGCAATGAGTTGTGTCGCTTTGCGATGGCCGGGAGTTTTGCTACTCGGCAGCGTCCTCGGCCTCGAGTGAGACCTTAGTCAGCGACGCGCGGGAGATCCTGAGGAAGTTCCGATGAAGTTGTGATCTTTGTGGGCAGCAGCGGCGCGTCCGCGCCGCGCAGGCGCCGGCGCACGGCGTCGCTTGCTCAAGCGAGCAGCGGTGCGCTCGCTGCCGCGGCCGGATAAAAATGTCGCAGCAGAAAGTGCACGATGCCGGCCATGCCGAGCATGAGGCCGTCGGCACCGGAGTCGGGCTCCGCGCGAAGATAGTGCCAGGGCTGAGGGGAGCGGGCGCGAAATAGCGCGATCAGCAGCTGAGCGATCTCATCCGCTCGCGCGCGCCAGGCATCCTCTCCGAGCACGCGCTGCGCCTCGAGACAGACCTCACCGATCCCCGCCAGACCGTGGCACTGCCCGAGGCACTCGGTGCGCAGCTTCGAGGGAATACTGCCGAGCGCGCCGCGCAGATGCTCCTCGGCGACCGCGCTGGTGCCCTGCGCCTGCGCAACGCGCAGCCAGCCCAGCGCGATGCCCGGTGCTCCGTGACACCACCAGCCCGTGCTCGCCGGATTGGAGTCGCTGTGGGGCCATTGCCAGTGCCCGCCACGGCGCCGACGGGCGCAACGGATCAACCAGGCTTCGGCGCGACGCCAAGCCGCATCGGCCTCCGGGTCGCTGGCGCGCGCCGCGTAGACGCCGAGAAATCCCATAATGCCGGCAGCGCCGTGAGCGAAGCCCGTGTAGCGCTGACCGCTCGCTCCCGGCGCGCCCTGCGGGAGCTCCCACGCACCTTGAGGGTTTTGCGTGCGGATGAGGTAGGCGGCGCACTCGGCTGCCGGGGCCGCAAGCTCAGGCATGCCGAGGCGTTCGGCGCAGGCCATGGCCGCGAGCCCTTGACCGGCGGCGCCGTGCGTGAGGTCGGGCCAGTCCATGCGCCCGGCGAGGGCCCTGCTCATCTGCGTGGGCAGCGCCTCGGTGCCGCCCGCACAGCCGGCCTCGAGGACCGAGGCGACGGCGAGCGCCCGGCCGGCGCGGCCGTGAACGAGCCCGGGCAGATCCGGTGTTACCGGCGTATCCGCCATCAGGATGCGAACCGCGGCCTCGCCGAGCTTGCCGTCGAGGCGGGCGAGCTGCGCACGCTGCGCCATGCCGAGCACGTACAACAGCCCGGCGATGCCACTGTGGGCATCCAGCAGCGTCGCCTCGCGGCTCGCGTGCCGGCGCTGCAGAGCGCCGAGTCGCGCCCGCAAGCGCACCTGCAGCACCTGCAGTGCCTCGGCGAGCACCGACTCGTGCCGGCGCGGAGGGTACAGCGGCGCGCCGGCGCGCTGCCGGATCGCCGGCCTGCGCAGGGCGAGGTCTGCGAGCGCTGCGCGCAGGCGCCGCGCGTCGAGCTCGCCCGAGGGCTCATCCGCGAGTGCGCACGAGAGCCGCTCGATGAGACTCGTGCCGCGCAGCCCCGTCAGCTCTGCGAGGCGCGTCGCGAGCTCGCGGGGCCGGCCCTGGATGATCGCGCTCGGATCGAGCCCGGTGAGCAGGAAGGCGATGACGCGCCCGCAGGCGTGCCAGTCATCGCTCGGCGCCGGTGCACGGCGCTCCCAGCTGCGATGGCTGAAGCCCGGCGTGCCGAGTCGAAACGGCGGACTGCGGCTGCCCACGAGGTGCGCGCTTTCCCAATCGAGAAGGTACAGTTGCGCGTCATCGCCGATCCACACGTTACCGGGGGAGACATCCCGGTGAATGACGCCACGCGCGTGTGCGCATCGCAGACGACGCACGAGCTCATCCGCATAGCGCAGCAATCGGTGTCGCACCTCGGCTCGCAGCGCAAGCCACGGACGCCCGCTCACGTGCCGATAGCCGAGCTCGCCCAACGTCCGTCCCGCGACGTAGGACAGGGGCAAATAGCCGAAGGCGTCCTCCTCGAAG
The DNA here is from genome assembly GCA_035504015.1 of Steroidobacteraceae bacterium. Taxonomy (GTDB): domain Bacteria; phylum Pseudomonadota; class Gammaproteobacteria; order Steroidobacterales; family Steroidobacteraceae; genus JASHUC01. The sequence continues at coordinate 30,019 of DATJSR010000073.1, forward strand.
TACTCTCCGGCGCAAACGATTCCCCTGAGGCCGCGAAGTCGTGCGAGCACGCGGCGCTCGTGGCGCAGCCGAGCGCGATAATCGCGGCCGAGCGCATCCTCGAAGCAGTGCGGGCGTGCTTGCTTCAAAACGCACAGCCTCGGCCCGCGCGCGTCGCCCACGTCGATGGCGCGCAGGATGCTGCCGGCGAGCGTGGGACGCAGAACGTCGGTGACGAAGTACCTGCCCTGCAGGAGGCTGCGCGCACGCGGGGGCGCTGCGGCCGGGAGCGCCGCGGGAAAGGGGTTGGTGATCCCTGCCGGACAACGAAAGGGTACGGCTCGCAGGTCGGGCACCCAGTTGCCGCTGCCATCGGGAATGAGCTCCTCGGGCTCGCCGAAGCGGTCGTGAACGATGCGCGGGAGGAAGGCGCCGTAGCGCGCATACACGGCTGCCCCGAGGTGCAGATCGGTCGCGATGCGGGGTCCGTCGATTCCATGCGTGCGCTCGATGAGCTCGAGCGCCAGTGTCACGGCCTGCGTGTCCGAGCGCGGATAGACCGTGATGACCTTGCCGATCTGGGTGTCGCCGAAGTTGCCGCTGCTCAGCTGCACGATCTTGTCGCGATCGGCCGCGAGCTTGAAGGCAGCGCGGTGCTGCGCCAGGCACGGCAGCACACGCCCCAGCAGCAGGTC
>DATJSR010000074.1:0-18731 GCA_035504015.1 Steroidobacteraceae bacterium
GGTGTTGACCGCCGCGTTGATGCCGGGAGCCACACCGATCGCCGGCGCATCGAGGATCAGCTGCCGCGTGAGTGAGAGCGGCAGGCTGCTCGCGAACAGAACTTCATCGCCTGCCTCGAGACGCAGCGAGTCGATGCCGGCGGCCTCGATCTGGGAGATGCCGAGCAGCGCCATGCCGCTGTCCGGATTCGACGGGACCGCGTCCGCCGGCAGTTGCGAGACCAGCTCGATGACGCGCGGCGTCGTCGGAAACGTCCCCAGCAGGCTTCCGTTCGGCGGTGCGAAGTATTCCGAGCGCGTCAGGTCGACCCCCAGATAGCCGCCGGCCGGTTCGCCGTAGTTGCCCGCCCCGGCATGCGCAGCGAGACTACCGAGCAGCGAGATGGACTCTGGCGCCTGCACGATGAGCGACCCCGCCGCGCTCGGCACACTAAAAAGAGCATAGCTGCCGCCCAACGTGGTGGGCTCATCGACGGCAGCGCTCGTCCCGTCGACATTGATCTGGGAGCCTGGCGCGGTCACCACGCTGCCTCGCGCGGCTTCCAGGCTGACCGCTCCGCCCCCTAGCACGGAGCCCAATGACAGATTCTGCGTATTGGGTGTGGCAACGAAGGCTCCGGCCGCATCGAGCACCGCCTGTGGACCCAGCTCGATGCTGAGATCGGCCAGATATCCAGGATCGGTGAAGCCGCTCGGCCCGGGGAGGGACAGCGAGATCGTGCCGCCCGGCGCCCGCAAAATGCCGTCCACGTAAACCCCACCGGGGCTGCTCAAGGCAATCGACGAGCCAGGATCCGAAGTGATTGATGAACCCGCTTGCACATCGAGCGCGCCAGCGGACGTGAGGGTCGTCGCGGTCGTCACGGTCGTCGCCAGCAGCGATGGCGCCACGCTGAGGGACACCGACGTCGGCGGGCGCGTGGGAAGTGGAGGCGTGATCACCCGAGTAAAGCCCGACAACGGCGCACCGGTCGGCTCCAGCGCGTAGCCGGGTTGCAACTGCAGGGATTCCGTCAACGGCGTGATGGACGTGCCCGCCTGCACCGTCAGGCTGTCGCTGGCCGTGGCGACGCTTGCCCAGCCGCTGTTGGCGGTGAGCGTGAAGTTCGAGAAGCCGTAGGTGTCGAACAACCCTGAGCCGATCGTGAACTCACCGGCGGGCGCCGATCCGCCGTTCGGTGCCAGATCATCGACGCTCTGCCCGGCGGCCCAGGAGGAGCCCGTCGTGATGAGGATGCGCGGCGCAGTCAGAGAGAACGAGCCGCCGCTCGCACCGACCACTCCGAAGGCCTGCAACGATACACCCGATCCAATCTGCAGGGCGGAGTCGGGCGGAGCGGCACCGAGCGAGATCGACCCGCCATGCCCGGGATCGAGGGTGCCGCCGCTCTGCAGCCATGCTCCGCCGTTGGCGGCGAAGGAAACGTTGTTCCCGATGCTGAGCTCGCTGCCTGGGACCGTCGGATCCAGGGCGATCGAGCCCCCGTTCTGCAAGGTCTGACCCGTGACGACACCGCCCACTTCGACGGTTGCGTAGTCGTTCGTCCACTCGCCGCTCACATCGAGTGTGACCCCGTCGCCAATTTGAATACCGGGGCGGACCCCCGGTGCTGTATCGACCGTCGTGGCGTTCAGCAGCTCGATCGAGCCCCCCGGCGCCGTGATGCTCGATGACACATCGATGCGATCGGCCTGAACGAGGAGTGACCCGCCTGGATTGAGATTGAGCGGCAGTCCGGCGGGAAGCGAGACGGTGCCGTTGCTGTAGATCTTCGTGGAGGTGAAGCCACCCGCCGTCAGGTACTCGACGGGCAGCTGCAGAAGCTGATTGAGCAGTGGCGAGCCGTCGCTCACCACGATGGGTGCCGCTTGTGAGACGAACTCCAGGCTCGGGGCGAGGTAGTCGTCGTTCTGCTCGGCACTCAAGGCCCCCGGCAAGCCGATCAGCAGCTGACCTCCGGGCACGGCGGAGCTTCCGCGCTGCAACGGACCATTGGTGGCTTGCCCGATGAGCGTGCCGCTCAGAACGATGTTCGGGGCAGCAACGGAGATGGAGCCGGCGGACGCCCCTTGCACATACCCGGGCTGATAGTGACTGAGGCCGGGTGTCGACACGACCTGCTGCACGCCCCAGGTGTTGAACGACTGCGTGAAGGTGGGGTTGACAATTCCGGTATAGGTAAGCGACGGATTGGCCGTGGAGATATCGTAGAGCTGCCCGTTCTGTCCGACGAGCTGTGTGGTCTGCAGTATTCCGCCGAGATAGGTCGTCGAGCCACCGGAAACATTGATCGTGGTGCCCGATTGGATAACGACATCGCCTTCGGACTCGAAGCTGGCCGAGCCACCGGCTTCGGTGCGTTGCCCTACGGACTCCTGGACCGCCTCCAGCGCGGAATCGAACGCCTGTGAATTGATCAGGGTCGAGCCAACGTTTGCATCCACGTACACCGTCGCACCGTGCAAGATGCCGTTGCGCTGATCGGGGTCGTCTGCAAGTTCGTTGGAGCCCAAGCGGATGGCCAGAAGATTGGCCGACATGGGCAGCTCCACACTGCTGCCCTGCAGGTCGATCGTTGTGCCGTCGTCGATTCGGAGACGTGCCGCGGAATTCCCATCCGCGACCACCCCCGTACCTGGGTCGGCGGAGGCGATGACTTGGAGACCGCCACCCGGCGCGGTAATGTTGGCGCCGTGGATGAGGATCTGCTCGCCGAGCAGAGTGATCTGCGATTGCATCTGCGTTTGATCGGAAACCGCCGTCGCCGAGCTCGAGAGCTCCGGGGTGATGTCGATGCTGCTCTGTGGGCCGAGCGTGAGCGTGCCACCGACGGAGGAGGCGATCGAGACCGGAATCAACCCGCCACCTCCCTCGAACGTCGTTGTATTGGCGGCCTCGAGTCGCACCGACCCGTTGGCCGCGACCGAGGTGGTCGCGGAAATTCGGCCATCCTGATTCACTGCCAGCCCGACGAGCGTGACGTTGCCGCGCGGCGTGCTGATCAACCCGTCCAATAGATTCGAGGCGGTGCCGCCGCCGTCGACCTCCACCACCAATCCACGAAGCGTCGGGTCCGTGCTCGCCTGCAGGAACACCTGCTGGCCGGCCGCCAAGACGACCTGCCCGTCAGGAGCGCTCAGCGTTCCGCTGTTCTGAATAAGCGGTGCGGCCAGCAGCAGCCGCCCGGAAGGTGTCGATAGCGTCGCGCCCTGCTCGACAGTAATGGTCCCGCTATTGGATACATCGGCGCTCCCGAGCACCGGGGTCTGCGACTCCAGCCACTGCGGCGCCAACAAACCGGCGCCGAACACAGCATCCGAGATGCCGAGCGAGGAGGCTATCAAGCCGGATGCATTGACGCTCGCCGTCGGACCAAAGATGAATCCGTTGGCATTGACCAGGTAAAGCTCACCGTTCGCGGTGATCTGGCCGAAAATGGCACTGGGGCTCGATTGAAAGATGCGATTGAGCGCAACGGCGGTCGCGCCGGGCTGGTTGAAGATGACTTTGCCGTCCGCGCTCAGATTGAAAGACGCCCAATTCAACGTGGCGGTCGTGCTCAGTTGACTGACGGTGAGCGTGTTGTTGGTCTGCGTGGCGGTGGCTTTCCCCGAGGTAACGAAACCCGATGCGGAGCTACCGCAGGAGTTGGCCAAGCATGGCACCGGCAGTTGTGCGGCCAGCACGCGCTGTGCGCAGGCCGCAAGCGCCAGTGCCACGTGAAGTCCGATGAGTCTGGATTGCATATCCTGGCCAGCCAGCCGCAGCAAAATTATAGCGCTGCAGGACCTACGCGCGCGTTACAGAAAAAAGCGAGGCCCGCGTCGAGCGGGCCTCTTGAGTCATAGAGTTCTTATTTGGCCGCTGTGCAGAGTATTACTCCTGATAGGCCGCGCTCAGACCGTTGCAGCTGTTGCCCTTCTGATCCGCCGTGCGCACGAAGTCGGTCACGTACACCGGGGTGCTGCCATGCGACTGGAGCGCGGCACCCGCGGTGTTCGGTGAATTACCGCTGAGATTGGGCAGAGCGTTGATCTGCGGTGACTGCGGAGCGTCGCTCAGAGTCCCGATGTTTTGGATGAAGTAGGTGAAGAAACTGGCCGCATTCGTTGCATTGACACCGCTTCCGTAGCCATTGGTCGCCGCCTGCACGGAAGACTCGACGACATAGGGCCAGCCACCGCGCGCCGAGAGCAAGTTGCTCGCGGTGCGGCCGTCGAGCGTCAACGCCACCGCACCGGTATAGGTTTTGCCGCTACCCAGCTTCGAGTTGTTGTCGGTAGAGACGTAGCCGAACGCCGTGCCCGCAGCGTTGTTGTTGACGCACAGAATCTCGTCGGGAGTCGAGAAGTTGTCGCTGGTCGGATTATTGTCGAGGATAGATGACGCGTTACCGTTAGGGTTGCAGCCATCCCCATCGAAAATGATGCCGGCGCCGGAGCGCGTGCCGGAACCCAGGTCGCGATTGCAGAGCGCGATCGGCGTGCTCGCTGCGGCGACCGGATTGCCCGCCGCGTTGTGGACCGCGCCCCAATCGGTGAGGTTGCCGTTCAGGATGCTGGCAGCCTGTGCGCTGGTGATATCAGTGATGCCGAGCGCGGCGCTCGCAATGAATCCCATGGACTGCTGCGCGAACAAAGTGTGCGGCATGTTCTGCAGCGTGGCGCTGGGCGCGTCCGAACCCAGGAAAGTGTACGGATACGGAGCACCCAACCCCGATGTCTTCAGAGGATCGTCGTGGCCACCACCGGCCCACTTCGGGCTGCCGGTACCGTTGCCGTACACACCCGGTTCTTCGTCGGAAACGCCGACTTGGAGCCCGACCTTCTGCACCGCGCCGGTATAACCGTCCGTCGTACCCACCTGGCCTGCGCCTTGGTTGGTGCCGATGACCAACTGAGTGCCGGTCGGCGGAGAACCAGTGGTGGGCGTGTTGTTGGAGGTGGCGCAGTCGTAGGTGGTATTGGTTGAAGCGGTGGAGTCAGCGGTGCACCACGCCGTGGTCAGATCCAGCTCGTTGATCGATTTGTTGTTCAGGGCACCGTAGGCACCCACGACCGAGCCACCGTCGGCACGGTAGTAGATGAGGATGGCCTGGCCCGACACGGTCAGCCCCGTCTTGGTAACGGACGGGCAATAGAATGCGCGGAAATCCGGCGTTCCCTGATTCGTAAACGGCGTGGAGGCGTTGAAGGCAGCAGGCTGCCTTGCCGGAATGGTTTGGAACGTGATCAGGTTACCGGAGCCGCAGAAATCGGCACCGATTCCCGAGCCGATGCCCGAAACGGCGGCGGACGATCCTCCCATGTAGAAGACGTTGGTTGCCGGCACGGCCGCAGCATTGGTCTGGGCGGTGGGCTCGCCAGTGTAGGCGAAGGCCGATGACGTCACGGCTGCCGCGATGGCGGCGGCAACGGCGCTTGCGATGGTGCTATTACGCATAAATTCCTCTGTCGTTTGCGATCTGGAGTGCTGTCCGACGCGCGCTTTCAGGCGGATGCCAGGGTTGCGGCGCGCCGACGACCGACTCCGACAAGACCGAGCAAGCCACTGCCGAGCAGCCATACGGCGGCGGGCAGCGGGACCGAGTTGGCGGCGGTGAACACGAGTTCCATTGCGGAGCCGGTGCCCGTGATCGAGAACGTGCCCAGCAGGAAGGGGACCTCGTCACTGCCTGCGCCGGTCACCGTGCTACTTCCCACGGTAAGCGCATAAAAGGGGAGTGCTGTGGAGAGCGCGTTGTTACCGGCATCGATGTCGGTACCGTACAGCGTCACGTTGTTACCGGTTGCGCTCAACGAGCTGCCAATCACACCGTTCGGGTAGGTTGCGTTGAAGCTTGTCTCCGCAGGCTCTGTCGCCAGCGTGTTGATGTCAGCGGTGAAACCACCGGTGGAGGAGAGCATGCCGGTGCCGCCGGAGATCGAGTTGCGCGTGATGCCGATGACCGAGCTAGCGCCGCCCGAGGAGGTCGTCTCAGCGATCGAGCCACCGGCCAAACCGGGTGTCGCGGTGCTCGCGCGCTCGCCGCCCATCACGCCCCACTGCAGCGTGGTCCCGGGCGCGCCGTACCCACCCGAAACGCCACTGATGAAGCTCGTGAGCGCCGAATCGGCGCCGATATTCACGCTGAACGATGTGTCGCCCGAGTAAGTGGTGACGGCACTCGTCGATCCTGTGCCTGCTGCGTACGTGAACAGGCCGCCCGTGCCGGTGACGTTGTAGTTCAAAACCAGCGCGTAGGTGTTGTTGGTGTCGTCCTCATTGACGAAGAACACCAGCTGACTGTTGCCCGTGGTCGGGCTTGCGATGGACACGTCTTGAGCGTGAGCCGCAGCCCCGACGAGCGAGCCGCCCAGCGCGAGTGACGCCAGCACCGCACTCTTGATGTACCTATTCATGCCATTGATCTCCCAGTTATGGACCGAGGGTCGCGTGCGACCCCGTGCGATTTCTCACCGTCCGGAGCCCCCATCCGTGGGGCTGCGGTCATTGAAACTTGCGCGCGTTCGCCAGTGCCTTGCGGAATTTCCGCCCTACTGTCCGCGAGGCGCCGCACGCGGGGAGAATGTTATCTGTGAGGCCCCTTCCAAGTTTGCAGTTTCATTGAACCTTTCATGACACTTTGCCACCCGCAATGCGCAGGATTTCAGGTGTCATACGAATGGCTGACGAGCGCCACGCCGAGGCATGCCGAGCGCGGTGCGGACGCGCAGATGCCGTGTCGAAAAGCTTGACGTTTGCGAGAGTGCGCGAGCGGCTCCAGGCGCTCGAGCTCTACAATGTCCGCGCGCGGTTCCACTCACGAGAACGGTGCGCCTGCCCCTGAGCGACTTTCGAGGCGCGATCGACGAATGAAGCACATTGGCGCGGATAGTGCTTCGCTGCGCCCCGCCTCACCCACCCTCGGGCACGCGGTCGAGCTGTGGCGCGCGGGGAATGGGCAGCAGGCCGAGAGCGCCTGCCTCAGCCTGATCGCCCAGGGCATCGAGGAGCTCGACGCCCGCGGCCTGCTGGCGGAGATCCTCTGCGCGCGCGGGGAATTCGCGCAGGCCGCCGAGCACCTGCGGCACATCGCGGACATGCGCCCACGAGATGCCGCCAGTCAGCGGCGGCTCGGAGACGCGCAGTTCGCTGCAGCGAGCTTCGCTGCTGCCGCCGACACATTCCGGCACGCGATCGCGCTCGATCCGCGTCACCCGCGCGGGCACAACAACTTGGGCCGCGCACTCGCGTGTCTCGGGCTGCGGTCGGCGGCCATCGACAGCTATCGCCGGGCGATCGCGCTCGACCCTGCATACGCCTTCGCGCACACCAACCTTGGCATCGCACTCGCCGCGCAGGGGGAACTCGCGGAGGCCGTGGCTTCTTGCGAGCGGGCGCTCGCCTCGAATCCTGACATCGCCGAGGCGCATGCCACGCTCGGCGATCTGCTGTTGCGCCTCGAGCGACCCCAGGAGGCGCTGAGCGTGGCCGAGCGCGCGCTGCAGCTGAGACCGGGCTGGGCCCAAGCGCACCTGCTGCGCGCTGCCGTCTTGCGCCGGCTGCACCGTCTGCCGGAGGCGCTCGAGAGTGTCGAGCGCGCCCGCAGCGTCGCGCCCACCGCGAGTGAGGCGCTGGCGCTCAGGGCATCGTTGCTCACGCAATTGGAGCGTTTCGATGAGGCGCATGCTTGCTATGACGAGCTGATCTCGCTGCTGCCCGACTCGGCTCCTTTCGCATGGGATCGCGCCATGGCGCTGACGCTCGACAAGCGCTTTGGGCCGGCAGCCCGCGGCTTTGCGCGGGTTCTGGAGCTCAACCCCGACGTGAGCTTCTGTCTGGGCTACCTGCTGCACACCAGCTATTTCGAGTGCGACTGGACCTATGCCCACCGGGTGAGCGAGGGCGTGCACGCTGTGATGCAGGGCAAGCGCTCGTTCGCCCCCTTCGTCGTTCTCGCACTGACCGATTCGGCGGCCGCTCAGCGTGAATGCGCTCGCCAGTGGGTCGAAAATCAGGTCCCGCGCCGCGCGCCCGTATGGAGCGGGGCGCGCTGGCGCAACGAGAGGATCCGCATCGCCTACCTCTCGGGTGACCTCCGCGATCACGCCGTCTCGATCCTGATGGCCGGCGTCTTCGAGCGCCACGACCGCAGCCGCTTCGAGGTGCTCGCGGTGAGCCTGCGCAAGCCTTCCACCACCCCACTCGGGGCCCGAGTGCTGCGGGCGTTCGATGCCTTCATCGACGTGAGCCGCCAGAGCGATCTGGAAGTCGCCCGCCTGATCCACCAGATGCGCGTTGACATCGTGGTGGATCTGATGGGCCTCACCCACGGTCAGCGCTTCGGCATCCTCGCGCATCGGCCCGCGCCGCTGCTCGTGAGCTATCTTGGCTATCCCGCAACCACCGGAGCGGACTACCTCGACTACATCCTCGCGGATGACTTCGTCATCCCGCCCGCCGCCCGTGAGCTCTACAGCGAGAAGGTGGTCTACCTGCCGGAGTGTTTCCAAGCCAATGACGACCGGCGTCCCGCACCGGCACGGCACCCGGCGAGGCGGACGGCGCGTGCGGAGCTCGAGCTTCCCACCGAGGGATGCGTGTTCTGCTCATTCAACAACCCCTATAAGATCACACCGCAGATATTCGACATCTGGTGCCGCCTGTTGGCTGCGACACCCGCCAGCGTCCTGTGGCTGCAGGGAGGCAGCGAGGCGGCGCAGCGAAATCTGCGCCACTCAGCCGCCACGCGCGGCATCGCCCCGTCGAGGCTGCTGTTCGGCAACCGCGTGCCGTATCCGGAGTACCTTGCCCGACTCGCGCTCGCGGACCTCTACCTCGACACCTATCCGTTCAACGGCGGCACCATGGCAAGCGATGCCTTGTGGGCCGGCCTGCCGGTCGTGACCTGCTCGGGCGAGGCGTTCGCCTCGCGAATGGCCGGCAGTCTCCTGCGCACGCTCGGGCTCCGCGAGCTGCTCACCGACAGCCTGGCATCGTACGAGCAGCTCGCACTCCGCCTGGCGAGCGATCCGGTCCAGCTGGCAGCCGTGCGCGCCAAGCTCGCCACCAACCGCACGAGCAGTGCGCTCTTCGACACGGCGCGCTTCTGCCGGCACCTGGAATCGGCCTATACGACGATGGTCGAGCGCTGGCGGGACGGCAGGCCAGCTGACGGCTTCGCGGTGGCCGCCCAGCCGCGCTGAGGGTGCGCGTCGCAGTCAGGCGATGCCCGGGGGGCGTGCGCACTGCCTCTCAGAACGCCCCGCGAATCGAGAACAGGATGCGCCAGGTGCCGGCGCGGGTCTCGATACCCTCGGCCATGGGATGCGCCACCAGCACGAAGCCCGTCACGGGCGCGCCCGGAAGCAGATCCACGCCCGAGCCCCAACTGCGCAGCACCACGTGGGCAGGCTCGCCCGGCAGGGAGTCGAGCTCGACGGCGACACCCGCATCGTAGAAGACGTACAGGTCTGCAAGGCGTGCGTTACCCCAGTGCCCGAGCAACGGGCTGCGCAGCTGCGCGGTGCCCTTGAGCGCCGAGTCCCCGAGCTCCTCTGACTCGAGATAGCCACGCACACCGTCGATGCCGGCGATCGAGTAGTCCTCGTTGCTGATGAGGGGCTCTGCCGTGTACTGGCCGCCGGCGCGCAGCACGCCCTGAAAGCCCCACGGCAGATCGCGGATCCAGGTGTCATCCGCACGCACGTAAAAGTAGTTGCCACGCCCCTCGTAGCGCTTGTCCTCGAACTCCAGAGCGCTGTTGGCGGCGAGGCCGCGCGGCCCGAAGTTCGCCGACACGCTCAGCGTGTCCTGACCGAGCATGGAGCGCCAGCTGGCGAGGTACGCGACGGAGGCGTTGAAGTAATAGACCGGCGTATCCAGAGCGGTGGTGGCATTGACATTGACGAGATCGCCGAAATGCTTGTAGTCGAGACCGAGCGTCAGCAACTCGCTGAAAGGCTGCGTCGAGGCCATCGTGTACGTGAAGCGCGTGCCGTAGATCTGTCCCTTGCCGAGGACGCCCAAGGTGCCGATGGCGGACACGTTGCTCGAGGTATCGATGTAGAGAATCGAAGGCTGCCAGCCGCCCCACAGTGGATGGAAGGTGTAGTTGGCCGCGATCACCTTGACCTTGTCGATGTTCTGCGGCGAGTCCTGGTACTGAAAGGCGAGATTGTCGAGCTGTGCGAACAGGTCGCTGTAGCTCGCCGAGACGCTCGCTCGCAGCGGGGGCGTATCGGCGGAGGCCTCGTCGTTGAGCTCCACGCTCCCGTGCAGAGGCAGGTGATCGGTCACCTTCAGATCCAGGTCCATGGTTCCAGGCACCGAGCCGGCCTTCAGCACCGGGACCACGGTGCGATCGCTGGTCTGGGCGTTGAGCGCCGCCACCTCGCTTTGCAGCACGGGGATGTTGGGAATCTCCCCCGGCTTCGCCTGCGCGAGCGCCGCCAGAATCTTGCCTTCGGAGAAGTAGCGGGCGCCGCTGATCCTCGTTCTCTCGATGCGTCCCTCCGTTACGCGCAATCGCACGACGTTGTCGACGACCTCCTGGGGCGGAATATCGACGAAGACCGTGGCATATCCCCGGTCGTGGTACGCCTTCTCCAAAGTCGCCCGCGCGGCCTCCACGTCGGTGAGTGTCTTGCCGGGTCCGAGGAAGGGGTAGACGGCGGCTTCGACGGCTCGTGCGGGTAACACCGTGTTCCCGAGAACGCGGAACTCGTAGACATCGAACTTCGGCTGTGCCTTCGGTGCGGCAGACGCCGACGCATCCTCGGCGAGCGCACTCGCGGCCTGCAGCAGCAGCCAGACGGCGAGCCCGGCGGCGCCTCGCGCGCCCCTCAATGCCATCAACCGGTGCCGCTGTTCAGAGAAGCCAGCGTGGCGCGCGCTTCATCGACGCCCGCGAATCTGGCCGAGCCCGACACGGCGCTCGTGAGGTCGCGGCGGGCGCGGTCCTTCTGCCCGGTGCGCAGCTCCGCCATCCCGAGGTGATAGCGGATCTCCCTCGCCTCGGGAGCCCGCTCGGTGGCGCGTTGCAGGATGGGCACGGCGGCGGCGTACTCTTCGCGCTTGAAGTGCACCCAGCCATTGGTATCGAGAAGATGACCGTCCGTGGAGGAGCTGAATGCCTCGGTCAGGTCGCGCGCCTCATCGAGGCTCGCGCGGTCGCGTCGATAGGTGACGAGGAGCATCGCCAGGTTCCTGGCCACCAGCTGCACCTGAGGGTTGCGCCGGTGCCAATCCTCGAAAGCGCCGATGGCGGCCTCGCTGCGACCATGGGAGACGTAGAGTGTCGCGAGCTCGTTCACCAGGGTGGCTTCGGCGGGTGCGGCCTTTATCGCCAGGCGGTAAGCAGCAATCGCACCGTCAAAATCGTGCATCGCCAGCTTGGCCACGGCCAGGTTGCGAGCAGCCAACCACCAGTGGGGTGCGACGCTGACGGCAGCGTTGAGAGCCTGCACGGCGAGCGCGGGCTGCCTGTCGGCGAGGTAGAGCTGACCCAGAAGATCGAGCGCGGCAGCGTCCTTGGGATCGCGCGTGGTCTCGTTCCTCAGCAGGGCAAGCGCCTGCGCCCGATGACCCGTGGCCGCTTGCATCTCGGCGAGCGCGGACAGTACCTGGAAGTCACCGGGATGCAACCGTAGCGCGCGCTCGAAAGCAGTACCCGCGTCGTCCCAACGATGCTGCCCCTGGCTCGCCAGTCCGGCGAGATAGAATCCGTCGGCCAGATTCGGCCGGCGGGTCTGCAGCGCCTCCGCGGCGGTGCGTGCATCGCCGAAGTCATGGACATTGAGGTAAGCACGGATCAGGGTGTCCTGCAGGGGCACGTTGTCCGGCGCCCGCTGCGCGCTGTCCTGCAGCAGCTTGACCGCCTGGTCGGCCTTCTGCGTTCGTATCATCAGCAGCGCCACCTCGATGCGGACGGCATCGTCGGCCGGGTTCGCATCCAGTGCGCTTTGCATGGCCTGCAGCGCCAGATCTGGATCGCCCTGCTGCAGATAGGCGCGCGCGAGCAGCTGTTGCAGCCCCGCGGACCTCGGGTGATCGCGAAGCACGACGCGCAGGTCGCCGACCGCCGACGCCGAGTCGCCCTTGATGAGGGCGATCTGCGCGCGCAGTGCCAATGCGTCGTTATCGCCGGGATTGACCTTCAGTACTGCGGTGAGCTGCTGGCGCGCCGCATCGAAGTTTGCGTGGGCGAAGTCGAGCGCCGCCAGGCGATCCATGGCCGCGAGCGCCTTCGGGCCGGTGCCGTCGCGCCGGATGACCTCCTGATATTCGGCGCGCGCATCTACCATGGCGCCTGTCGACTGGAGCAGCGCCCCGAGCTCCAGGGGCAGGTCGAGATCCTTGGGCTGCTGTGCGATGTAACCGCGCAGAACCCGCTCTCCCGCCTCGCGCCCGTGCGCACGCGTGAGCAGGCTCACCAGAGCGAGCTTGGGACTGTCGGAGTCCGGAAAGGCCCGCACGGCCTCCTCGAGGACGCGTTGCGCAGCATCCGGGTGCCGAGTCCGCTCCTCGAGGGATGCGAGTACGTAGCGATAGCGCAGCTCAGTGGGAACCAGACGAATGAGCGCCCGCACCTGGTCCGCGGCTTTCTCCTGCTCACCCGACTCGGCGTAGACATCTGCCAGCACCTGGCGCAAGCCGACGGAGCTGGGAATTCGGCGCAGCGTGCTCTCGAGCAGCGCGATGGCGTCTGCAGCGTCGTTCGCCTTGCGGTAAAGGCCCGCCCGCAGCGCGACCGCATCCTCATGGGTCGGTGCCAGCCTCAAGGCGCGATCGACGTCAGTCTGGGCCTGCGTCAGCTCGTTCAGCTGAGCCTCCGCGCCCGCCCGCACGGTGAGCAGCGCGGCGTCGCCCGGATGCTTGGCCAGCCCCGGGGCAAGGATGCCGAGTGCCTGATTTGCCGCGCCGCCGAGCACGTACAGCCGCGCCAGTTGCGTGCGCGCCTCGAGATTGTCGGGGTCGAGCTCCAGAACCGACTGATAGAGTCCGACGGCATCCCGCGGGCGCGCGAGCGACTCGGCGGTGCGGGCCGCCATGATGCGAGCCGCCGAGGATTTCGGCGCCAGCTGCATGGCGTTGCGGAATTCGACGTTCGCTTTTGCAAAGTTTCCGTCGGCGAAATACTGCTGGCCGCGACTCATGTGGCTCGCAAGGCGCGACTGTGCACCCCCGCAGGCCGAGAGCACACCGAGCAACAGGATCAGAGAGAGATTTTGGTGGGCAATGCGCATGGCGCCGGAGTCCTGCCGTTCAATCGCAGCTTGTATTTATGGGGAGGCCGTACACTAGGCCGCCCGCGTGACGTACGCATGACGCAGGGAGGCCCCTTGCGCGCTCGCTCGAGTCGCGCTGCAGCGCTACGGCCGCGCGGGGCGGCGCGGGCGGCGCACGTGACGCCTGCTCAGGGGCCGCAGAGCCAGCGCTCCTGCAAGTGCCAACAGAAGCTCGAGGCCGATCGCCCCGCCGCCGCCCTTGGATGGCGACAGAGCCACCTTCACCGATTGCGAGGTGCTGCCACCCGCTCCGGTACACGTCACCGTGAAGGTAGTCGCCGCCGTGATGGCCGCGCTCGATGCCTGGCCGCTCGCGGCGAGGTTGCCGGCACTCCACACGCCCGCCGGATTGCTGCTCCCGCTGCAGGAAGTCGCCCCGGTCGAGCTCCACACGAGAGTGACGGTGGCGCCCGAGGAAACGCTGGTCTCATCGGCAGAGAAGCTCACCGTCGGAGCCGCCGGGGACGGCGCCAAGGTCAGTGCATACGTGCCCGCCTGGTCCGTACCGGTCGGCTCGGCAACGAAGCTGATGATGTAGTTGCCCGGCGTGGCGGCGAACGCGAAGGAACCCCCGCCGTAGATGTCACCCACCTGCTGCGTTCCCCGCGTGACGGCCACCGCGAGCGTGCCGAAGGTGGCTGGAAAGGCGAGATCGGCGACGCTGACCGTATAGGTCCCTGGGGTCGTGATCGAGACCTGCGTACTGGAGAACAGCTGACCCACACCCTGCGTCGTTTCAAAGAGGGGCGTGCCGCCGGAATTGAGATCGATGCCGAACAGACCGCCCGACTGTGTCGGTTGCGCGAACACCAGCAGCGAGACCGTTCCCGCATCCGTTACCGTCAGATTTTCCGTGCCGACACCGCTCAGTGCGCTGCCGAGCAGCGTGCCTCCTTCGACCGCCTCGGCACTGAGTGTGGTGAACGATGCCGGGAAGCCGAAATCCGCCAGCGCGAGTCCATAGGTGCCTGCAGCCGTCACCGCCACATCAAAGCTGTACCCGGACACGCTCGAGGTGCCCACGGCGCGCGCCACGCTGAGCGCGGCGGCCCCGCTTTGTGGCTCGACGGTGACGGCATAGCTGCCGGCCCCCGCAGCCCCCGCCGTCGCGAGTCCGAATACCTGATAGGTGCTCTCGCTCGCCGTGAAAGTCTGTTGTCCGGCACCGGCCACCTGCGCCGCTGACTGGCCGTTGAGCACCACGATCGCTCCCAGCTGGCCCAACGCATTCGGGTAAGCGAGATCGCGCGCCGCGAGCGTATAGGAGCCCGCGCTGAGCGAGGGGTTGCCGAGCAATGAGACGGCCCCTATCGGCATCGTGTCCGCGTACAGCGGCGTGCTGCCGCTCGCCGCCACGCTCACACTGAACAGTCCGGCGCTCACGGTCGAGCTCGCCATCCCCACCGCGAACACGTCGTATTGGCCGGGCTGCAGCGACACGCTGGTCGAGCCCGCCGCCGAGAGGGTAAGGGTCGGTGTGGCGCTTCCCGGTTGCACGATGAGCAATAGCAGCGCTGACAGCGGCTGGGGCAGCTGCAGATCGCTCAGCGTGACCTGGTAGGTCCCTGCCGTTTTGATCGTGAAGCTGCTATCGAGCACGCTCTCGTTGGTCGGTACTGCGCTCGGCGGCAGCGCGAGGATGCCCGAGAAGGATGCGACGGGGGTGTTGCCCGAGGTGCTCGTGATCTGGATCCCGACCGGGCCGGATCCGAGCCCGGTGCCCGGTGTGCCGATCACGTGAACGACGTACGTTCCGGCGGTCGCCGAGAACTGAGCGCTTCCCGGGGAGCTGAGATCGGTGCCGCCGACCACGTTGGTGCCGGTCAGCGTGACGAGGCTCGTGCCGCTCGTGATGGCGAGTTGCGCGTAGGCGAGCGGCGCAGGTGCCGCAAGCTGCGCCCCGAGATCGACGAGGGTGACCTGATAGGTGCCGGCAGCCGGCACGACGAAGCTGTATTCCAGCGGCACACCCTGGGTCGGTGCGGCCACGGTTTGTGCCTCGGCGACCAGCGGCACCTGAGCGTAGGCGTGCTGACACAGCAGCAAGCCTGCGAGAGCGCACCACAGGAGTCGTGAGATCCGCCGCATGGCCGTGGGCCTTCTTGGTATCGACGGCAGGGCCGCGAAGCGGCTCCGCCATCCCCGTCATTCGAGAGAGGGCCAAACTGTAGGCACACCCCATGACGTGGGGATGACAGTCGTCGGACGGCGACAGTGTGCAGCCGGCTATGCAGCGCCCCTGAAGGCCATGATGGTGAGACTCGCGAGGGTGGCGAGATGCAGCGAGTTCCAGCGCCGTGACGTACGCCCGATCAGCACCTCGCAGGCGTAGAGCAATACCACCGCGTAGACCACGATCTCCGCGAGGGTATGCAGTCCGATGTCGATGTTGCCGAGCACGAGCAACGCCAGCACCACCAGCAGAATCAGCGTGTCGGTCGGCGTGGTGCCGAACTTCTTGTCCGACGCAAAGCCGACGTAGCCGCTGACGGCGATGACGAGCGCACCGGTGATGCCGAGAGTCGCGAGCTGCAAGGGCCGCTCGCCACCTGCGGAGGAGCCCACGATCAGATAGACCGTGGCGATCGCCGCCACGTACACCGCAAGCCGAACCAGCATGGAGCCGATGGCCCGCGAGCGACCCATCTCCAGTGCCACGATTCCTGCGAGCAATGCGGCGACGACACCCACGTCGTGCGGCACGCGCGCCACCGTCATGGAGCCCAGGATCATGAAGGTCGGGACGGCCACGGAGATGAGCACGCACGGCAGCTCGCGCAGCACCCGGCTGCGCTCGAGCCGCGCGAGGGCGGCGGGCAGGCGCGCGAGCGCGCGGTCATACTCGATGAAATGCCATCCCGTGCGCTCGGCAAGGGTGAGCACGGCAAAGAGCGCGACGCTCACCAGCAAATACGTCGCCACCACCACGAGGTCGGACTCATAGCGCAGCAACACGGCGCTGACGGCGAGCAATGCCTGGATCGAATAAATGATCACCACCGTCTGATAGTGCTTGAATCCCCGATCGAGGAGCCGGTGATGAAGGTGGTTGCGAGTGGCCTTGAACCAGTTGACGTTGCTGCGGACGCGGAGGAACAGCACGCCCAGAATATCCGCGAGCGGCACTCCGAGAATCAGCAGTGGCAAGGCGGCGCTCAAAGCCGTGTCGGCGACTTGGGTGAGGTAGACGGCTAGAAAGCCCAGCGTGTAGCCGAGCACCTGACTTCCCGAATCCCCCATGAAGATTCTTGCGGGATGGCTGTTGTACCGCAAAAACCCGAGTACGCCGCCGGCCGCCGCCAGTGCGATGGCCACGACGAGCGTGCTGTTCCCGAGATGGCCCAGGATCGCGAGCGCGATCAGGCTCAACATGGCCTCGCCCGCCGCCAGACCGTCGAGCCCGTCGGAGTGATTCACGGCGTTGATGACGCCGACGATCGCGAACACCGTGAAGGGCTTGCCGATCTGCGGAGCAAGCTCGACGCCGTCGAGAAACGGGAAGCTCCAGATGTATAGTCCACCACCGTACACGACGAGCGTGGCCGCCAGCACCTGCCCGAGGAATTTGGGCCAGTGGCCGATCTCCCGCGCGTCGTCCCACACGCCGAACAGAAAGAGGATGAGCGCCCCTGCCATGTAGAACTTGAGCAGCGGGTCGATATTCCACACCAGCGTGAGGGGAATCAGGATGCCGAGCGTAATTCCCCAGCCGCCCACGCGCGGTACCGGAGCGGCGTGAACCTTGCGCGCATCGGGCACGTCCAGCAGCCCGAGACGCGGCGCCCAGCGCCACAGCGGCGGGATCACCAACATGCTCGCGCATGCCGCCAGCAACAACAGGTGAAATGGCGTCACGGCGACTCGTCGAGGCAGGGCCCGCGGCAGCCTTCAGCCGGCCACTTTGCGTTGCGCCTGTCGCAACGCCGCGTGAGCTCCGGCATTGGCCGCAGCCTTGGCGAGGGCGAGCGAGCTCGCGAGCTCCGGATGCACGACCGCCTCCCGCGCCGACAGTACCTCCTCCACCACGGAAGCCTCTGCGACCTGATCGCGGCCGGCGTCAGCGAAGAGCCCGGCGAAGGCGGGCAACTGCGTGAAGGTCCGCCGCAGCACCGAGTCGCGCTCCCAGTGATGCAGCGCGCACGCGCGCCCTGCCGCACCGAGTCGCCGACTGAGCGTTCCATCGCTCAGCAGACGGCGGATCGCGCGGTCGAAGGCACTGACATCCCCCGGCGCGACCACCAGGCCGCCCTTGCCGGCGAAGCGGGCGACGTCCGAGCCGCCGCGCGCGGCCGCCACCACCGGTCGGCCACTTGCCATCATCGCCGTGAGTTTGGAGGGCAACACGAGGTCGGTCGCCTCGGTGCGTTGCGGCAGCAGGTGCACATCGGCCAGATTCAATAACTCATTCAAGCGTGCGAGCGGCTGCAACGGGATCAGACGCACGTTGCGCAAGCCGCGTGCAGCGCGGCCGATGCGCTCCCTGACGGCGCCATCGCCGCACAACAGGAACAGCACGTCGGCCTCGTTGTCGAACCGCCGGGCGACCTGCAGGATCAGATCGAGCCCCTGCTTCTCCCCCATGTTCCCGGAATACAGCACCACCCGCGTGCGCGGCTCGATCGCGAGCTCGGTGCGCAGTGCGTTCTGGCGCTCCATCGGGCGGATCATCTCGGTGTCGACCCAGTTCGGGAAGAACAGCATGCGTTGGCGCTCCACGCCCTTCTGCTCGAGCCGCATGCCCATGGCCTCGGAGATGTTAGAGACATGGCTGAACCCGCGCAGCAGCCAGCGCTCGACCGCAAGCGTCAAGCGCCGCAGCAGCGGCGTGCGCAGCAAGCCGAGCTCGAAGGCCGCATCCACCTCGAGGTCCTGCACGTGCAGCCAGGAGCTTGCGCCGCAGAGCTTTGCAGCGAGGCGCGCTCCGGGCGCGGCGCCGAGCGGAGGCTCCACGACGAAAATCACGTCGGGTCGCCAGGCGAGCGCCTGCCACAGAATCACCGGAAAGCTGGAGATGGCGAAGGACAGCAGATGCAGCAGACGAGTCATGCCGCGCGGATTCCGTGGTACCCACACCGGACAGCGATAGACCTTTGATCCCGCGTGCCACTCCGTGCGATAGCGGTGTGCGCAGTAGCCTTGTTTGACGCTCCACTCCGGGTAGTAGGGCGGTGCGGTAACGACTCGGACCGCAACGTCTCGCGCTGCGAGCCACTCGGTCATTTCGCCGACGTACTTCCCTATACCTGTTTTCTCCGGTGCGTAGTTGAGCGCGACGACGAGCAGACGCTTCGAGTCACACTTCATCTGTTCCCCCTTCACCCGGAGTGCGAGTTCGAATCAGAGAGTCTCGAGCAGTGAGGCTAGGTATGGTTTGTGTCAGCCCGTTTGCAATTTCTTGGAAGATCGCCAACACGAGCGTCGTCGTCGAAGGCACGCACGTGTGTTTTCAAATGTCATAC
>DATJSR010000075.1:0-10931 GCA_035504015.1 Steroidobacteraceae bacterium
CGGGCCGGCGCGCCCGCGCAGGCCGCGGCGCTGGACCCCGGCGCCTGAGCCGCGCACGTCCCGCAAACGGGCAAGAAGCCGCAGCCGCCAGCGCCTGTGCGCTAGCATCTGCCCGTGAGTGCAACCGCAACGGCCGAGCGCACGACCCCCGCTGCACCTTCGACCTGGATGCTGGTGGCGTGCCTCGCGGCCGTGTACATCATCTGGGGGACGACTTTCTTCGGGATCAAGGTCGCGATCGCCGGCATGCCTCCCGTGTGGCTCGCCGGCACGCGCTTCACGGTCGCGGGGGCGGTGCTGCTCGGCTGGCAAGTCCTGCGCCGCCAGCCGCTGCCCACCCCGCGACAGTGGCTGGCCGCCGGGCTCATCGGCATGCTGCTGCTCATCGGCGGCAATGCCACGGTGACCGTCGCCGAGCGCTGGCTGAGCTCGGGCGCCGCGGTCGCCCTGATCAGCACCATGCCGCTCGCCGCAGCCCTCTGGTCGTGTCTGTTCGGTGAGCGGCCGCAGCGGCTCGAGTGGGGCGCCATCCTGCTCGGCGCGCTCGGCGCAGCGCTGATGCTGATGGGTCGGGATCTGCAGGCGAGGACTTCGGGGACCGCGATCGTTCTGTTCGCCGTGTGCTGCTGGTCCTTCGGCACCGTGCTGTCGCGTCACATCGATGTGCCCCGCGGGCCGAGCGGCTTCGGGGCCGAGATGCTGGTGGCGGGTGTGTTCGCGCTCGCCGCCAGTGTGGCCTTGGGCGAGCACCCGCGGGGCATCCCTGGCGGGTCGGCCCTTGTAGCCTGGCTGTACCTGGTGCTGTTCGGCTCGATCGTCGCCTTCTCCGCCTTTCGCTACCTGGTCGAGCACGTCTCGGCGCCGCTTGCCACCAGCTACGCCTATGTGAACGCGCCCGTCGGACTGATCGTCGGCGGATGGCTGGGACACGAGCGCTTCTCGCCGCAGTTGCTGCTCGGCTTGCCGATCGTGCTCGGCGCGGTGGCGCTGCACGCCTGGGTGCAAACTCACCCCGCGAGCGCGAGGCTGCCGCAACCGGCGGGTGCCCTCGTCGGCGCCGAAGAGCTCGATTGAGCCACCGGCGCAGCAGTCGGCTGGCATCGGGCGGCCTGCTCGCGTGTGTGCTGCTTGCGGCCTGTCACGGACGTGCTCCACCGGATCGGCCGGAGTGGGTGCTGCATGCGCAGCTCGTGTTTCGAGGGGCCGATGGCCAGGTGCCGCGCCCGGTGCCGGCGGCGAGCACCTTTCGCCTCTGGTTTCCCTACGTGACCGGGGATCTCTACGGTGCTCCTGGCGCGGGGGAGCTGCAGCATCCGCAGCTTGCGGCCAATGGCTCCTTCGCGCTCGATCTCAATCGCTCGATCCCGGATCTGCTTCCCGAGCTCGAGCCCACGCACTTCAGCCTGCCCTACCTGCACATCGAGCCCGCGGCCGCCCAGTTGGCGCGGCTGGCGCCCGCGGTGCTGCAGGCCGAGGGCATCGAGCCGCTCGGCAGCACCGACTGGATCGATGCGAGGAGCGGCAGCGCGCTGCTGTTGCTGTACGTCGATCGTCCGGCGCACATCTTCGGTGAGACCCTGGCCCAAGGTGAGCGCATCGTCTATGACATCCGCGCCAGCGAGGCGGGCTACCTGTGGGTCGGCAGGCGCGAGCAGCCCGGGCGGATCGAATACGTGCGCGTGGCAGCACCCGAGCGGCTGCTGCTGGCGGTGAGCGAGCCGAGTCCCTAGGCCGCGGGTGCGGGCGTCCTAGCTAACGATGGCTTCGGCGTAGTCGCGCGAGCCGAGCTTGTCCTGCGCAAAGATGCGATGTTGCGCGATCCACTCGCGCGATTGCTCGAAGGCCTCCTGCGTGTACGGCTCGAACACCAGCCGCTCACCGGGCCCCCAGCGCCTCGTGTCCATCCGCGCGTGATAGCGCTCGGGGAACTCGCGCTGGTAGTAGTGCGTGTAGCGCTCGGGCCGCAGGTCGATGTCGCGCTGCGCGCGCCGCAGCGCCCGGAAGTAGCGCTCGAGATCGGCGGGGTCCGGATCGCCCGTGATCATGGCGGCGATCATGAAAGTGGTATCGATGATCTTGCGAAATCCCAGCTGCTCGGCGAAGTAGTACGGGCCGCTGAAGAGTGTGGCGGCGGGGACGCGTCCCTCGAGGAGCAGCTCCAGGCGCTTGAACAGCATGCCGTCATTGAATGACAGCTGGATCTCGGCGGGCGGCAGGTACTGCTCGAGCGCCTGTACGGTGCTGTAGTGGCTGCCGGATTGATAGCCGACCGAGATCGGCACGCCGGCGAGCTGCGCGGGCTCGCGCACGGCCGAGTCTGCAGGCACGAAGATCGCCCCCGGGGCGACCGAGTAGGCGTTGGCGTAGAGCTTGCCGTGGCCGCTGGCGGCGGCTACGTTCACGGTCCAATGACAGGCGCAGCTCACATCGGCGCTGCGGCCTGCCTCGAAGGACTGGTAGGCGCCGACCCTCGCGGGCTGATCGTGGATCTTGCCGTCGCTCGAGCGCACCTGCTCCTGAAAGACGTACTCGAGGCCCTCGGCCGCGAAATAGCCCTTCTCCTGCGCCACCCACTCCTGCAGGCGAAAGTGCGGCTGGATCACGAAGCGGCCCACGCCGGCGCTTCCCCGTCAGGCCCGGTAGCCTGCGTCGAAGGTGGAATAAATCTTGTTCTTGGTGGTCATGAACTCGAGTAGCGCCGGCTGGCCTCGCTTGGTGGCGGCAATGCCCTGCAGCAGCGCGTGCGTGACCTGATCGGGCGAGGTCACGCGCTCGCCGTAGCCACCAAGCGCCTTGGCCCATTCGGCGTAGTTGCCGGAGATGTCCGTGGAGTGATAGCGCTCGGTGGAGACCTTCATGGCCTTGAGCTCCATCGCCATCGAGTAGTTGTTGAACAGGATCGACAGAATCGGGATGCGATCGCGCACGCAGGTCTCGAAGTCCATGCCTGTCATGCCGATGGCCGCATCGCCCCACATGTTGATGCAGAGCTTGTCGGGGTGGGAAAGCTTCGCGCCCATCGCAAGCCCGAGGCCATAGCCGAGCTGCGTGGTCTTGCCCCAGCCGATGTAGCTGTGCGGGGCCTTGCTCTGCCAGAACGGGATCAGCTCGTCGCGCGGGCTGCCCGCATCGTGCGTGATGATGATGTTGGACACGTCGGCGATCTGCTGCAGATCCCAGATGACCCGATACGGCGAGAGCGGCTTCATGTCGCTCGTGAGCAGCGGCATCCACTCGGCGAGCCAAGTGTCCCGCTGCTGCTTGACGCGCGCGGCGACCTCCGCGGCGCGCCCGCGCGGCCTGCCGCCGAGGCGGTCCTTCACCGCCTCCGTGAGCATCGCGAGAGTCAACTTGGCATCGCCGATGAGCGCGTGCTCGGTCGGGATGTGCTTGTTGATGTCCATCGGGTCGACGGTGTTGTGAATGAACGTTTTGTTGGCGGTGGGGAACTTGATGCCGAAGCCCGTGGCCGTGAAGCTGGCGCCGACGCCGATCACGACATCGGCGTCCTGCACGTGCTGAAAGACCGGTCGCGGCATCGACACCCCGCCCGCGCCCAAGGAGAGCGGGTGGGTCTCGGGGAAGGCGCTCTTGCCCTCGAGGCTGGTGCATACGGGTGCCTCGAGCATCTCGGCAAACTGCCGCAGCTCCTCCCAGCCACGCGCGTAATGCACGCCCTGGCCGGCGTAGATCAGGGGCCGCTGTGCCTCGATGAGCACCGCAGCGGCGGCATCCACCGCAGCGTGATCGGGCGCGAAGAGCACGCGCTTCACCGGCTTGTAGTCGAGCTGCCCCGGAACCTCCTCCATCCACATGTCGCCGGGCACCTCGATGAGGCAAGGGCCGGGGCGTCCGTTGCGGGCCTGGGTGTAAGCGCGACGCAGGGCCGGCACGATCTGCGTCGGCGTCGTGATCATCTCGGCCGACTTGGTGATGTGCTGATAGTTGAGCGTGGCATTGAAGCCGGGACGCACCCACACATCCCGTCGACCCGAGCCGCCCGGTATGACGATGAGCGGTACGCATTCCGACCACGCCTGCGCCACCGCGCCGAAGGAGTTCTCCACGCCCGGGCCAGCCTGCTGGCAGAACACCCCGACCGTGTCACCGGCGCTGAGCCGGCTGATTGCATCCGCCATGTGAATGCCGATGCGCTCCTGGCGCACGATGATCGGCCGGATGCCGGCCGCGGCGCAGGACTCGGTGAGCGGGTTGAGCGGATAGGCAAGCAGGACCTCATTGCCCTCGCGCTTCATCACTTCGGCGATGGTCTGTGCAACGTTCATAACGCCTCTCCTTCGAGGCCCGCGGCCGGGACCGGTGACGGGTCCGAGCGCTTCGGCTCATGAGCCGCGGATCTGTTTGATGCGATCGCAGCGCAGTGTGGCACCACTGCTCGGGATGTGAAGTATAAACACCTTTCCTACCGCGGCACGATTTGTCGCCAGGCTCGAGCCGCAGCCATCGCCGCGCACCTCAGGGCGTGGGCGCGGCGGCGGCCTCGCGCCGGCGCAGTGCGCGCGCCTGCTCTCCCACGTACTGGCGAATCGCTTCGGCGTCCGCGGGGCTGAGAAAGCGCCGCCAGCTCGCCATCCCCTGATCGGCGAAGAGGCCACCGATCACGATCGACTGCCAGGCGTCCGGCTCGGTGAGCATGGCGGCGCGGCGCAGATCCGGCAGCACGTTCGCCGAGGCGGTCTCTACGCCGTGACAGCGCGAGCAGTAGCTTCCATAGAGAGTCTCCCCGGCGCGCACCGCGGCTGCGGGAGCCACTCGAGCGGGCGGGTTGGCGGGTGGGGGCGCAGGCGGATCCGGCGGCAGCGTGGCGTTGCCGTCGAGCTTGAAGGCGATGACATGACCAGGGTGTCGGGCGCGCGGCTGCGCCCCGAAGCTCATGAGCCCGGCGCCCGTCGCGACGGTGACATATTGTTCCCCGCCGATGCTGTAGGTGCTCGGTCCGCCGAGGATGGCATCGGGCACGTTCCAGCTCCACAGGGGCGCGCCGTTGCTCGCCCGAAACGCGGCGAGGCTGCCGAGCAGGCCGTCGCGGCTGCGCCCCTGCAGGACGAGTCCTCCGGCAGTTGCAAGCACACCGCCCCCGCCGCCCTCGACCTGCCATGCCGCGTGCCGGGCAATGGGATCCCAGGCGAGCAGGTACGACTTGCCCCGAGGCGGGGCCTCGCGTGCCTCGGCGCCATGCTGCGCGCCGAACAGGTCGACGCCCAGGTTGCCGACTGGCTCGATGAACTCGAAGCGGCGGGTGGGGCGATAGCGCGTGTAGTTCTGCTGCGCCGGAATGTAAATGAGCCGCGTCTGCGGGCTGTAGGCGACCGGGTTCCAGTTGTGGGCGCCACCGCCGCCGGGGCTGCCGGTCCAAGGCGCATCCTTGTAATGCGCCTGCGGGGCCACCTCGGGCCTCCCCGTCTGCGGGTCGATCCCGCGCGCCCAGTTGATCCCGGGCACATAGGCGGTGGCGGAGAGCAGCTTGCCCGTGGCGCGATCGATGACGTAGAAGAAGCCGTTCTTCGGCGCATGCAGCAGCAGCTTGTGCGCTCTTCCCTCGAGCGGCAGATCCACCAGCGTGATATCGGCGACCGAATCAAAGTCCCAGGCATCCCCGGGTGTCTCCTGGTAATGCCAGCGATAGGCGCCGGTGTCGGCATCGACGGCGACCAGAGAGGCGGTGAACAGATTGTCGCCCGATCGGGCTCGGAAGGTGGGGTTCCAGGGATACGCGTTGCCGGTGCCGAAGTACAGACAATTGAAATCGGGGTCGTACACGAGCGCATTCCAGGCGTTTCCGCCCCCCGCATGCGGTAGCGCACCGATCCAGGAGGGCCTCGCGAGTCTTGCCAGCGCCGCATCCGAGGCGGCGCCATCGGGCGCGCCCGAGGCGCTCGGCACCGTATAGAACCGCCACACGAGTCGCCCGCTCGCGGCATCGTAGGCGCTGACGAAGCCACGGCCGCCGAAGTCGGCGCCCGCATTGCCGATGAAGACCTTGCCGCGCGCGGCGCGCGGTGCGCCGGTCATCGAGTAGCCCTGCTCCGGGGCGAACGTGGCGACGCTCCACAGCGGCTTGCCACTTGCCGCATCGAGTGCGATCAGGCGCCCATCGAGCGTGCCCACGAACACCTTGCCCTGGTAGACCGCGACGCCGCGGTTGTTCACGTCGCAGCAGATCGGCACCGCGGCGGCTCCCGGCACCTTCGGATCGAAGAACCAGATCTGCCGGCCCGTGCGCGCATCGAGCGCGTACACCTTGCTCCACGCCGTGCTGACGTAGAGCACTCCGTCGACCTCGAGCGGGGTCGCCTCCTGCCCGCGCGTGGTGTCGAGCTCGAACGACCACGCCGGACGCAGCCGCCCGACGGTACGCTCGTTGATCTGCGTGAGCGCCGAATAGCGCTGCTCGCTCCAGGTACCCCCGTAGGTGATCCAGTCCTGAGGGTGAGCGGCCGCTGCCTGCAGCCGCGCGTCATCCACGGCGCCTGCGGATGCAGCGGCCGCTCGCAGCGGTCCGGCCGCCAACAGCGCGAGCCCCAGGGCTGCGAGCAAGCTTGGTGCGTTCAACCGTGATGCTCGTCGTCGCAGACGTCGTGATCGACCTGAATCGTCGCGTGCGTAATGCCGAAGCGCTGCTCGAGGCGCTGGCAGATGGCCGGCACCAGGCGGATCACATCGGCATCGGCCGTGGCGCGCACGTGCAGCGTGATGAACTGCTCCTCCTCGGTGAGCGACCAGGCGTGCACATGGTGCACATCGCAGACGCTTGGCAGCGCCCCCAGCAGATCATCGCGCACGGCCGCGGCGTCGACCCCGACCGGTGCGCCCTCGAGCAGGATGTGGCCGGAGGAGCGCACGATCTGCACGGCGCTTCGCAGAATGAGCACCGCCACCGCCATCGACAGCAGCGGATCGATCCGCGACCAGCCAGTGAGCACGATGACTGCGGCGGCGACGACCGTGATGGCAAAGCCGAGCAGATCCCCGAGCACGTGCAGCCAGGCGCTGCGCAGGTTGAGATTGTCGCGGCGCCCGCCACTGAGAATGGCGAAAGCGAGTGCGTTGGCGAGCAGCCCGGCGATGGCGACGGCCAGCATCGGACGGCCCAGCACCGGATGCGGTGCGACCAGGCGTACCACCGCCTCGCACACGATCCACAGGGTGACGACGAGCAACGCGCAGCCGTTGGCGAAAGCGACCAGCACCTCGAGCCGGCGGTAGCCGTAGGAGCGACGCGGGTCGGCGGGGCGCCGGCCGATGCGCAGCGCCGCCCAGCTCATGCCGAGCGCAGCGGCGTCGGAGACCATGTGGCCGGCATCGGCGAGCAATGCCAGGGAGCCTGAGATCAGGCCGCCGGCGACCTGAATCGCGAGAAACACCACCACGATGAGGAACGCGCCCGCCACGCGCCACTCGTCGGCACCGGCGCCATGGGCATGCGAATGGCCGGCATGCGAGTGCGTGCCGTGGGAAGGCTGATCATGACCCTGATGGTGGTGGTCCTCAGGATCACCGTGGTGTTCGTGATCGTGCGCATGGCCCTGATCGTGCGCATGGCCATGATCATGCGTGGGGTCGTGATCGTGACCGCCGCGGTGTGGATGGGCGCTGTCGCGCTGCGGGCGCATGCGGCCCATGATAGCCGGAAGCGCCGTAGAGACGCTCTAGTGCGCGATCATCCAGGGCCACAGATATTGTTGCGCGGCGACGATGAGGCCGAGCAGCACCATGAGCACCAAGCTGTGCCGGAAGGTGCTGGCGAGCACCGCGCCCTCGGCTCCGTGCAGCGCCGTCACCGATGCGCCGGTGGCGAGATTCTGCGGCGAGATCATCTTGCCCATCACACCGCCCGAGGAATTGCTGGCCGCGATCAGCACCGGACTCAGGTGCAGCTGCTGGGCGGCGATCACCTGCAGGTTGCCAAAGAGCGCGTTGCCGGAGGTGTCGCTGCCCGAGAGAAAGACCGCCACCCAGCCGAGGAAAGCTGAGAGCAGCGGGAAGAGTACCCCGGCGGAGGCGACGCCCAGTCCGAGCGTGTAGTTCAGTCCGGCATAGTTCATCAGATAGGCAAGTGCGACGATCAGTCCGACGGTGAGCACCGTCAGGCGGCTTTGGCGCCAGGTGATTTGCACGGCGCGCAGGAAGAGTGCGGGCGGACAGCGCACGAGCAGCGCAGTGATGAGGCAGGCGAGCAGGATGGCCGTGCCGGTGGCGAAGGGCTGAAAGTCCCACACCGCATCGTAGGGTGTGCGATAGAGCGTGATAAAGACCGCTTTGTGCAGCTGCGGCCAGGCAATGCGCGCCTCGAGCAGCCGTGGCACGTGCAGGCTCGTCCACAGGATCACGACTGCGCTCACGACGATCCACGGTAACCAGCCCTGCCAAGCCGGAACCCGCGTGTCTGCGGCGACGCTCGCCTGCGGCCGCTGCACCCGGAATGCCGGATCCGCCGGCGGGCGCCACACTCGCAGGAAGCCGAGCGTGAGAGCGAGTGAGCCCATCGAGGAGAGGACGTCGGTCAGGGCGTAGCTCACCCAGTTGGAGACCAGATACTGCGTGAGCGCGAAGCTGCCACCGGCAACGCTCAGCACCGGCCACAGTGCACTCAGTGAGCGGCGTCCGCCATACAGTGCCGTGACATAGAAGGGTAGCAACAGCGCGATGAAGGGCAGCTGGCGGCCGACCATCGCGCCGAGCGTGACATCCGAGAGGTGCGTGACCGCGCCGAGAGTGGTGATCGGCACGCCGAGCGCGCCGAAGGCGACGGGCGCGGTGTTGAAGATCAAGGTGTAGGTGAGTGCCTGACGCGCATCGAAGCCGAGCAGCACCAGCAGCGCACTCGTGATGGCGACGGGTGTACCGAAACCTGAGATCCCCTCGAGCAGGGCGCCGAAGCAGAAGCCGACCACGATCAGCACGATGCGCCGATCGTCGGGAACGTGCGTGAGGAGGAAGTCGCGAAACGCGGCGAAGCGGCCGGTCAGCACCGCAATCTGATACAGCAGCAGGGCATTCACGACGATCCACATCACGGGCCAGACGGCGAACGTGAAGCCTGCCGCCATCGCCTGCGCAGCGAGGCGCGGCGGCATCTGCCACACGAGCAGCGCCAGCGCGGCACCGGTCAGGAGCCCGCCGAGCGAGGCGAGCCAGGCGGGGCGGCGCAGCACGCCGAGCATCACCAGCACCACTGCGATCGGCAGCCCCGCGACGATGAACGAGGGCCAGAGGCTGTGGTGCACTGGTGTGAGTAGCTGCTGGAACATCCGAGCCGTCGAGTCCGCTAGAATGAAGTGCGTGGGCGCAGGACCGGTGTCAACGCCGGGCACGCCCACACGTTGGCGAGCTGCAGTCTAGCTGCGGCTCCACAGGAGCGTCTGCCATGTGTCGACTCCGCGCCTTGCGCTCTTCAACGTTGCTGCTCCTGGGCCTTGCCGCCGGCATCGGCGCGACCGTGCCGTCACCGGCGAGCGCCCAGAACGGGCAGGGCGCCGCCGATGCGAGCGCGCGGGACGCAGCCCCCCAGCCCGCACACTGGGTGGAAAAGAAGATACGTTTTACCTATCAGGGGTTTACCACGCATTATTCGTGTGAAGGCTTGCGCGATCAGGTCGCCTCCGTGCTGCGCCAGCTGGGCGCCCGTGCGGACATGCAGGTGCACGAGCTCGGCTGCACGGCCGCGCTGGGCCGGCCCGAGCCCTTTCCAATGGTGAGTGCAACCTTCTACGTGCTCGAGCCCGGCCCCGCGGCTCAGGGTCCGAGCGTGCCGGCGCACTGGGCTCCGCTGCGCCTGCAGCTCTCGCGTGAGCCCCTCGGTCAATCCGGCCAGTGCGAGCTGATCGAGCAGGTGAAGCACGACATCCTGCCGCTCTTCAGCACGCACAACGTGGAATTCAGCGATACCTGCATCCCGTACCAGCTGGTGCCCGGCGGCACGCGGCTCAGCGCCGAGGTGTTGGTGCCCAACGGGCAGCACCGCGCGGACGTTTCCATCCCGCCCGGCTGAGCCGGGTCAAAGCAGCGGAACGCCGCTCGGCACGCTCACTACCACGGTGCCGGCGATCTTGTCGTGCCAGGCCTGCCGCTGCGGATCGATGGCGATCCAGATGAAGCCCAGGCCCGCGACGACCAGGGACAGAAAGCAGCCGAGGGCGCGTAGCAGCGCGCTTCCCCAATCGAGCGGCCGGCCATCGAGCCGGACGACCTTGAGATGGCAAATGGCTCCGCCGACCGTCGTTCCCTTGAGCTTCCACATGATGGCGCCATAGAGCGCCAGCGCCAGCAGCTCGTTTCCGTGCGAGTGCCGCTCGAACAGCGAGAGCACCACCGCAACCAGCAGCAGATCGATGAACAGCGCCCCCATGCGGATCCAGAAGCCGGCGCGCGGTTGCAGCGTGAGATCGAGCGCGGCGGATGGGCCGGCGCGGTCGGCAGGCGGCGGGGCGCTCGCGTCTGCCGCAGGGGTCGCCCCTGCGTCGGCAGGAGGCGGCATGGAAACCCCGGCACCGTGTGCGCCGCTGCTCGAGGCAGCGTATGAGGCGCTGCTCGCGCCACCGGCGACGGACGCACGTGCGGTGCCGGCCTCGCCGGCCGTGCCACTTTGCGCGCGAGTCGTGCGCGCATGCTCGAGCATGGTATAGATCACTGCGCCGAAGCCGAGGGCTCCGAGCAGCAGGTAGGTGAGCATGCCGATCACCGGCACCAGATAGAGCCCGAGCACGACCACACCACCCAGCAGCACCTCGAGCACCGGCGCCAGGGGATGCGCGGTGTCTGCGGCGCCACGGGCCGTGCTCAGGCAGCGCCGTCCGATCCACCCTACCGCTACGGCCTTGCCGAAGAGGCTCACCGCGAGCCAGGTCAGGGGCACGAGCGCGATGCCGATCACCGTGATGGCGAGCACCACGAACAACAGAGGCGATACC